>DASTQL010000021.1:0-8804 GCA_035761805.1 Jiangellales bacterium | reverse complement strand
CGTACGGGGGCAGCTCGGCGATGGGACCGTGCCTCGTCACTCGGCGGGCCGTCCCTCGGCCGCCCCTGGACCCTCGGCCAACCCCCGGGCGGGCGGGGCCCGGTCAGCGCAGTGCGCCGGTGACGACCCATGAGTCCCCACGCTCCCTCAGCGCCAGGGTCACGAGCCGGGCGAGCATCCACACCCCGATCGCCGCCCACAGTGCCACCAGGCCCAGGTCGTAGGTGCTCACCGCCCACGCGGCCGGCAGGAAGGCCAGCACGCTCAGCGCCGAGGCCAGCGCGAGAAAGCGTCCGTCGCCCGCACCGATCAGCACGCCGTCGAGCACGAAGACCCAGCCCGCGAGCGGCTGCATCACCGCCACGACCAGCAGGGCGACGACCACCAGGCCCCGGACCTCCGGGTCACGGGTGAACAGCACGGCGTAGACGGGCGCGACGACCGCCACGAGGACACCCAGGCCGGTGCCTGCCAGGAGCCCCCACTCGACCATGCGCCTGGTGGTGGACCGGACCACGGCGACGTCCCCCGCCCCGAGGTCCTTGCCGACGAGGGCCTGGGCGGCGATCGCGATGGCGTCGAGCACGAGCGCGAGCAGCGACCAGGTGATGTAGGCGATCTGGTGCGCTGCGAGCTCCACCGTGCCGAGGCCCGTCGCCACGACGGTGGCCACGACCAGGGCGGCCCGCATCGAGACGGTCCGGACGACCAGCGGGACCCCCGCCCCGAAGGATCGGCGCACGCCGGGCCAGTCGGGCCGCAGTGGCGCGCCGTGTCGGCGTGCACCCCGGCCGACCACCCGCACGAAGGCCGCGGCCATCGCGGTCTGGGCGATGACGGTGCCGAGCGCGGAGCCGGCGATGCCCAGGCCCAACCCGTACACGAGGACGAGGTTGAGCACCACGTTGCCGGCGGCCCCGGCGGCGGCGACGACGAGCGGGGTCCGGGTGTCCTGGAGACCCCGCAGCACGCCGGTCGCCGCGAGGACCAGCAGCATCGACGGGATGCCGAGCAGGCTGATCCGCAGGTAGGTCTCGGCGTAGCCCGCGACGTCCGGCTGGGGTCCGAAGAGCGAGACGACCCACGGGGTGAGCGGCCACCCGACCGCCAGGGTGGCCAACCCGACGACGACGGCCAGCCAGCACCCGTCCACCCCTTGGGCGAGTGCGGCGCGTCGGTTCCCGGCGCCGAGCTGCCGGGCGACGGCGGCCGTCGTCCCGTACGCGAGGAAGATCGAGACGTTGACGAGCGTGGTCAGCACGACGCCGGCGATGCCGAGCGCGGCGAGCTGCGGCGTCCCCAGGTGACCGACGATCGCCGTGTCGGCCAGCAGGAAGAGCGGCTCGGCCACCAGTGCGCCCAGGGCGGGGAGCGCCAGCCGCCAGATCTCGGGGTCGGCCGGATGTCGGCGGAGCACGGCAGGTTTGGTCACGGTGGTTCCGACGGTACGAAACCGTCCGGGCCAACCTTTCGGCGGTCTCGCATGGTGAGATCACGCCCATCTTTCTGGCGTCCACATGCGGTGGACAACATCGGCCCAGGTCAGGTGGTGCAAACCGGGCATCGCTGGACCCCCGTGCACCGGTCGTCCCCAGACTTGTCCACACCCTGTTGACGAAGCTACGCGGGGCGGGTGGGTGGTGATCCACCGTTGCCCCACAGGGTCTGTGGACGTGGGCTTCTCCCTGACCGGTGCCGACCGTAGCGTCACCCGCGCGGTGGGGGCGCTCGGGCTTTCTGTCCGGCCCGGGTGCGAGCGTGGGGACGACGAGATCGCCGAGCCCGGAGGGGGGCCGCAGTGAGCATTGCGGAGCTTTCGGGCCCCGAGGCCGGGCCGAGCCCGGGGTACGACCGCACCCCCCCGCAGGACGTATCGGCGGAGCAGTCGGTGCTCGGCGGGATGCTGCTCTCCAAGGACGCGATCGCCGACGCCGTCGAGATCGTGCGCGGTCACGACTTCTACCGGCCGGCGCACGAGACCGTCTACGAGACGATCATCGACCTGTACGGCCGCGGCGAGCCGGCCGACCCGGTCACGGTCGGCGCCGAGCTGCAGAAGCGGGGCGAGCTCGGGCGGATCGGCGGTGCGCCCTACCTGCACACCCTGGTCTCGTCGGTCCCGACGGCGGCCAACGCGGGCTTCTACGCCGAGATCGTCCGCGAGCGCGCGGTGCTCCGCCGGCTGGTCGAGGCCGGCACGCGCATCGTCCAGATGGGATACAGCGGCGACGGCGACGCCGACCAGATCGTCGACCGGGCGCAGGCCGAGGTCTTCGCCGTGACCGACCGGCGGACCTCCGAGGACTATCTGCCGCTGTCCGCGATCATGGAGGGCACGCTCGACGAGATCGAGGCGATCGGGTCCCGTGGCGGCGTGATGGTGGGGGTGCCGACCGGTTTCGCCGACCTCGACCAGCTGACCAACGGACTGCACTCAGGGCAGATGATCGTGCTGGCCGCCCGGCCGGCCATCGGCAAGGCACTGGCGCTGGACACCCCGCTGCCGACGCCCACCGACTGGACGACGATGGGCGAGGTCCAGGTCGGCGACCGCCTTGTCGGCGACGACGGGCGGCCGACCACAGTCACGGCAGTCACCGACGTGCTCCGAGGGCGCCCCTGCTACGAGGTCGAGTTCTCCGATGGCGCGGTCATCGTGGCCGACGCGGAACACGGATGGCTGACCGAGACACGCGCCTCGCGCAGGTCCGCGTACGCTGCGCGCGTCGGCGCGGGCGGTGTCCGCAGGGAGCGGATCGTCCCCGCAGTTCGGACCACCGAAGAGATCGCCAGAACGCTGCGAGTCGAGACCCTCAGCGACCGACGTCTCAACCACTCGGTTCGCAACCCGGCGCCCATGCGGCGGCCGAAGGCCGCACTGCTCCTGCCCCCTTACACCCTCGGTGTCTGGTTGGGCGACGGTCACAGCGCCCGCGCCAGGTACACCAGTGCCGATCCAGAGATCGCCGTGCACATCGAGGCCGAGGGGCTGCAGGTGCGGCGGTGCTCAGGGTGCAGCTACTCGATACGCATGGATCACAGCAGTGCAATCCCGATGAGGAAATGCCTCGTGTGCGGGAAGAAGTTCACACCCAGGACCATCGACGTCCTCGCTTGCGGCAGAGTGTGCGGCGGTCGGTCGCGTGGTCTACAGCCGCACCGCGGGCGGCCGCGGTGCCCGGACTGCGGCCGTGACTACTCGGGCCTGCGGCGCTGCGCTTCCTGCCATGCCCATCACGCAACCGTTCCCGCGATCCTTCGCATGCTGGGCGTTCTCGGTGACAAGCACATCCCACGGGAGTACCTGCGGGCGTCCGAGGATCAGCGACGTGCCTTGCTGGCCGGCCTCCTCGACACCGACGGGGAGGTGACGACGACCGGGTCGGTGCAGTTCTCGGTCACCAGTCGCCGACTTGCGATGGATGTCCGTGAACTCGTGGCCACCCTGGGATACAAGAGCGGGCTGACCACCAAACGGGTGCGAGGTCGTTCGGACTCGAGCTCCACCGCATACACGATCACGTTCTCCAGCAGCGACGATGTCTTCCGACTCGAACGCAAACGGCTGGCACACAAGCAACGTCGGTCCGGACGCGACGCCAACACCGGGTACCGCTACATCGTGGATGTCCGCCCGGTTGCCAGCGTGCCGGTGAGGTGCGTGGAGGTCGACAACCGGAGTCGCCTCTACCTGGCGGGACCGACGATGGTTCCCACCCACAACTCGACACTCGGCCTGGACCTCGCCCGCTCGGCGGCCATCAAGCACCAGATGACCACGGTGATCTTCTCGCTGGAGATGGGCCGCAACGAGATCACCATGCGACTGCTCTCCGCCGAGGCCCGCGTTCCCCTTCACCACATGCGGGCCGGCCGGATGAACGACGACGACTGGAACCGCATCGCCCGACGCACCGGCGAGGTGTCCGGTGCACCGCTGTTCATCGACGACTCGCCCAACATGACGATGATGGAGATCCGGGCGAAATGCCGGCGCCTCAAGCAGCGCCACGACCTGCGCCTGGTCATCGTCGACTACCTGCAGCTGATGACCAGTGGCAAGCGGATCGAGAGTCGGCAGCAGGAGGTCGCCGAGTTCTCCCGCGCGCTCAAGCTCCTCGCCAAGGAGCTGGAGGTGCCCGTCATCGCGATCAGCCAGCTCAACCGCGGCCCCGAGCAGCGCCAGGACAAGAAGCCGATGCTGTCGGACCTGCGTGAATCGGGCAGTATCGAGCAGGACGCGGACATGGTCATCTTGCTCCACCGCGAGGATGCGTACGAGAAGGAGTCACCACGCGCCGGCGAGGCCGACTTCATCGTCGCCAAGCACCGCAACGGCCCGACCGCCACCATCACCGTGGCCTTCCAGGGCCACTACAGCCGGTTCGTCGACATGGCCCAGTAGGCCACCACTTGGTCGAGATGCGGGTGCGAGGCGATGGGGGAACAGCTACGGGATGCACGGCGGCCGATGAGAATCTCCGGTCATCTTGGTCAGTCCTTCTGAGAACCGATCGTCGAGCGCAAATCACCAATCGAGGAGCGCGCGGATGTCACTCACCCGGATCCACAACTTGTCCATCTCCCTCGACGGCTTCGCCACCGGCGAGCCGCAGTCCGCCGATGCACCGTTCGGCCATGCGGGCGAGCGTCTGCACGAGTGGATGTTCGGTACCCGGTTCTGGGACGCGGGCGGAACCGCCGGCGTCGACGACGCCTTCGCCGAGCGTCACAGTTTCGGCATCGGCGCCGAGATCATGGGTGCCAACAAGTTCGGCCCGCCCGGCTGGCAGGACGACCCGGACTGGAAGGGCTGGTGGGGTCCGAACCCGCCGTTCCACACACCGACCTTCGTGCTCACCCACCGCCCGCGGCCCTCGATCAAGATGGAAGGCGGCACCACGTTCCACTTCCTCGACGCCGCCCCGGCCGAGGCGCTCGAGACCGCCCGTGAAGCAGCCGATGGCCAGGACGTCCGGATCGGCGGCGGCCCCACCGTCGTACGCGACTTCGTCGCCGCCGGGCTCGTCGACCACATGCATCTCGTCCAGGTCCCGATCGTGCTCGGCCGAGGCGTCCGCATCTGGGATGGCCTGGAGGCCCTCGAGGATGCCTACGACGTCGAGGCGGTCTCCTCCCCCAGCGGCGTCACTCACCTCACGTTCATGCGGAAGGCCGTCTCGTGAACGCGCACACCGAACCGCAGGTCGTGGCCGGCCCGCTGGGACGTCGAACGCGGGGGGAGAAGCGGGTAGGAGCTGCCCGGACAGCACTACTCCCGGGGTGTCTCGCAGCCACTCACGCGCCGGACACAGATGCTTCCAACGCATGCCGAGGGCGTACACCCGTTGCTCGTTGCGGCCGCGCGTATCGCGGGCTGACACTCGTTCGCCGGGCCGAATGACTCCGTCGTTCGGTCGAGCGGAGCCGCTGGCCCGCTTGCCGACCGGTGCTGCCCACGTCTCCGACCGACTCGGGTGGTGCCGGTCCCTCGTGGAATCCGATGATCACGGCTCGGCCGGGTGGTGGCCGGCACTGAGGGCGACCTGGTCGAGGAGGTCGGCGAGGGCCTGCGGCTGACCCAGCATGGGCAGGTGTCCTCCGGCCAGGTCGTGGACGATGGCCCCCGGCACCCGGCTGATCATCCGGTCGCGGACCGCGTCGGTCGTCGTGCGGTCGTCGAGCATCCGCACGTAGTGCACTGGCACGCCTGGAGGGAACTCGGCCGTGGGCACGGGGCCGAGCAGCAGACCGGGCGCCTCGGGCACGCGGCGGTCGAGGAACCAATGCGTCGTGGACTCGTCCAGGTCGTTGCACAGGGCCTTGCGGTTCTGGCCCACGGGGGAGAGGACACCACCCGGACGAACGCGGTAGAGCACGCGGAGGAACAGCCGCTGGGGCAGCGGGAGGAGGTCGACCCAGGATCGACCGGGCTCCGGGACAGCTGCGCCGACCAGGACGACCGCGACGACCCGGGAGCCGAGCGCCCGCGCGATCGCTGGAGCCAGGACGCCGCTGAACGAGTGCGCGACCAGGACGACGCGGTCCACGTCGGCGCACTGCTCCACGTCGTGGACGACCGAGCTCACCGCGTCGCCCGGACGGACCGATCGCCGGTCCGTCGGATGTGCACCACGGCCCGGCAGGTCGACCGCCAGGGTGGGTGACGCAGCCTGGGGGACGAGCCTGTCCCACAGCCACGACCCCAATTCGGATCCGTGGATGAGCACCAGGCCGGTCCTGCCGTCAGTCAATGGAAGCCCTCCGCATCGGCTGTCCGGGACGTGCCCACTCTTCCAGCCGGGTCCGACAAGTCCCGGGCCCGTTCGCGACCGGCGGAGCGGTCTGCTCAGGACGAGCACTCGACGAGACGGCGTTCGTCCGCGCCGAGAGTCTCGAGCCGCCGGTCGAGCGCCTCGTAGGCGTCCCGCCGAGCGTTCAGGAACGTCCGCCAGGCCGACTCGTCGCTCCACCGGTCGACGGTCAGGAACCGGCCCTCGGCAGCCACGTCGGCATAGAGCTCCGTCCCGAGGAACCCCTCCCCGCCCCGGAACAGCCGGACCCAGTCGCCTGCCGGGCCGTACGCGGCGACGAAGGCCTCGACCCGGCCGGCAGGAACGTCGTACTCCCACACCCGCACGTACATGCAGGAATCTGATCACCGGTCGCCCGGAACGGCCAGGGCCCAGGCACTCGGACGGGCACACGACGGGCGGTGGCAGCCGGCAGCGCCCGTAGCCTGGTGTGGTGCCGGATGGGACGCGAGAGCTGCGCCTCGTCGTCACTGTGCCCGACCACGACGCCGCGGTGCGGTTCTACCGTGACGTGCTGGGCCTGCGCGAAGAGGCCTCCTTCGTCGACGACAACGGCGGGAGGGCGACGCTCCTGCACGCGGGGCGGGCGACCCTCGAGGTCGGAGACGAAGCCCACGCCGCGGCGATCGACGACCTGGAGGTGGGACGCCGGGTCGCCGGACCGCTCCGGCTGGCGTTCGAGGTGGTGGGCGACGCGGCCGACGCGGCCGAGCGCCTGGTCGGGGCCGGTGCGCGGCCGGTGGCCCCTCCCGTACGGACGCCGTGGGGCTCGGTCAACGCCCGGCTGGAGGGTCTCGGCGGGGAGCCGCTCACCGTCTACGCCAACGACGTCGATCTCGTCGAGCGGGCTCGACTGGACGGCCCCGTGGTCCTGGCCGACCCCGACCCCGGGTGGGCCATTGCGGCGGAGGAGTTCTTGCACGACATCCGGCAGGCCCTCGGGGCCGAGGCCCTCGTCGCGGAGCACGTCGGTTCCACCGCCGTCCCGGGACTGCCGGCCAAGCCCGTCCTCGACCTGGTCGTGGGCGTCCGCGAGCCCGCTGACGAGGCGACGTACGTGCCGGCGCTGGAGGCCTTGGGCTACCGCCTCCACATCCGCGAGCCGGAGTGGCACGAGCACCGCTTCCTCGTACGGCCGGACCCGGTTGTGCAGGTGCACGTCTTCGCCGCCGGCTCGACCGAGATCGACCGGATGGTCGCGTTCCGGGACCACCTGCGCCGGGACGCCGGCGACCGCGATCTCTACCTGCGGACCAAGCGGGATCTCGCGTCCAGGACCTGGGCGTACGTCCAGGACTACGCCGACGCCAAGTCCGATGTGGTCGAGGAGATCCTCCGGAGGGCGACGGCCGTCGGTGTGCAGCCGCTCCACGGCTGCGTGGTCCTGGTCACCGGCCCGGACGCCGCCACGGAGGGGCCGCTGGCCCGTGACCTCGCCGCCCGGCTCGGACTCCCGCTCCTGTCGTACGGGAGGGCGCGCGAGGCCCTGGGCGTCGGCCTGGTGGCGTACGGGGTGAAGGGCGCCGCCTCTGCCGACAAGGCGCTGGTGCCGGTCCTCCTGAGCCTGGTCGTGGACCTCGGTGGCGGTGTCGTGGACGTACCGGACGTCTTGGACGACCGGCTGGTGGGCGGCACCGGGACAGCCCGGATCGTCGAGGTGTCCCGCCCCGGCGGCCGGGCGGCCGGCGGAGCGCGCGCCGGATGGCCGGTCATCGCGCTGGCTGCCGCCGAGCCCGTCGACATCGACGCTCTCGCCCGCCAGGTCCGACAGGCCGCAGCTGTGTCCTGACGGCTCGGACCGTCGCCCCTCGCAGGTCGTCCACAGGCGGGCCGCCGCCTCGGGGTTGCTGTCGGGGGGAGCCCCTAGCCTGCCGTGCGGGTCGATCACGAACGCACGAAGGGGGACGGCATGGGGAGCAGCCCGCCCTCCGGCACCAGCTCCGGCAGCCGCCTCGGACGGTGGCCCGGCAACGGCGCCTGGTCCGGCGACCCGTGGTCCGGCGATGCGTGGTCGTACGACATCTCGCCAGACGATTCGTGGGATGACGACGACGACCCCTGGGGCGAGGACGTTGGGTCGGCGGAGGTCGAGAGGACGAGTGCGAGCGCTCGGCCAGGGGCCACACCGCACGCGAGGACGCCCTCATGACCCTCGGGGTGCTCCGCGCTGTCGTGCTCTCCAGCCCGGGAACCGCCACGCGCTACGCCGAGTCGATCCTCGACGGGAACGCGGCGCACTCGGCGGAAGACATGGCCGAGATCCTCCGCGAGGATCTGGCCCGACTGCTCACCGTCGTGGTCCAGCACGGCTGGCTGCCGTCCGACCTGGCGGAGGTGACGCGGCGGCGGGTTGCCGAGGACGCCCTGGCGGCTGTGGCCGGCCTGCTCCGCGCCGAGCGGGACAGGCACCCCGCCGAACGCGTCGCCGACGCCTGGCGAGACGACCTGGGCGCCCTGGGTGAGGCCGGTGACCTCACGCTGGACACCGTC
>DASTQL010000020.1:0-26694 GCA_035761805.1 Jiangellales bacterium | reverse complement strand
GCCACAACGCCAGCGCGGCCCGGAGGTGATCGGCAGCCGAAGCTGCCTGGCCGCCGGACAGCTCGCGCCGACCGGCTGACACCGAGGCACGAAACCGCTCCGCATCGACCCAGGCCGGATCGACCGCCAGTACGTAGCCGGGCCTGCGGGTGAGCACCAGCGTGTCACCACCGGGCAGCGCCCGTCGGAGCCGGGACACGTACGACTGCACGGTCTTGTCGGCACGGGAGGGAGGCTCACCCGCCCACAGCCCGGCGGCGATCTCCGACACCGCGAAGACCCGACCCGGCGCAGTCAGCAACAGCGCCAGCAGGACTCGCTCCTGGCGACCCGGGACGTCGACCGGGTGGCCGTCGCTGTCGAGGACCTCGAGCGGCCCGAGCACAGCAAACGTCACACCAACGTCGGTGACGGCGCGGGGGGTGCTTGCCGAAGACCTGCTCACCGGGTCCCCACGACCCGAGCGTTCTGCCTGGCGCGCGGATCCGCAAGGCATCGCGACACATCGGCCGCACGAGCCGTTCACTATCGCCCTTAATACCGCGATACCGCAGGAATCTTCCCCGGACACCAGACCAGTCAGCGGACCGTCGCCGTTTCGTCAGCACCCGAGCCGACAGTCGGGTCATCGCGAAGACAGGAGATCGCCATGCACGTTCGTCGTCCTTCGGTCGCGCTCGGCGTGGCCCTGCTCATCGCCGTGCCGCTGGCCGTCGTCACCGCGCCCGCTGCGAGCTCCGCCGCCGCGCGGGGAGCTCCATCGGGCGTCGCCGTCGCCTGGCAGCGGATCGCGCTGCGCACCATCTTCACCGAGGGGGCCACCCCGCCGCAGGTCGGAGCCCTGCACCTGGCGTTCACGTCGCTTGCCGTCCACGACGCGGTACAGGCGACGCGGGGGATGGGCAGCAACGCGGCACGGGCGGCGGTCGCGACGGCGGCGCACGACGTGTTGAGCACCTACTTCGTCGGCTCCCGCGTGAACCTGGCCACCGACCTCGCCGCGAGCCTGGCGACGGTGCCGGATGGGCCCGGCGAGGCGAGGGGCATCCTGAGCGGGCGGGCCGCCGCGGCCGCCATGATCGAGTCCCGCGTGGGCGACGGGGTCGGCGACCCCTCGATCGTGTACGCGAAGCCTGCGGCGATCGGCGTCTGGCAACCCCCGCCCGGGGGCGCGATGGCGACCCCCTGGCTCGGATTCGTCCGGCCGCTGGTCCCGATCGCACCGGTGCTGCTCGACGGCCCGGACGCGGTCACGAGCCCGGCGTACGCCGCCGACTACGAGGAGGTCCGACGGCTCGGGTCGGTCGACTCGGCCCAGCGGTCGCAGGCACAGACGGACGTCGCGCGGTTCTTCGCGTTCAACTCGCCGCTCATGTACCGCGACGCGCTGTGCCGGTTCCTCGACGCCGAGCCCACGAGCCTGGCCCGGACCGCCCGGCTGTTCGCGCTCATCGACGCCTCGGTCGCCAACGCGATGATCGAGACCTTCCGGCTCAAGTTCGAGATCGGGTTCTGGCGTCCCGTCCAGGCGATCGCCACCGTCGACGACGGCAACCCGGCGACCGAGCCCGAGGCGGGCTGGGCACCACTGGTGCCGAACCCGGCGTACGGCGACTACACCAGCGGGCACGCCGCCGCGACATCTCCGATGGCCGAGACGATCCGGAACGTGCTCGGCGAGGACACCACCCTGGTCCTGCGCAACCCCACCCTCGGCGCCGAGCGCACGTACACCACGTTGACCGCGCTCGAGCACGACGCCCTGCACGCCCGGATCTGGGGCGGCTTGCACTTCCGCGATGCCATGGACGACGGCTACGACCTCGGGCACCGCACCGCCCGGGCCGTGGCCGCGGCGTTCGACTGAACCAGCTCCGATGGATTGATGGCCCACCACACCGAGGAGGGGCTTCTTCTCGGTACCGGGGATCAACCGTGGTCGGACGCATCGGCTGCGAGCTAGGGTGGCGTGGCCAAGGTTCGACGGGATGTGCATGCAGAACGAACCGATGCCGTCCGGGGCCCGGGATCCGGACCCTACTTCCACGGCACCAAGGCCGACCTGACCTCGTCGAGAGCTCCGGCCTGCCGCGGATCCGGCTGCACGACCTGCGTCACACCCACGCCAGCCTGGCCCTCGCGGCAGGAATCGACGTCAAGGTCGTGAGCGCACGGTCGGGCCACTCCTCGACAGCCATCACGTCCGATCTCCACACGCACGTGATCCCTGCGGTGGCGCGCCAGGCGGCCGACGCGATCGCCTCCTCGGTCCGCTCTCCCAGCGCCCGAGGAGAGCCGCGTGTTCGCGAGAAGTAAGCGAGAGACGATCCGGAGCAGTCCGGGCGCGGCCCTCCGCACGTATAACCGCAGGTCAGAGGCAGAGCCGGCGAGGGGACTCGAACCCCTAACCACCTGTTTACAAGACAGGTGCGCTGCCGATTGCGCCACGCCGGCGACGCGAACGCCCGGCCGGTGCGACCGGCCAGTGCGCGCCTCGCCAGCGTAGTCACCGCCCGTCGGACGCCGTGCCACCCTTCGTACGCCACGAAGGCCTCCCCGTGAGGGACCACGGAGAGGCCTTCATGATCATATGAACAGCGGTCGGGTGGGTGGCGGCTCGTCCTGGGACTCCGGCGGGTCTCGCCGGTGCCCAGGGGCTGGCCTGTGCCGGGATCGTCCGGCGGTGGTCGACCGGGTGGGCAGGGGGCGGAAATGTCAGACGGCGGAAGGTCAGGCGGTGGCGGGGCGGGCGTTGACGATCGAACGCTTCCACCGGGTCCACCGACGGGCCTGTCCGGTGTGGCGGGCGGCGGCCTGCAGGGCGGCGACGTGCTCGCGGTTGCGGGCGTCGGCAGCGGTCTCGACGAGTCGGGCGGTGGTGCCTGCGGTCATCGCCAGGTAGGTGGCCCAGCTGTCCATGGGAGTCTCCTCAGGTCAGGTCGTGCTCGGTCGACCTGAAGACTGCCCGGCCCCGGGGGCCGCGACATCAGTAGCCGATACCCACTCAAGGGGCGCGGCCCGCCCACCTCTCGTCAGCTGGAGCCACTGCTGATGTAGCGCTCGAGCGACTCCCGCTCCGTCTCGAGCTCGCCGATCCGGGTCTTGACCACGTCACCGATCGACACGATCCCGGACAACCTGCCCTCGACGACCACCGGGACGTGCCGGAACCGGCCCTCGGTCATCGTGCGCATGAGGTCGTTCACGCTGGCGTCCGGCTTACACGTCTGGACCTCGGCGGTCATGATGTCAGCGACCCGCTCCGACAGCACGGCCGCACCCCGGGCGGCGAGTGCGCGCACGACGTCGCGCTCGGAGACGATCCCGTCGACGGATCCGCCGTCAACGGACACGACTGTGGCACCGATGCGATGCTCGGCCAGCATCGCCACCAGGTCTCGGACGGTCATGTCGGGCGTCACGGTGAGCACGGTGGCACCCTTGCTGCGGAGCACGTCGGCGATTCGCATCGGCCCTCCCTCGGGCGGGTCTGCTTCCCCCGAACCTATGAGAGACCGACCCTCCGTGGGAAGGGATCACCCCGGCCGTACGCGCAGACCGTCCGGCCCCACGGACGGAGACGCATCCGTCACCGGCGTGCCGGAACCCCCCGCCGGCACAGGCGTCGGTGCCGCTGCCGTACTGCCCCGGACGACGAGCTCGCGGCGGAAGACGTACTCCGTCGACGGCACCGGCCGCCCGGCGATGGCATCGAGCGGGGCCTGTACGGCGGCGGCCGCCACATCGCGACCTGTGTCGCGAAACGGCACCGCTCGGCGCACGTTCGGTTGTCCTGGTTCATGCCGTGATGTCCTGAGATAGTGAGGGCCATGATGCTCCCACGCTCGGCACGGCTGGCGGCACTCCTCGCCGCCCCCGCGCTCGCCCTGACCACCGTCGTGGCCCCCGCTGCGGCCGAACCACCCCGCCCACCGGCGCCCCCGGCGGGCCCGCAGGCCACCGTCGAGCCGACCGTCGTCGGCCACCGCGGCGCCAGCGGCTACCGCCCCGAGCACACCCTCGAGGCCTATCGGCTCGCCGTCGCCCTGGGCGCCGACTACGTCGAGCCCGACCTCGTCCCCACCAAGGACGGCGTCCTCGTGGCCCGCCACGAGAACGAGATCGGCGGGACCACGGACGTCGCCACTCGGCCGGAGTTCGCGGACCGCCGCACCACGAAGGTCGTCGACGGCGTCTCCTTCACCGGGTGGTTCACCGAGGACTTCACCCTCGCCGAGCTCAAGACGCTGCGCGCCAAGGAGCGCATCCCGGACATCCGCCCGCAGAACACCGCCTACGACGGGCTCTACGAGGTCCCGACGCTTCAGGAGGTCATCGACCTCACCCGCGAGGAGTCGCGCCGCACCGGCCGGACCATCGGCATCTACCCGGAGACCAAGCACCCCACGTACTTCGACTCGATCGGGCTGTCGCTGGAGGAGGAGCTCGTCCGGGTCCTCACCCGCAACGGGCTCAACCGGCCCAACGCCAAGGTCTTCGTCCAGTCCTTCGAGACCACGAACCTGCGCGAGCTGGCCGGCCCGCTGAAGCTGCGGACGCCGGTCGTCCAGCTGATCGCCGGCTCCGGAGCGCCGTACGACCTGGTGGCGGCGGGCGACCCACGCACGTACGCGGACCTCATCACGCCCGCCGGCCTGGCCGAGATCGCCACTTACGCGGACGGGATCGGGCCGGACAAGAACAGGGTGATCCCGCGCGACGCCTCCGGCGCGCTCACCAACCCCACGACCCTGGTGGACGACGCGCACGGTGCCGGCCTGCTCGTGCACCCGTACACGTTCCGCAGCGAGAACACCTTCCTGCCGCTGGACTTCCGCATCGGCACCGACCCTCGGGCGTACGGCGACGCGATCGCCGAGTACCTCGTCTTCTACGAGGTCGGCGTCGACGGGGTCTTCTCCGACAATCCCGACGTCGCCGTGGCCGCCCGCGACGCCTTCCTCGCCCGGCTGGCCGACGCCGCCTGACGAGACGCGGACACGTCCTGGTGACCGACAGCCGGACGGCACGTGGCGCAGATCACGTGCCGTCCGGCAGAATCCTGGTCGACCCTCTCCACTCGGATCGTCCGGCACGTACCTGCCGGTGGGAAGGAACGGTGCACCATGGCCACAGTCACGTTCGACAAGGCAAGCCGCCTCTATCCGGGTTCTGAGCGCCCGGCTGTCGACGCCCTCGACCTCCACATCGGCGACGGGGAGTTCCTCGTCCTGGTCGGCCCGTCCGGCTGCGGCAAGTCCACGAGCCTGCGCATGCTCGCCGGCCTGGAGGAGGTGACCAGCGGGCAGATCCGGATCGGCGACCGCGACGTCACCCACCTGCCGCCCAAGGACCGCGACATCGCGATGGTCTTCCAGAACTACGCCCTCTACCCGCACATGACCGTGGCCGACAACATGGGCTTCGCACTCAAGATCGCCGGCACCAACAAGGAGGAGATCAAGCGCCGGGTTGGCGAGGCCGCCAAGCTGCTGGACCTCGAGGACTACCTGGCGCGCAAGCCCAAGGCGCTCTCCGGTGGCCAGCGCCAGCGCGTCGCGATGGGCCGCGCCATCGTCCGCGAGCCCCAGGTCTTCCTCATGGACGAGCCGCTGTCCAACCTCGACGCCAAGCTGCGTGTCTCGACCCGTACCCAGATCGCGTCGCTGCAGCGCCGGCTCGGGATCACCACGGTGTACGTGACGCACGACCAGATCGAGGCCATGACGATGGGCGACCGGGTATGCGTGCTCAAGGACGGCCTCCTGCAGCAGGTCGACACGCCGCTGGGTCTCTACGACAACCCGCAGAACGTCTTCGTCGCCGGCTTCATCGGCTCCCCCGCCATGAACATCGGCACCTTCAGGGTTGCCGACGGCAACGCCGAGATCGGTGCCACCAAGGTGCCGGTGCCGCGCCAGGCCGTGGACGCCATGGCCGCCGAGGGTTCCAACGAGGTGACCTTGGGCTTCCGGCCGGAGGCGCTCGACGTGGCTAGCGAGGGTGACGCCTACTCCTTCCCGATCACGGTGAACCTGGTCGAGGAACTCGGCTCGGACGCGTTCATCTACGGTGACCTCGCCCGCCCGCAGGGGGACGTCACCGAGCGGCTGGCCTCCGAGCAGATCATCGCCCGGGTCGAGCCGCGGCTGGCCCCGCACAAGGGCGACCAGGTCTGGCTGCGCATCCGGCCGGAGCAGGAGCACGTCTTCTCCGTCAAGTCCGGCGAGCGGCTGACCGCCTGACCTCCGCCCCTCCGGACGGCGGCGCCGGTACCTCCGTTGGGGGTCGGCGCCGCCGCCCGTCCGCGGAACGATTCGCGTACGGGGCACTCGATCCCGTACGGGAGGAGAGCGGCATACGGGAAACGCGCGCGGGCGACTGGCGCGCTGAGCTACGGCAGGATGGGCGCCGTGGAGCTGCGCATCCTCGCCGCACCGACGGAGCAGCAGGCGCTGCTCGACCTGCCCTGGGACATCCCGCTCGAGGAGTGGCCCGAGTGGTACCTCGTGGCGCTGCCGCGGGGCATCTCGCGACACGTGGTCCGGTTCACCCGCCTGGGCGGGCGGGTCTATGCGCTGAAGGAGGTCGTCGAGTCGTACGCGCGCAAGGAGTACCGGTTGCTTCGCGACCTGGAGCGGCTCGACGTGCCGGCAGTCGAGGCGGTGGGCATCGTCACGGGCAGGGAGGCTCCGGACGGTACGCCGCTGGACCCGGTGCTGGTCACGCGACACCTGCAGTTCTCCTTGCCGTACCGGGCGTTGTTCTGCCGGCAGATGCGGGGCGACACGGTGCACCGGCTGGTCGATGCGCTGGTGGTGCTCTTCGCGCGGCTGCACCTGCTGGGGTTCTACTGGGGGGACTGCTCGCTGTCCAACACGCTCTTCCGGCGTGATGCGGGGGCATTCGCGGCCTACCTGGTCGACGCCGAGACGGGTGAGCTGCACAACCAGCTGTCGGACGGGCAGCGTGCGCAGGACCTCGAGGTGGCGCGGGTCAACATCGCCGGTGAGCTGATGGACCTGCAGGCGGGGGAGCTGCTGGACGAGGCGATCGACCCGATCGAGATGTCGGATGAGGTGGTGGCGAGGTACGAGGGACTGTGGGCCGAGCTCACCGCGTGGGAAGCCTTCGACGTCAACGACCGGTGGCGGATCTCGCGGCGGGTGGAGCGGCTGAACCAGCTGGGCTTCGACGTGGCCGAGCTGGACATCATCACCGACATCGGCGGGCGGACGGTCCAGGTGCAGCCCAAGGTGGTCGACCCCGGCCACCACTCGCGACGCCTGATGCGGCTGACTGGAATCGACGCCCAGGAGAACCAGGCGCGGCGGCTGCTCAACGACCTCGACGCCTACGCCGCCTTCACCGACCAACAGGGCGAGGACGAGGAGATCGTGGCCCACGAATGGGTGACGGCCTGCTTCGAGCCGGTGGTGCGGTCCGTGCCGCGGGAGCTGCGGGGCAAGCTGGAGCCGGCCGAGGTCTTCCACGAGGTGCTGGAGCACCGGTGGTACCTCGCCGAGCGGGCCCAGCGCCCGGTCGAGATCGAGGAGGCCGCGAAGTCCTACGTCGACGACGTCCTGCGGCACAAGCCCGACGAGAAGGCCGTCCTGGGTCGCGCGGTCGGGTCGCTGGCCGACGAGTCGGACCTGGAGGACACGCAGCCGTTCCGGCTGCCGATCAGCGAGCTGCTTCCCTGACGCCTGCCCCCCCAATGATCACGGCAGCCGCGTAAATGGGTGCTGAGCCAGGTGAATGCACCGCGGCGCGTGCCCAGTTGCCGCGGCACGCCACCCGGTGGTCCGCCGGGTCGTCCACAGCCCGGCCGACAGGTCACACCGCGGACGCCCCCGGCGTAGCAGGCTTGGCCGGCATGCGCGACGAACGCCTCTCCGCCCTGGCCACGTCCCAAGGTGGCGTGGTCCTGCGCCACCAGGCCCTCGACCTGGGGGTGGACTCCGACGAGATCCGCGACAACATCCGGGCGAGGACATGGACGAGGGTCCGCCACGGCGCGTACACGGAGACGGCCACGTGGGCCGGGCTCGACGAACGCGGGCGCGCCCTGAGGCGATGCCACGCCGTCCGGGCACGGTTCGGGCCCGACGTGGTGTTCAGCCACGCCTCGGCGGCCCTGATCCACGGGCTCGAGGTGCGCCACGAGGACCTCACCAGAGTGCACGTCATGCGGCCGCGCGTCTCGGGGCGCCGCGAGGCCGGCGTGGTGCACCACCGATGGCCGGTCCTGGGCATCGAACCGGTGACCGTCAGCGTCTTCCTGGTCACGCCACCGGCCCGTACCGTCATCGAGGTCGCCGAGGAACTCGGCTTCGAGGCGGGCGTCGTGGTGGGCGACTCGGCGCTACGGTTGCTGATCGACCACGAGGAGCTGCTGGCGACGTTCGTCCCGTTGCGTGACAACGGAGGTGCCCGAACGGCCGGACGCGTGGTGTCGTTCGTGGACGGCCGGGCCGAGAACGGCGGCGAGTCGGTCAGCCGGGCGCGGCTCGTCCAGGTGGGCCTGCCACGACCCGAGCTTCAGGCCGTGATCCTCGACGCACACGGGGACGCTGGCCGCGCGGACTTCTGGTTCGAGGAATTCAACACCGTGGGCGAGTTCGACGGCCTGCGCAAGTACCGGGTGCCGCCGGACTCCGACCCCGACGAGGCCGCCCAGATCGTCGTACGGGAGAAGGCACGGGAGGACCGCATCCGTGCCACCGGCGCCGAGGTGGTGCGGTGGGTGCACCGGGACCTCGAACGCCCGCGGCTGGTGGTCGCCCGCTTCAGGGCCGCCTTCGAGCGCGGCCGCCGGCTCGTCGTCCCGGTGCGCTGGCGGCCCACCCCGCTGCCCCGTCATCCTCGCCCGGTCTGAGACCGCCGGCGCGCACCCCGACCGGCATGTGCCGCGGCAAGTGGGCACGCGCCGCGTTGCATTCACCTGGCGCGGCACCCATTTACGCGGCTGCCGTGATCATTGGGGGTCACGCACGGGCCAGGTGGCGGCTGATCACCAGCCGCTGGATCTGGTTGGTCCCCTCGAAGATCTGCATGACCTTGGCCTCGCGCATGTAGCGCTCGACCGGGAAGTCCTTGGTGTAGCCGTAGCCGCCCAGGACCTGGACCGCGTCGGTGGTCACCCTCATCGCCGCGTCGGTCGCGACCAGCTTGGCGACCGATGCCTGGCGGGTGTGGGGCAGGCCCCGGTCCCGGCGACGGGCCGCCTCCAGGTAGGTCGCCCGCGCCGACTCGACCGCCGCCGCCATGTCGGCCAGCAGGAAGCCCAGCCCCTGGTGGTCGATGATCGGCTTGCCGAACTGCTGGCGTTCCTTCGCGTACGCGAGGGCATGGTCGAGCGCCCCCTGGGCCAGGCCGGTCGCCACCGCGGAGATCCCCAGCCGGCCACCGTCCAGCGCACCCAGCGCGATCGAGAACCCCTCGCCCTCGTCACCCAGCCGCCGCGAGGCCGGCACCCGCACGCCGTCCAGGTTGACCAGCGTCGTCGGCGACCCGGTCAGCCCCATCTTGCGCTCCGGCGCTCCGAAGGACAGGCCCTCCGCATGCCCCGGCAGCAGGAAGCAGCTGATCCCCCGCGGCCCGTCGTCCGACGTCCGGACGAAGAGCGTGTAGGCGTCGGCCAGCCCACCCCCGCTGATCCACGCCTTCGTCCCGGTCACCACGTAGGAGTCGCCGTCGCGCACCGCCCGGGTGGACAGTGCCGCCGCGTCCGAGCCGGCGTGCGGCTCCGAGAGGCAGTACGCCGCGAAGACCTCGCCCCCCAGCAGCTCCGGCAGCCACTGCTTGCGCTGCTCGTCCGTCCCGTACGTCATCAGCGGCCAGCACGACAGCGTGTGCACGCTGATCGTCAGCGCCACCGTGGCCCACCGGGCCGCCAGCTCCTCGAGCACCTGCAGGTAGACCTCGTACGGCTGCTCACCGCCCCCGTACTCCTCCGGGTACGGGAGCCCGAGGAGCCCCGTCGAGCCGAGCAGGCGCAGCTGCTCGCGCGGGAACTCCCCGGCCGCCTCCGCGGCGTCGGCCCGCGGCGCCAGCTGCTCGTCGGCGATCTCGCGGACGAGCGCGATCAGGTCCTCGGACTCGGGGGTGGGTAGCAGGCGCTCGGCGGGCATGGCGGGCGGCTCCTCGGGCGGGGTGACGAGGGACGGTACGGCGGGTGGCCGCGGGGTCGCCGCGACTCCCCCGCCCGGAGCCTAATGGGGCGCACCGACCGGAGGTCCACGCCCGACGCGAGGCCTAGCCGGCCGCCTGCCGCGCCCGCACGACCGCGTAGAGCGCGATCCCGGCCGCGACTCCCGCGTTGAGCGACTCGACGTCGCTGGCCATCGGGATCCGTACGGTGGTGTCGCAGGCCTGGGTCACGACGCGCGACAGCCCGCGACCCTCCGAGCCCACGACGACGACCAGCGGCTCGTCGGCGGCGGCCAGCTCGTCGATCGCCACCTCCCCGTCGGCCGCCAGGCCGACCACGAAGAGACCCGCCTCCGCGTACGAGCGCAGCTGGCGCGCCAGGTTCGTCGCCCGGGCGACCGGTACGCGGGCCGCCGCGCCCGCCGAGGTCTTCCACGCGCCGGCCGTCATCCCGGCGCTGCGCCGCTCGGGCACCACCACCCCGTGCGCGCCGAAGGCCGCCGCCGAGCGGACCACAGCGCCCAGGTTGCGCGGGTCGGTGACTCCGTCGAGCGCGACGACCAGCGTCGGCTCGCCCGCATCGCGCGCTCGGACCAGCAGGTCGTCGGGGTGCGCGTATCGGTACGGGGGTACCGCAAGCGCCAGGCCCTGATGCACCGCCCCGCCGGTGAGCCGGTCCAGCTCCGGGCGGGGAGCCTCCAGCAGCGGCAGCCCCCTGTCGGCGGCGGTCCGCAGCACCTCGCGGACCCGGTCGTCGGAGTCGATCCGCTCGGCGACGTAGATCGCCTTGACCGGGATGCCCGCGCGCAGGGCCTCGACCACCGAGTTGCGGCCCGCCACCACCTCGGTCGAACCCGGCGCTCCGGAACGACCGGAACCTCGGGCGCCGCCGCCACGGCCACGACCGCCGCCCCGACCGCTGTCGCTTCGACCGGAGTCGCTCCGCCCCGAGTCACGCCGACCCTCGCCGCGGGCACGCCCGGGCTCGCCGCGGCCCCCGCCCCCACCGCCGTCCACTCGCCGCTTCGCGCCCGCGGCCCGCCGGGCAGCGACGTGACCCACCCGGTCCTCCGCCCGCGGGGTCGCTCCCTTGCCTTTGAGCTGCTTGCGCCGCTGGCCGCCCGAGCCGACGACCGCGCCCTTCTTGGAGCCGGGGTTGCGCTTGGCCCCACGGCGCTGCGAGTTGCCGGCCATCGTCAGTCCTTGCCGTCGTCGTCGGCGAGCGACCAGCGCGCGCCCTGCGGGGTGTCCTCGACCTCGATCCCCGCGGCACGCAACCGGTCGCGGACCGCGTCGGCGCTCGCGAAGTCCCGCGCCTCCCGGGCCTCCTGCCGGCGCCGTAGGTCGGCCCCCACCAGCCGGTCGAGCACGGCATGCGCCCGGTCGGCCTCACCCCCACCCGTACGCCAGTGCCCGTCGAGGGGGTCGAGGCCGAGGACCGCCAGCATCGCCCGTACGGAGGCGAGGTTGCCCCGCAGCGCGGGGCTGTCACCCGCGGGGAGGAGCAGGTGCCCCTCCCGTACGACGTCGAAGACGGCAGCCAGCGCGGCGGGGACGCCGAGGTCGTCGTCCATGGCCTCGACGAATTCGGCGCACAGCATCCCGCGCGCAGGGTCGACGCCGCCGGTCACCTCGGTGGCGCGCTCCAGGTAGCCCTCGAGGCGGCGGTAGGCGGTGGCGGCCTCGGCCAGCGCCTCGTCGGAGTACTCGATGTGGCTGCGGTAGTGCGCGGCGACCAGGTAGTAGCGCAGCTCCACCGGGCGCACGCGCTTGACCACCTCGTCGACGAGCAGGCTGTTGCCCAGCGACTTGCTCATCTTCTCGCCAGCCGTGGTGACGAAGTGGTTGTGCATCCACTGCCGGGCGAAGCCCTGGCCGTCGGCGCGCGACTGGGCCTGCTCGTTCTCGTGGTGGGGGAAGCGCAGGTCGAGCCCGCCGCCGTGGATGTCGAACTCCTCGCCGAGGTACTTGCCGGCCATCGCCGAGCACTCCAGGTGCCAGCCGGGACGCCCGCGGCCCCACGGCGTCGGCCAGGACGGCTCGCCCGGCTTGTGCCCCTTCCACAGCGCGAAGTCGCGCGGGTCGCGCTTGCCCCTCGGGTCGGCGTCGGCCGCCGCCTCCATGTCGTCGACCCGCTGCCCGGAGAGTTCCCCGTACGAGGGCCAGGACCGTACGTCGAAGTAGACGTCGCCCGACCCGTCCTCGGCGGCGTAGGCGTGGCCGCGGTCGACCAGGCGCTGCATGAGCTCGACCATCTCGGTGACGTGGCCGGTGGCGCGCGGCTCGTAGGTGGGTCGCAGGCAGCCCAGGACGTCGTAGGCGCGGGCGAAGGCCAGCTCGTTCTCGTAGGCCCAGGCCCACCAGGGGCGGCCGGCCTCGGCCGACTTGGCCAGGATCTTGTCGTCGATGTCGGTGACGTTGCGGATCAACGTGACGTCGTGCCCGGTCGCCCGCAACCATCGCCACAGCAGGTCGAAGACGATGCCGGAGCGGATGTGTCCGATGTGCGGCGGAGACTGGACCGTGGCGCCACAGAGGTAGACGGAGACCTGCCCTGGTACGAGGGGGACGAAGTCGCGGACCTCGCGGGTCGCGGTGTCGTAGAGGCGCAGGCTCACGCGGCCCAACGTTACCGGCGGGCGGCGACGAGTCCGGCCGCGCGCCCGAGCCAGGTCGCCGGGTCGGCGGCGTGGTAGATGCGCTCGTCGGGCTCGATCCGGTCCAGAAAGCCCTGGTAGATCACGGCCTGCCGCAGGGCCATGACAGGCGCGAGGAGCTCCCGGGCGCGGTCGGGGTCGCACCCAGGGACCGCCCCGCGCCAGGCGGCGGACCACTCCGTCCGTACGACGCGGGCGTCGTCGTCGGACAGCCGCTCCGTGAAGGCGGCGTCGTCGAGCAGCGGGTTCCCGACGCCGGTGTCGCCCCAGTCGAGCAGGACCAGCCGGTCCCCAGACCCGCGGACGTTGCCGGGGTGGAAGTCGCCGTGGACCAGGGTGTCCGGGATCCCGCAGGCGTCGACGGCGGCGAAGCGTCCGGGCAGTCCGGCGACGAGGTGGTCGAGGTCGGCCACGGTGGCGCGGTCGAGCTCCGGGGCGGTGCGGGCGACGGTGTCGGCTGCGAGCGCGGCCAGCGGCTCGGGCCGCCAGTCGGGTGCGCCGATGGCCAGCAGCTCGTCGATCCTGTCGACCCACTGCGCCTGGATGGCGAGGAGGCTGCGCACCATCGTCAGGAGAGCGGGCAGTGGCGCGTCGTACTTGTCCTCCCCGGGGATCTCTGCCAGCAGGACGCGGGGGCCTTCGGCGGCCAGGAGCGTCGGGACGCCGGGTGGGTCGAGGCGTTCGAGGACGCAGCCCTCGTGCGCGAAGAACGGCGGGACGACCTTGAGCCAGGCGGCGCCGTCGTGCGTAGGGATGCGCCAGAGGCTGGAGAGGTTCCACGTGCGGAACTGGATGGGCCTGCCGGCGATCGGGGTGCCAGCCCCGTCGAGCAGCTGCTCGGCCCAGCGGAGGTCCTGGTCGGGGCCACCCGGGTGGGCCCAGGTCTGGCGCAGCGGCTCGGGTCGGAGGGGGTCGCCCGGCCAGTCCTGGAGTCGTGCCGTCCGCACGGGCGGGTCTGCGACCTCGGCGAGGTAGGCGACGCGGCCGTCGGGGACGGTGCGCGGCCGGCCGTCGTCGATGCGCCGGAGGACGGTCACGTCGATCTCGTACCGCTCTCTCACGCCATCGACGACAGGGGCTACATCCGGCCACCAGGGTGAGTCGACGTCGTACGGCGGGAGTGCGCCGAGCAGGTCGCCGTCCCTCGTGCAGAGGACGAGCGTGACGCGGCGCCCGGTCACGCGGTGATGCCGACGACGAGGGCAGTGGCGATCGCGGCGATGCCCTCTCCCCTGCCGGTGAGCCCGAGTCCGTCCGTGGTCGTGCCGCTGACGGTCACGGGGGCGCCGGCGGCTGCGCTGAGGGCCTGCTCCGCCTCCTCGCGCCGGGTGCCGATGCGCGGGCGGTTGCCGACGACCTGGACGGCGACGTTGCCGATCTCGTAGCCGGCCTCGCGTACCAGCCGGGCCGTCTCGGCGAGCAGTGTCGTGCCGGCGGCCCCGGCCCATTCCGGGCGGGTGGTCCCGAAGTGCCGGCCGAGGTCGCCGAGCCCCGCCGCCGAGAGCAGCGCGTCGCAGGCGGCGTGGGCGGCGACGTCGCCGTCGGAGTGCCCCGCCGGTCCGGCCGGCTCGTCCGGCCAGAGCAACCCCGCGACGTGGCAGGGCCGGCCCGGCTCGAGCGGGTGGACGTCGACCCCGATCCCCGTACGGTGGGTGGCCGGGGTCATCGCAGCCGCCCGGCGGCGAGGAGGGCCTCGGCGCGCTCGAGGTCCTGTGGAGTCGTGATCTTGAAGGCTTCTTCAGCACCGGGGATCACGTGGACCTTGACGCCCAGGCGTCTGGCCAGGCCGGCGTCGTCGGTGGCGTCCTGGTCTCCGCGCTGAGTGGCGGCGACGTGCGCGTCCTCGAGAACCTGGCGACGGAAGCCCTGTGGGGTCTGGACCGCTCTCAGGCGGCTCCGGTCGGGCATGCCGACGACGGTCGTGGCGGGCTCGTCGACCTCGACGAGCGTGTCGACGACCGGAACGGCAGGGATGACCGCGTCGGTCCCCGCCCGGACGGCCGCGACGACCTGAGCGATCAGCGCCGGCGGGGCGAAGCAGCGGGCCGCGTCGTGGACGAGGACGACGTCCGCGTCGGCGGGCGTAGCCGTCAGCGCGCCTTCGACGGACTGCTGCCGGGTGAGGCCGCCACTGACGACGACGAGATGATCGCGCCCGTCGAACGCAGGCAGCTCGCAGAGCCGGCCCACTTGGCTCCCGAGCCACATGGGCGCTGCGACGACCAGGTGGTGCACCACGCCGGACGCCGCGACCGCCTCGGCAGCCCGTCGGACGATGGGGGTGCCGCCCACCTCGACCAGCGCCTTGGGCCGCCCGGCGCCGAGCCGCTCACCGGTTCCGGCGGCGACCAGGATGCACGCGACGGTCACGCCGCCCGATCCTGCCACGGTCCCCCATTGATCACGGCCGCCGCGTAGATGGGTACCGCGCCAGGTGAATGCACCGCGGCGCGTGCCCAGTTGCCACGGCACTCGCGGCGTTCCGAGGGCGGCCGGGAGCGGTCGTCGGCGGGCGGGCTCCGTTCCCCCGTTCCGTCAGCCTCGGTCCTGTCGCGGCGGCGGCCTAACCCCCCGGCAACCGGCGATGATCACTGTGCGTCGGACGTCCCGGGTCCGGGATGCCATGCGCACGGTGATCTCGTGGCCTACGCCCCAACGACAGCACCATGATCACCGTGCAGCTTGGGTACCGGGCGCTGACACGGCGAGGCCACAGTGATCTTGGAAGCGGGGTGGCCCCGACCGGCGCCTGATCAGAGTGTGGCTGAGCTCCCGCAGACGGGCCCGGCAAGCACACGGTGATCACCTTGTCCGTCGCGCGTCGCCCAGCCTGCCCGTGGCAAATCCGGTCGCCGAGCCATTGCCCGGGGCCGACCCCTCGCCGGCCGTGCCGCGGTAACTGGGCACGCGCCGCGGTGCATTCACCTGGCGCGGCACCCACTTACGCGGCTGCCGTGATCAATGGGGTTGCGCACGAACGCCGACGGCCCCCGCCGGATGGGCGGGGGCCGTCGGCGAGGCGGTTGAGGTCAGCCGGCGAGGACCTCGTCCAGCAGCGTCTCGGCCTTGTCCTCGTTGGTGTGCTCGGCGAGGGCGAGCTCCGAGACCAGGATCTGGCGAGCCTTGGCGAGCATGCGCTTCTCGCCGGCGGACAGGCCGCGGTCGCGCTCCCGGCGCCACAGGTCGCGCACGACCTCGGCGACCTTGATGACGTCACCGGAGGCGAGCTTCTCGAGGTTGGCCTTGTAGCGCCGCGACCAGTTGGTCGGCTCCTCGGTGTGCGGGGCCCGCAGCACCTCGAAGACCCGGTCGAGACCCTCCTGGTTGACCACGTCGCGGACGCCGACCAGGTCGACGTTGTCGGAAGGGACGCGCACCGTGAGATCGCCTTGTGCGACCTTCAGGACGAGGTACTGCCGCTCCTCTCCCTTGATCACACGGGACTCGATCGCCTCGATGAGGGCGGCCCCGTGGTGAGGGTAGACAACCGTCTCGCCGACCTTGAAAGCCATGTGTTCTTGTCCCCTTTCGCAGTGACCAGGGTAACACGCCCTGCGAAGGGCGAGGGAGGCGTTTCCGCAGGTCAGCGGCCACATGGGGGCTTGACAAACGCACGTCGGGCATGCTCACACGTCGGCCGGGGCTACGGTGACCTGGTGCCGGGACCCTCCAGCAACCAGGATACGTCGCCCCCAGGACAGATCCCGCGTCGCCGCCCCGCACTCCTCGCGCTGGTCCTCGCGAGTCACCCCGCACCCGGCCTCGCCGTCACCGTCATGGTGATCGGACTCGGCGTCGGAGCCGGTCTGCGTGGCGTCACTCTGGCGCTGCTCGTCGGGGCCGTGTTCACGGGCCAGCTCTCGATCGGCTGGCTCAACGACTGGCTGGACCGCGACCGTGACCGGGCGTCCGGGCGCATCGACAAGCCGCTCGCCACCGGCGACCTGGCCCCGCGCACGGTCGCCGTGGCCGCCGCCACGGCTGGGGCTGCCTGCGTTCCGCTGTCCTACTCCCTCGGAGTCAGGGCCGGCACCGCCCACGTCGCCGCGGTGGGGTTCGGTTACGCCTACGACCTCGGACTCAAGCGCACCGTCTGGTCCTGGCTGCCCTACGCCGTGGCGTTCGGCCTCCTGCCCTTCGTGGTGTGGCTCGCCCTCCCAGGGTCGCCCTGGCCGCCCGCCGACATCGTGGTCGCTGCGGCCTTGCTCGGCGTCGGTGCGCACGGGGCCAACGCCCTCCCCGACCGCGACGACGACCTGGCGACCGGTGTGCGCGGGCTACCCCAACGCCTCCCCCACCGTGTGGCACGGGCGGGAACCGCCGCCTGCCTGGGCGGGGCGGTTGCGGTGCTCGTGCTCGGCGCCCCCGGTCCACCGGGTCCAGCCGGCCTCACCGCGATCGTGGCCGGGACCGGTCTGGCCGTCCTCGCCGGTGCGGGCCGCGGCCGCTGGCCGATGCCGGCCGCCATCACCGTGGGGCTGCTCGCCGTAGGGGTCCTGCTGGCCCGCTCCTTCGCCGGCTGACCGTGCGATGACACGTCCACCCCGCCGGAGAACGCGACCCCGAGCCGGGCGGGATCACCGATCGCAGCAGCAACCCGGGCCTCGGCGCGACCGAGCTCACCGGCCAGCTCGACGTCCCCGAGACCCGCGCTGCGGGTGAGGGTGCGGTCGAACGTCGTCAAGGTCGGCCTGCCTCGATACCGTGAACGAGGGGCCGTTTCAGCGTGGCACACCCGGATGTACCCAGCGAGAGCCCGGGCAACATATGGCAAGCCATTGCTCGCCTCACGGCCGGGCCCAAGCAGGGCCATTGCGCCAGCTGTGGCAACGCGCTCGAACGTCGGCGGGACCCGATCGGAGAGGACGAGCCCGATGAACAAGACGCTGCAGGACCTTTCGAGCGCCGGGGTCGCGATCTGGCTCGACGACTTGTCTCGAGACCGGTTGGCGACCGGCGACCTGGCCACACTCATCGCCGACAAGTACGTGGTGGGGGTGACGACCAACCCCTCGATATTCCAGGCCGCCATCACCGGTTCTGAGCTGTACGACGACCAGGTGCGCGAGCTGGCGGCGACGGGCGCCGACAGCGACGCGATCGCTCACGCGCTGACCGTCCAGGACGTCCGTGAGGCAGCGGACCTGCTCGAGCCGGCGGCCGAGGCCAGCGGCGGCGTCGACGGCCGGGTGTCCATCGAGGTCGACCCGCGGCTCGCGCACGACACGGATGGCACCCTGGCGCAGGCTCGCGCACTCTGGCAGGAGGTCGACCGGCCCAACCTGCTCATCAAGATCCCGGCGACGGTCGAGGGCCTACCAGCGATCCGGACCGCGATCCGGGAGGGGATCAGCGTCAACGTCACGCTGATCTTCTCGCTGGAGCGGTACCGGGCCGTGATGACGGCCTACCTGGACGGACTCGAGGACCGGATGGCGGACGGTTCCGAGGTCACGGGGATCGCCTCGGTCGCCAGCTTCTTCGTCAGCCGCGTCGACACCGCCGTGGACAAGCAGCTGGACGCGATGGGTACCCAGGACGCGGCCCCGCTGCTGGGCAAGGCCGCGGTCGCCAACGCGCGCCTGGCCTACCGGGCGTTCGAGGAGACCTTCTCCGGGCCACGGTGGAGCGCCTGGCCGCAGCCGGCGCCTGGCCACAGCGCCCGCTCTGGGCGTCGACGGGCGTCAAGGATTCCCGCTACCCCGACACGCTGTACGTGACCGAGCTGGTCGCACCCGGCGTAGTCAACACGATGCCCGAGCTCACCCTCCTGGCGATGGCGGAGCACGGCCAGGTCCGCGGTGACACCATCCGCGGCTCGTACGACGAGGCGGAGACCGTGCTGGACCAGCTCGCGCGCCTCGGCGTGGACCTGCCCGAGGTGAGCGCTCGGCTGGAGCGCGAGGGCGTGGCGAAGTTCGTCGCAGCCTGGGAGGCCCTGCTGGCCTCGGTGTCCGCGGAGACGGTCGCCCTCACCAGCTGACAGGCCGACGACCGAAGCGCCAAGGTCGCAGGCAGGGCCCGGCGGGAAGCCGGGCTGGTCGTCTCAGACCGGTACCTCGCTGCGGTCGCCTGACCACTGGGTGTGGAACACACCGGGCGTGTCCACCCGTCGGTAGGTGTGGGCGCCGAACAGGTCACGCAGGCCCTGGATGAGGGCCGCGGGCAACCGCTCGGCGCGCAGGCCGTCGTAGTAGCTCAGCGAGGAGGCGAACGCCGGAACGGGCACGCCGTTGGTCGCCGCCTGGGCCACCACGCGACGCCAGGAGGCGATTCCGGCGGCTACCTCACCGGCGAAGTACGGGTCGGCGAGCAGGAGCGGAAGGTCGGGCTCGCGCTCGAAGGCCTCGGTGATGCGGTTGAGGAACCTCGCTCGGATGATGCACCCGCCCCGCCAGATGCGGGCCATGGCGCCTCGGTCGATGCCCCAGCCGTACTCGTGGCTCGCTGCGGCGATCTGGTCGAAGCCCTGCGAGTAGGCCACGACCTTCGACGCGTACAGCGCCTTGCGGACGTCTTCGATGAAGGCCGCCCGGTCACCGATCTCCCAGGAGCCCGTCGCAGCGGGGAACGTCTCGCGTGCCGCTGCGCGCTGCTCGCGCGAGCCGGACAGGGCGCGGGCGAACGTGGCCTCCGCGATGCCGGTGATAGGCACGCCGAGGTCCAGGGCGTTCTGCACCGTCCAGCGCCCCGTGCCCTTCTGTTCCGCCTCGTCGAGAACCACGTCGACGAACGGCTGCTTGGTCCTCTGGTCGACCTGGGCCAGGACGTCGGCGGTGATCTCGATCAGGAACGACTCCAGGTCGCCGGTGTTCCACTCGGCGAAGATCTTGCCGATCTCCGCCGGCGAGGCACCCATCCCCTGGCGGAGGAGGTCGTATGCCTCCGCGATGAGCTGCATGTCGGCGTACTCGATGCCGTTGTGCACCATCTTGACGAAGTGGCCGGCCCCGTCCGGGCCGACGTGGGTGCAGCACGGCACGCCGTCGACCTGGGCCGCGATGCCCTCGAGCATCGGCCCGAGCGCGGTATAGGACTCGGCTGGGCCCCCGGGCATGATCGACGGGCCGTTGAGCGCACCCTCCTCACCACCGGAGATGCCGGCACCGACGAAGAGGATCCCGGCTTCCCTGAGCGCGGACTCCCGACGCACGGTGTCGGGGAAGTGGGCGTTGCCGCCGTCGACGACGATGTCGCCGGGTTCGAGATGGGGCAGCAGTGCCTCGATCGTGGCGTCGGTCGGTCCGCCGGCCTTGACCATCATGATGACGCGTCGGGGCGGCTCCAGGCTCGCGACGAAGTCCTCCACGGTGGCCGTGGGGACGAACGTCCCCTCGTGCCCGTGGTGGGTCATCAGCTCGTCGGTGCGGCCGGGGGTGCGGTTGAAGACGGCGACGATGTGGCCGTGTCTTGCCAAGTTGCGCGCAAGGTTGCTGCCCATGACCGCCAGTCCGACCACGCCGATCTGAGCCGTCGGCGAGAGGGGCGAGGAGGCTGGGACGTCCGGGGCGGCTCCGGTCATGTGTGCTAGTGAACCCGAGGCCGGTAGCCGAGGCAATCTGTTGCATGAGGTTGCCTGCTGCACCGGGGCCGAGCATGGATGGGAGGCACCATCGGGAGCAAACTCCCGGTACCGATCCAGTCCAGTGCCTCACGACGTCGCACGTCTCCTCCCGTGGTGATGGCTCAGCGGACGCTCACGGTCACGGTGTGCGGAGTGTTGTCGCTGGCGGTCCCGACGTGGACGGTGAACTCCCCACGAGGGACGACGACGAAGGCGTTCGCGCAGGGGGCCCAGACCGACAGGGGATGGTTGGTCGCGGCGGGGTCGACGGTGATGGTGACCCGCTGCGACGCCCCTGGCTCGAGGAAGACCTTGGTGAAGCCGACGAGGCGCTTGGGCGGCTGGTCCTCTCGGGGAACACGGAGGTAGACCTGAGGTACCTCCGCGCCCGCCACCGACCCGGTGTTGGTCACGGTCAGGGAGACTCGATCGGCTGCGTGCCGTCGTTGTCGGTGCCGGACACCGCCACGTCCGAGAGCTCGAAGCTGGTGTACGACAGGCCGAACCCGAACGCGAACAGCGGCGTGATCCCCTGCGCCTGGAACCAGCGGTAGCCGACCTGACGGCCCTCCGTGTAGCGGATCACCGGGTAGCCGCTGCCCTCGTCGGTGCCGGGGTAGCGCACCGGGTGGCGGTAGTAGATCGTCTCGCGCTCGGAGGCCGGGTAGGTGGTCGGCAGCTTGCCCGACGGGGTGACGTTGCCGAACAGCAGGTCGGCGACGACGTGGCAGTCCTCGGTGCCCTGGTTCCACGCCTCGAGGACGGCCGGCGCCCGGTCGATCCACGGCATCAGCACCGGGGAGCTGTCCTTCAGGACGACGACGGTCCGGTCGTTGAGCCCCAGCAGCTCCTCGATCATCCGGTCCTGGCCGTTGACCATCGAGGCGTCGGGGCGGTCGACCCCCTCCGTGGCGACGACTCCGGCCATGACGACGACGGTGTCGGCCTCCCGGGCCGCGGCCCTGGCCTGGTCCAGGTTCGACAGGTCGTCGGCGACGGTGACCTTGTCGACGGTCGCGCCGGACCCCAGCAGGGCCAGGACGTCCCGCATGCCGTCGACCGGTGTGACGGTGTACAGCGGGACCACCTTCGATGACCCGCCACCGCCCTGGCAGGCGTCGTCGACGTACTCGGACTGCCCGACGATGAGCACGCGTCCCGCCGACGCGGCGTCCAGGGGCAGCAGCCCGCCCTCGTTCTTCAGCAGGACGGCGAGCTGCTCGCCGATCCGGCGGGAGATCGCGCCATGACCCTGGGCGTCGATCTCGCCGGGGTCGTACGGGCGCTCGACTGGCCGAAGCGGAACATCTGCGTGAAGCGGCGGACCAGTGCGCGGTCGACGGTCTCGATCTCGAGGCTGGTGTCCTGGAGAGCCGCCTTGACGTTGGCCTCGTTGAGCCACTTGGCGTCGGGCATCTCGTGATCCATGCCAGCGTTGAGGGATCCGGCGCACGAGCGGGCCGACCAGAAGTCCGACTGCACGTACCCGTCGAAGCCCCACTCGTCGCGCAGGACGGTCGTGAGCAGGTAGCGGTTCTCGGTGGCGTAGACGCCGCGTACGCGGTTGCAGGCGCTCATGATCGCCACGATCCCGGCGTCCTTGACGAGCATCTCGAATGGCAGCAGGTACATCTCGCGCAGGACGCCCTCGTCGACCTCGACGTTGGTACGGAAGCGCTCGTTCTCCTGGTCGTTGACCGCATAGTGCTTGCCCATCGCGATGACCTCGTGGGACTGGATCGCCTTGGTCACCGCCACCCCCATGACCCCGGACAGGTAGGGGTCCTCGGAGAAGTACTCGAAGTTGCGCCCGGCGATCTCGGTCCGGTGCAGGCAGACGCCGGGGCCTTCGAGCACGTGCTGACCCAGGGTTGCGGTCTCCGAGCCGATCACGTCGCCGTACTGGCGGGCCAGCTCGGCCTGGGCAAGGGCTTGCGGCAACAGGCGGCAACCGATTGCCGCTGCTCCGGCGAGTCGACCACGATGGCGGGCATGGCCACCCTGACGCTGCACCCGGATCGCCTGCTCCCCGCCGACCCCGTCACGCGCAGGATCGCCCGGGAAGCTCTACGACTCCGTGGGGGAGCTGCCGATCATCTCCCCGCACGGTCACGTGCCGCCGCAGTGGCTGGCCGAGGACACCTCCTTCGAGGACCCACGTCGCTGCTCATCACCCCGGACCACTACGTCAACCGAATGCTGCACGCGCACGGCGTGTCCCTGGCCGACCTGGGCGTCTGCCGGTCGGAGTTCACGCCGGAGCGGTCGCGCAACGCCTTCCGCATCCTGTGCTCGCGCTGGAAGGCCTACCGCGGGACGCCGGTCAAGCTCTGGCTCGAGTCCGAGCTCGCGGACATCCTCGGCATCGACCAGGCCCCCCTCCGAGGACACCGCCGACGAGATCTACGACGCGATCGACGCCGCGCTCCAGACCCCTCACTTCCGACCCCGCGCGCTCTACGAGCGCTTCGACATCGAGTTCATCGCCACCACCGACGATCCGTGCGACGACCTGCGGCACCACATCTCGCTTGCGAACGACCCGGCCTGGGAGGGCAAGGTCGCCCCGACCTTCCGCCCGGACAAGTACCTGGAGCCGGCCACCCCGGCCTGGACCGGGCTGGTCGACACCCTCGGCGAGGTCAGCGGCATCGACACGGGCTCGTACGCGGGCTGGGTCGCGGCGATGGAGGACCGGCGAGCCTTCTTCAAGTCCAACGGCGCGGTCTCCACCGACCACTCGCACCGCGACGCCCGCGTCGAGCCGATCCCCGATGCCGAGGCCGAGCGCCTGTACAGCCTGGCCCGTGCCGGCACGATCACGGTCGACGAGGGCCACATGATGCGTCGCACCATGGTGTTCCAGCAGGCCCGGATGGCCTCGGAGGACGGCCTGGTCATGACCATGCACCCGGCCGTGTACCGCAACCACCACGCCCCGACGTTCGAGGAGTACGGCGCCGACGTCGGCGGCGACATCCCGATGGGCGTGGAGTTCGTCAGCGCGCTGCAGCCGAGGCTGTCCGCGTTCGGGACGGCGCCGGACTTCCAGGTCGTGCTGTTCACCATCGACGAGACCGTGTACTCCCGTGAGCTCGCGCCGCTCGCCGGCTTCTACCCGTCGGTGTACGTCGGGGCCCCGTGGTGGTTCATCGACTCCCCCGAGGCGATGAACCGCTACCGGAGCGCCGTCACCGAGTCCGCCGGCTTCTCCCGGACCTCGGGCTTCATCGACGACACCAGGGCCTTCCTGTCGATCCCCGCACGGCACGACACGAACCGACGGATGGACTCGGGGTTCCTGGCCAGGCTCGTGGCCGACCACCGGCTCACCATGGACGAAGCCCTCGACACCGCACACGACCTCGTCGTCACCAATCCCCGGAAGGCGTTCAAGCTGTGACTGCCATCGATCCCGCCGGTGTCCCCCTGTCCCGAGCGGCCGGTCACGGTCGGCCCGCGGCGCCCGTACGCATCGTGCACGTCGGGCTCGGCAACTTCTTCCGGGCCCACCAGGCCTGGTACACCGACCGGGCACCCGACGCCGCCGACTGGGGCATCGCCGCATTCACCGGCCGCTCCCCGTCGATGGCCAACGCGCTGAACCCCCAGGACGGCCTGTACACGCTGATCACCCGGGCCGGCGACGGTGACACCTTCGAGGTGATCTCCAGCGTCTCGGCGGTCCACGCCGCCGCCGACCACCCGGCCTGGCTGCGCTACTGGTCCTCGCCGGAGCTGGCCGTGGTGACCCTGACGGTCACCGAGGCCGGGTACCTGCGCGCACCCGACGGTGGGCTGGACCGCACCAGGGCGGACGTCCAGGCCGACATCGCGGCGCTTCGCGCCGACCCGATGGCGGCGGCCGCGACGGCCACGGGGCGGATCGTGTCGGGCTACCTCGCCCGTCGGGCCGCGGGTGCCGGCTCGATCGCGATCGTGCCCTGCGACAACCTGCCGGACAACGGGCCCGCTCTCAAGCGCGTCGTGGACGAGTTCATCGCCGCGGTCGACCCGGCGCTCGCCGACTGGGCCGCCGAGAACGTGGCCTTCGGCACGACGATGGTCGACCGGGTCACACCGGCAACCACCGACGAGCACCGTGCGGCCGTGCTGGCCGCCCTCGGTCTCGTCGACGCGTCACCGGTCCCCACCGAGCCGTTCAGCGAGTGGGTGATCGCCGGTCGGTTCCCCCGGGGGCGCCCCGCCTGGGACGCCGCAGTCGCTGCCGTCGTCGACGACGTCGTGCCGTTCGAGCAGCGCAAGCTCTGGCTGCTCAACGGTTCGCACTCCCTGCTGGCCTATGCCGGCACGATCCTGGGCCACGGGACGGTCGCCGACGCGATCACCGACCCGGTGGCCGGCGGGTGGGTGGAGGAGTGGTGGGACGAGGCGTCGAGCCACCTCACCCTGCCGGCCGAGGACGTGGCCTCCTACCGGGCTGGGCTACTGGACCGGTTCCGGAACCCGAACATCCGCCACGCCCTCGCCCAGATCGCCGCCGACGGCTCGCAGAAGGTCCCCGTACGGCTCGTGCCGACCCTGCGGGCCGAGCGCGCGGCCGGACGCCTGCCGCAGGGCGCCACCCGGGCGATCGCGGCCTGGACGTGCCACCTGCGGGGACTGGGCGCGCCGGTGAAGGACGCCCGCGCCGCGGAAGTCGTCCCTCTCGGCGAGGGAACCCTCGGGGAGTCCGTGAGCGCAGTCCTGGGCTTCCTGGGTGAGGACCTCGCGGCGGACGACGACGTGGTCGCCGCGGTGCTCGCCCACGCCGAGGACCTGTCGGCGCGGGTCTGATCCGTGGACCGCGGGAGGGACGAGGTGGGGAACCGGGACTCCGGCCCCTCCGGTGAGGTCGTCATGGGCCTGGACGTCGGGACCACCGCCACCAAGGCGGTCGCCTTCGAGCTCGGCACGGACTGGCACTACACCGCGCTGCGCGAGTACCCGCTGACCGCGCCGCAGCCGGGCTGGCAGGTGCAGGACCCCGACGCGATCAGCACCGCGGTGGTCGAGGCCCTGACCGAGTGCGTCGCCGCGGTCGGCGACGCACCGGTGGTCGCGGTGTCCGTCAGCACGGCGATGCACGGGCTGGTCGGCCTGGACGACCGGCGCGAGCCGCTGACCTCACTGATCACCTGGGCGGACGCCCGCTCGGCCGACGAGGCGCGCGAGCTGCGGGCCTCCCACCTCGCGACTGAGCTCTACCGGGCGTCCGGCACCCCGATCCACCCGATGACGCCGCTGACCAAGATCATGTGGTACTCGCGCCGGGAGCCGGTGTTCAGCTCCCGAGTGCGCTGGTGGGCGGGGCTGAAGGACTTCGTCCTGTCGGTCCTCGTGGGCGAGGTGGTCACCGAACTGTCCTCGGCGTCCGGCACCGCGATGATCGACATGGCCACACGCGACTGGAACCCGTTGGCCGTGGACCTCGCGGGGATCAGCCTCGACCAGCTGCCCCCGATCCTGCCGACTACGGCGACGCGCGGCCTCAGCCCGACGGTCGCGGCGACGGTCGGCCTGCCCGCCGGCCTGCCCGTCGTCGTCGGGGCGGGCGACGGGCCGTTGGGCAACCTCGGCACCGGGGCGATGACCCCCGGCGTCGCCGGTCTGTCCCTGGGCACCAGCGGTGCGGTTCGCATGGTCGTGCCGGCGCCCACGCTCGACCCGGCCGGGCGGCTGTTCTGCTACGCCCTCACCGACACCCAGTGGATCATGGGCGGCGCAGTCAGCAACGGCGGCGTGGTGGTCCGGTGGGCCGGCGAGGTCTTCGGTCGCGGGCTCGCCGGCTCGGACGGGAGGGCCCACGACGAGGAGCTGCTCGCCCTCGCCGAGGCGGTGCCACCGGGTAGCGACGGGCTGCTCATGCTGCCGTTCCTGCTGGCGGAACGGGCCCCGCTGTGGGACCCCGACCTGGCCGGCGCCTACCTCGGGGTGCGCCACGGTCACACCACGGGGCACTTCGTCCGCGCCACCGTCGAGGGCGTCGCCCTCCAGCTGTCGACCATCGTCGACGCGCTCGACCGGGTCGCGCCCGTCACCTCGGTCCGGGCCACGGGCGGCGCGCTGCGCTCCATGCTGTGGCGGCGGGTGCTGGCCGCCGCGATCGGGCGGCCGCTGACCGTGACCACCGGTGCCGGGGGCTCGGCCCTGGGCGTGGCCGCGCTCGGTCTCGTCGGGCTGGGCCGGGCCGCCGACCTCGGTGCGGCGCTCACCGCCCTGAACGCCGCGGCGCCCGCCCACCCGATCGAGGTCCCAGAGGTGGCCGGCCCGGCCGAGGTCGCCTTGTACAAGGGGCTGCGCGCCTCGGTGCCGGGCATG
>DASTQL010000019.1:0-16269 GCA_035761805.1 Jiangellales bacterium | reverse complement strand
GAAGAGCTCCGCGTACGTGGCACCGATGAAGGTCCCGTAGGACTTGCCGAGGTAGGTGAGCTGCTCGTCGCCGAGGACGGCGCGCAGCACGTCGAGGTCACGCGCGACGTCGACGGTCGACATGTGCGGCAGCAGGTCGGCGGAGCGCTCGAGGCAGCCCGCCCCCAGCGCCTCAGACTGCGCTCGGATCTCGGCGATCTCGGCCTCGTCGTCCGGCGAGGCGTCGCTCGCGACGAAGTCGTCGAGCTCGTCGTCGCCGAGGCAGTCGACCGGGGTCGACTCGCCGACTCCGCGGGGATCGAATCCCACGACGTCGTAACGGTCCCGGACTGCTCCGCTCACCACGGCGTGCGCCCCGCGCACGTAGTCCAGGCCGGATGCGCCCGGTCCCCCTGGGTTGACCACGAGCGATCCGAGCCGGTCGCCTCCCGTCGCCGGTGCCCGCAGCACCGCGATGTCGATGACCTCGCCCTCCGGTCGGTCGTAGTCCAGCGGGACGCGCAGCACGGTGCACTGGAAGTCCTCGTCGCAGGGTTCCCAGACGACCCGCTGCTCGTAGAACTGCTCGAGCCCGGTCTCGACGCCGACCGTCGCATCGGGTGCCGGTGTCGAGGTGTCTTCACGCTCCGCCGCTGGCGCGCCCCCCGACGAACAGGCCGCCGCGAGGACCGCGGCGGCCACGAGTGCGGAGCCGTGCCGAACCCTCACGCCCGGTCCTCGTCCGCCATGTCGGGGGTGGGACGCGCTCCAGCGGCCACGGCACCCTCGTACGCCTGGCGGGAGCCGCAGACGCTGGCCTTGGGGCAGGCGACCTTGCGACCCGTCTCTCGGTCGCGGACGTAGACGGTGCTCGACGGCACGTTGTAGCCGACGACCTTGCCCTCAACACCCTCGTCGGTGGTCACCCCACAGCCGAGCGCGGGAACACTCACCTTGAAGTCCTGGTAGAGCGGGTGCTCGTACTTGAGGCAGCACATGAGGCGGCCGCAGGCACCGGAGATCTTGAGCGGGTTCAGCGGGAGGTCCTGGTCCTTGGCCATCCGCACGCTCACCGGCTCGAAGTCGGTGAGGAAGGTCGAGCAGCAGGTGTCGCGGCCGCACGGGCCGATCCCACCCTGGACTCGTGCCTCATCGCGTGCGCCGATCTGTCGCAGGTCGATGCGAGCCCGCAACGTCCGGGCCAGGTCTCGGACCAGGTCGCGGAAATCCACCCGGTGCGGGGCGCTGAAGAAGATGGTGACGAGCTCGTCGACGTCCGCGCGTGTGTCGACGTAGTCGACGGCCACGACCTTCATCGGCAGGCCGTGCTCACGGACCAGCCGTCTGGCCACGACCCTGGCCTCGGCCCGGCGGCGGCGGTTGCGCTCGTCCCGTTCCAGGTGTTCCTCGGTCGCCTGGCCGCCGCACACCGGCAGGCCGCCGATGTCCTCGCTCACCCACTGCGGGGCCCAGACGCACTCGGCCACCTCCGCGCCGTCGTCTGTCGGCACGAGCACCTTGTCGCCGACCCTGGGCGAGTGGGTGCCGGGGTCGAGGTAGTACAGGCGGCCGTAGCGCGTGAACGCCACCGCCATCACCATGCCCACGCCCGTCACCCTACGACGGCTCCGGGGGTACCGGCGGTGGCAGTCGAGCGGGCGATGCGGGTCGGTGGCTCAGTTCGGCTCGCCCGGCGGCGGCTGCAGTGGCGGCATGCCCGACGTCGGTCTGAGCGTCCCGATCCGTTGCTCCCGGAAGTCGTTGAGGCTGCTGCCGTCCTCGGGTTCGGCGAGCGACTGCAGCTGGGACCCGTCGTCGAGCCACGAGAACACGTTCATCGTCGCCTGGCCGATCTGCTGCTGCGCCGTCGCGGTCGGCGCCCACTCGGGCCAGGGACAGTGGCCGTGGAGCATGCACACCCAGGAGAAGGTGGAGGCATTGAACACACGACCGCCGTTGCCGTGGTCGACCGCGACGATGTCCGCACGTGGGTCGTCGGCACGGCCGCACGTATCCAACGTCATGGTGGTCAACACCTCCAGCCCGTCCGGCTTGGGGAACTCGTCCTGCACGTGGTCCACCTCGCCCTGGGCCAGGTGCGGGATCGTGCTCTTGCCGACGCCCTGCCACAGCCACGTGTTGTTCGGTGTGCCGCTGCCGTCCATGTGCATGCAGCCGAACATTGCGCCCAGCAGGCTCTGCTCCGGATGCGGGTCGGGCGAGTCGCGGAACCTCGACGTGTCGCCTGTACGGAAGATCTCGTACTCACGGTCGGTCCCCGTCAGGGGGGAAGGCTTGGGGTTGATGCGCCAGTAGATCTGGTTGGCGCCGAACGACGCGAGCTTCTTGCCGGAGGCGACGTCGGAGTCGACCGCCCTCCGCATGGCCACCGACCAGTACTCCGTGTGCGGCATGAGCACGAGGGTGTTCGCCCGGTCGTTGAGGTACGGCCGGCTGTGCAGGTCCGTGTCGGCGGCGTAGTTGAAGTCGAATCCCTGCTTCTCACCCCAGAAGACCAATCCGTACTCGAGGCCCAGGAAGTCGCCGGATCCCTGGTTCCTGAGGTGGGGGCGGTCGTAGCTGACCCGGGTCGACCGGACCGGAGTCGTGTAGGCGCTGGCACCGCCGAACTGGTTGTACGCCTGCCAGGTGGCCACCGAGTGCAGGACCAGCTTGTCGTGGCTGCCGACATCGTCGCGGACGATGAGGGGCATGAACGATCCCCGCCCGCTGAGATCCGTGACCTTGATCAGGTAGAAGCCGGGAGCGAACGACCCGTCGATCCGGATGGAGAAGGTCGCCTGCCAGTTTCTCGCGGTGGGCATGTTGATCGTACGTCCGGAGGAGTCGGTCTGGATCATCAGGGGAGCCGGCTGGGTGAACCCCCTGATCGCCGTCCGGGAGTACCACACCCCCCGGGCGCCGACCCCGCCGTAGTAGCCCATGCGATAAGCACTCACCGCCAGCTGGGTCCCGGCGGAGGTGACCCGGAAGGTGACCGTGTCACCGCACTTGGCGCTGGTGTCGGAGGCCGCTCCGTTGCTGTAGGTCGGCAGCCGCCAGCTCGCGGTGCCGACGCGCGCGTTCTCGGTCCGGACGTACGTCGTGGGCCATGCGCTCGGGCAGGGGACCGGCGCGGAGAACGGGACGGTCGGAGTGCTGCCGCGGGCCATGATCGTCCCGTTGGACGCGTAGGCAGTGATCGTCACTGCATAGCTGCCGGCCTGCGGCATCGTCAGGCCGCTGATGGTCACCCACAGCCGGGTGCCGGCCGCGACCGAGTACGGCGTGGCAGCCCGGACGACGAAACCGCCACGAACCGATTCGAGCCGGGCACCCCTGATGTTGCCCTCGATGCGGTGCCTGTTCGACTTGGACGCGGTGGCGGGCAGGGGCAGCACCAGGCGCGAGAAGGTGCCACTACGGGTGACCGTGACCGCGTACTTCAGGGTGTGGGTCGGCGTCCTGGCCACCCGCGTCGACGCGGTGTAGGTGGCGCTCGCCGTGACGGCAACGCTCGTGGGCGCCAGTGGCCCGACGAGGACCAGCATCGACATGACCGTCAGGAGGGCCATGAAGGTCCGTCGACGACGCATGTCATCCCCCTCGGTCCACCTGCACCGCCCGCCCGATGCCGGACGACGGCGCGGATGGGCGCCACACACTGTAGCGCCTCGGGGGCGGACGCAGTCCCCGGTCAGCCTTCGCGCATCGACAGCGCCATCGACTCGAGGGCGAGCAGCGGCAACGCGTTGGCCTCGAGGGCCTCGCGCGCAGCGACGACGGCCTCCATCCGGCGAAGGGTCGACTCCGGGGACGAGGTGCGGGCGAGGCGCTCCACCGAGGGCCGCAGCTCGTCGTTGACCATGTCCACGGTGCTCCCGAGCTGGACGACGAGGACGTCCCGGTACAGGGCGAGGACGTCGACGAGAGCGCGGTCGATGGAGTCTCGCTGGACCCGCGTGCGACGCAGCTTCTGCTCACGCTCGAGCTCCTTGATGGCTGCGTCGACGTTGCGGGGCCGGCGGCCGGTGCTGCCGATGCCGAGGGCTCGCTTGAGGTCCTCGACCTCCCGCTCGTCGAGCTCGTCGCACCGGCGTTCGGCGTCGGCCCTGGCGGCCTCGACGAGGGCGGCGGCCGCGTCGAGGCAGGTACGGAGGTCGGCGAGCGAGAAGGGGAGGCGGAGCACCTCGGCGCGGCGCAGGCGCACGTCCTCGACGGTGGCGAGGGCCCGGGCGCGCCCGATGTGGCCCTGGGACGCCCGGGCGGCGAACTCGGCCATCGCCGGGTCGACTCCCGAGCTCGCGACCAGGTGCCGGGCGACCGCGGACGTGGGCGGGGTGCGGAGGTGCACGACGCGGCACCGGGACCGGATCGTGGGGACGATGTCCTCGGCGGTCGGGGCGCAGAGCATCCACACGGTGCGCGCAGGCGGCTCCTCCACGGAGAGGAGGAGAGCGTCGGCGGCGTCCTCGCCGAGCCGGTCGGCATCCTCCACGAGCACGACCTGCCACCGGCCGCGAGACGGTCGGAGCGCAGCCCGGGGGACCAGTTCGCGGACCTCTTTGACCTTGATGGACAGCGCCTGCGTGACCACGTGGTGGACGTCGGGATGGCTCCCCGCCAGGGTCGTACGGCACTCGGGGCACTCGCCACAGCCACCGGCCGGACACTGCAGGGCTGCGGCGAAGGCCCGTGCGACCACCGAGCGTCCGGAGCCGGGAGGACCGGTGAACAGCCAGGCATGGGTCATCGAGCCGGCCCCGGGAGCGCCGGCGAGGACCTCGGCGGCGTCCTCCACGCTGCGCTGCAGGTCGGCGATCACGGTCTGCCCGACCACGGCGTCCCAGACGGTCACCGGTCCACCGCCGGGAGGGTCCGCGTCTCCCCGGGCTTCCCGGTCCTGTCGGCGGCCGACCGTGCCCGCCGGTCCGGCTCGTCTGGAGGGCTCACCATGAGTGGGCGGACGGCATCGCGGACGGCGGCCGCGACCTTGTCGGGATCACCGGTGGCGTCCACGACGACGTACCGATGGGGGGAGCGATCCGCCAGCTCACGGAAGGCCTCGCGGACCGCCTCGTGGAAGGCCTCGGGCTCGCTCTCCAGGCGGTCCGCGGGTCCGTTGAGGCGGCCGCGACCGACCCGGGCGGGGACGTCGAGCAGCACCGTGAGGTCGGGCACGAGCCCCTCGGTGGCGAAGCGCGAGACCCGGGCCACGTCGTGAGCGGACAGGCCACGACCAACACCCTGGTAGGCGATCGAGGAGTCGGCGTAGCGGTCCGTGACGACCACGGCACCCCGCTGGAGAGCCGGTCGCACGACCGAGGCGACGTGCTCGGCCCGGTCGGCGGCGTAGAGGAGCGCCTCGGCCCGCGGCGAGAGCCAGGAACTGCCGTTGTCGAGGAGGAGTCGCCGCACCTGACGGCCGATCCGGGTGTCGCCGGGCTCGTACGTGAGGACGACCTCGAGACCCGTCGTGGCCAGCCAGGTCGCCAGCATCCGCGCCTGGGTGGACTTACCGGCACCGTCCCCGCCCTCGAGGGCGACGAAGAGGCCGCCGAGGCTGCGGCCCGACACGCGCTGGCCCATCCGGGCGCGGAGCGCCCCCCTGACATCGGCCCACAGGGGGACGCCGGCCCGGTCGTCCATCTGGTGGAAGGAGACCGCCCCCACCGTCGCAGCCACGAGGCCACCGATCAGCATCGTGGCCGCGGCCCCGTTGTAGTCGACCTGAAGGGTTCCGACCGTCACCCGGTTGGTGCCGATGAGACCGGCCAGCAGGGGCGCGAGGGCCAGCACGGCCGCCAGCGCGACCCGCACGGCGGCCTGGATGAAGGCGAAAGTCCGACCGCGGAGGGAGTCCTCGACCTCCAGGCCCAGCAAGGTCAGGGCGGTCACCCATGCAGTGCCCGCGCAGACGCCGAGCAGCAGGACCAACACGATCACGATCACGAAGTTCTGCACCAGCGACACCGCGACCAGCAGCAGCCCCGCACTGGTGAGCGCGAGACCGAAGAGCCGGTGCCGGGAGAGGTCTCGGAGGATGCGTGGCCCCACGACCATCCCCCCGGCCAGCCCGAGGAAGACCGCGCCGAAGAGCAGCCCGTAGCCCGCCTCCCCCGCGCCCAGGTCGCCGGCGTAGGTGCGGCCGAGCCCGACGACCGTGCCGCCTGCCGCGAAGGCGCCGACGATGCCGATGGCCAGGGCCCGGACCAGTGGGGTGGTGCCGATGAAGCGCCAGCCGTCGATGAGGGCGCCGAGCACCGTGCCCCGGCCCGCACTCGGGACCGCCGTGGGGAAGTCGCGGATCCCGAAGAAGATGATCGCGGCCGACACCAGGAACGTGATGCCGTCGATGACCAGCGCCAGGGTGACGGGGTTGGTGCCGAGGTACTCGACCACCTGGCCGATCAGCCGGCTCACCACCGCGAGGCTGGTGAAGAGCGCAGCGGCGACCGGCGCGCTCCCGTACGAGGCCAGCAGGGACAGCTGGTTCGCGGCCTCCAGGCGCTCGCGCGGCACCAGGTTGGGGATGCTGGCCTCCTTGGCGGGCAGCCAGAACAGGCTGACCGTCTCCATCAGGAGGGTGGCGACGAGGAGCCACCACAGCGTCCCGACCAGGGGGATCGACAGCACGATGAGCGCGCGCAGCACGTCGCCGACGATCATCGTCGTCCGCCGGTCCAGCCGGTCCGCCACCAGGCCGGCGAACGGCGCGAGCAGGATGGCGGGCACCAGCCGGAGCAGCAGCACGCCGGCGATCGCGTAGTTCTGCGCCGCGTACGAACCGCCCGCGAGCTGGCTGGCCAGCGCGGTCAGCGCCAGCAGGCCGAGCCAGTCGCCGATGCTCGAGACGGACATCGCGAGCCACAGGCGGCGGAACCGCCGGATCGCCAGCACCCCCCGGAGGTCGTGCCGGGGCGTCACCGACCCGAGCGCATGGTCCGCCACGCCCGCCAGACTAGTGAGCGGCCCCGACTCCCCGCTCCGACCGCCCCCAGGCCTGGGGTGCGGCGATCAGCTGCGCGAGCGCGAGCCCGCCGTGGTGCGGCTGCGTGACCTCTTCGGCGCCGGTCCCTTGGCCCGCTTCTCGGCGAGCAGCTCGGCGGCCCGCTCGCTGGTGATCTCCTCCAGCTGCGTGCCCCGCGGCACGGTGACGTTGGTCTCACCGTCGGTGATGTAGGCACCGAAGCGGCCCTCCTTGACCACCATCGGCCGGCCCGACGCCGGGTCGGTGCCCAGCTCCTTGAGCGGGGGCGACGCAGTCGCCCCCCGCCGACCACGCTGCTTGGGCTGCGCGTAGAGGGCCAGCGCCTCCTCGAGCGTCACCGTGAAGAGCTGCTCCTCGCTCTCCAGCGAGCGCGAGTCCGAGCCCTTGCGCAGGTACGGGCCGTATCGGCCGTTCTGTGCGGTGATCTCGTCGCCCGACTCTGGGTCCGTGCCGACGACCCGAGGCAGGGTCAGCAGCCGGACCGCGTCGTCGAGCGTGACCGTGTCCGACGACATGGTCTTGAGCAGCGACGCCGTCCGTGGCTTGGAGGACTTCGGCGCGTCGTCCGGCAGGACCTCGGTCACGTACGGGCCGAAGCGACCCGACTTCGCGACGATGCGGAGGCCGGTCTCGGGGTGGGTGCCGAGCTCGCGGTCGCCGTTGCCCGCCGCCAGCAGCTCGCGCGCGCGATCGACGGTGAGCTCGTCGGGCGGCAGGTCCTCGGGCACCGACCCGCGAGCACCGTCACCGTTCTCCACGTACGGGCCGTAACGGCCGACGCGCAGGGTCAGGCCGGACTCCGGACTGCCGACAGGGAACGACGAGATGGCTCGGGCGTCGATCTCGCCGAGGTTCTCCACGAGCGGTCGCAGCCCCTCGATGTCGCCGCCGCCGTTCCAGAAGCGGTCCAGCGCCACGACCCGGTCGATCCGGCCACCGGCGATGTCGTCGAGCCCGTCCTCCATGCGCGCGGTGAACTCGTAGTCGACCAGCCAGGAGAAGTGCATCTCCAGCAGGCGCACCACCGCGAAGGCCAGCCAGGAGGGGACCAGCGCGCTGCCCCGCTTGAAGACGTAGCCCCGGTCGAGGATGGTCCGGATGATCGACGCGTACGTCGAGGGGCGGCCGATCTCGCGGTCCTCGAGCTCCTTGACGAGGGTCGCCTCGGTGTAGCGCGCGGGCGGCTTGGTGGTGTGCCCGTCCGGCTCGACGGTCACGGCGGTGAGGTCCTGGCCGTCGGTCAGCGGCGGCAGCCGCCGCTCCCGGTCGTCCAGCTCGGCCTCGGGGTCGTCGGCGCCCTCCACGTACGCCTTGAGGAATCCGAAGAAGCTGATCGTGCGACCGGAGGCCGTGAACTCGCAGTCCTCGCCGGAGGCGGCTCGAGCCCCGACCCGCACCGTGAGGGTCTGGCCGACGGCGTCTCGCATCTGCGACGCGACCGTGCGCATCCAGATCAGCTCGTAGAGGCGGAACTGCTCACCGGTCAGCCCGGTCTCCGCAGGGGTACGGAAGGTGTCACCCGCCGGCCGGATCGCCTCGTGCGCCTCCTGCGCGTTCTTGACCTTGCTCGCGTACGTGCGCGGCGCGTCCGGCAGGTAGTCCGCGCCGTACAGCTCCCGGACCTGCGCGCGGGCCGCTGCCACGGCCGCGTCCGAGAGCGTCGTGGAGTCGGTCCGCATGTAGGTGATGTAGCCGTTCTCGTAGAGCCGCTGGGCCACCTGCATCGTCCGGGCGGCGCCGAAGGCGAGCTTGCGACTCGCCTCCTGCTGGAGGGTCGTGGTGCGGAAGGGCGCGTACGGGCTCCGCCGGTAGGGCTTGCTCTCCACCGAGCGCACCTCGAATGCGGCGCCGGTCAGCCCCTCGGCCAGTGCGCGGGCCCGGGCCTCGTCGAGCACGGCGACGTCCGCCGCGGCGTCTCGGCCCTTGAGCCGGCCCTGGGGGTCGAAGTCCCGCCCGGTGGCCACCCGACGGCCGTCGACGCCGGCGAGACGGGCGGCGAAGGCCGACGGCTCGGCGGGCGACGAGGGCCGACCGGTGTCGAGGGTCGCGACCAGGTCCCAGTACTCGGCGCTGCGGAAGGCCATCCGCTCGCGCTCGCGGTCCACCACGAGGCGGGTGGCCACGCTCTGCACCCGGCCGGCCGAGAGCCCCTGCATGACCTTGCGCCACAGGACGGGCGACACCTCGTAGCCGTACAGGCGGTCGACGATGCGGCGGGTCTCCTGGGCGTCGACGAGGTGCTCGTCGATGTCGCGCGGGTTGTCCACGGCCTGCCGGATCGCGTCGCGGGTGATCTCGTGGAAGACCATCCGGCGCACCGGGACCCGCGGCTTGAGCTCCTCGCGCAGGTGCCAGGCGATGGCCTCGCCCTCCCGGTCCTCGTCCGTCGCGAGGTAGAGCTCGTCGGCGTCCTTGAGCAGGGCCTTGAGCTTGCGGACCTGGGCCTTCTTGTCGGCCGGGACGATGTAGAGCGGCGCGAAGCCACCCTCGACGTCGACTCCGACGGGCGCGCCGAATCGGGCGCGCTTGGCCTCCGGGACCTCCGTCTTCTTGCTCGGCAGGTCCCGGATGTGGCCCACGGAGGACTCGACGACGTAGCCGCGGCCCAGGAAACCGGCGATCGTCCTCGCCTTGGCGGGCGACTCGACGATGACCAGGCGGCGCGGGTCCGTCGTACGGGCGGTGGCCACGAACTGCTCCTCGACCTCAGGGGACTGCCGGGGCCGGGCGGCCCGCGGGAAGTGTGGGGGCCACGCGGGCGGCCCTGTCAATTCCGACGCTGGGCACCGTACATCGGTATCGGCCGCGAGCCGTGATCGAGGCGTTATCACAAAGGAATCTTTGCAAACATCTCTTTGCAGTCTAGGATGCCTTCATGTCCCTCGACCCGGGTCCCGGCGCTCTACCGTCCGGTCCCGCGACTCCTGGACCCCGGCGCAAGCGCGTCGAGGACCTCGCGACCCTGCGAGCGCTGGCCCACCCGCTCCGGATGCGGCTGCTGGGGGCGCTGCGGACCCACGGCCCGGCCACCGCCAGCGAGCTCGGCCGCCGGTTCGGCGAGACCAGCGGGTCGACGTCGTACCACCTCCGACAGCTGGCCCGGTACGGCTTCGTGGAGGAGGCGCCGGAGCAGCCGTCGCGGCGCGAGCGGTTCTGGCGGGCCGCGCACGAGCTCACTGCGTGGGACAGCGAGGACTTCCTCGACGAGGAGGCCGGGCGGTCTGCGCTCGCCGTCCTCCAGCGGCAGCGGCTGCGCACGCAGACCGACGCGTTGCAGCAGTGGTACGCGGCGCGGGGCGACTGGCCGCGCCCGTGGGTGCGTGCGGCGGAGGACTCCGACGTCATGCTGCAGCTCACCGTCGACGAGCTGGCCGAGCTCACCAGGGAGCTGTGGGAGGTCGTGGAGCGGCGGCTCGCGGGGCGCGACCCGGGTGAGCGGCGCGAGGGCGCCCAGCGGGTGCACGTCTACGTACAGGCGTTCCCCGTGCCGGAAGAGGTGCCGTGACCCGCCTGACCACGGCTCAGGCGACCCGGCGGTTCCTGGCGCTGACGGCCCTGCGTTGGCTGCCCACCGGCATGCTCGTGCCGGTCGTCGTGCTGCTGCCGCTCGAGCGCGGGCTCACGCTCGCCCAGGTGGGGATGGCGGTGGCCGCGCAGGGACTGGTCGTGCTCGCCCTCGAGCTCCCGACCGGCGGCCTGGCAGACGCACTCGGCCGGCGCCCGGTACTGCTGACGGCTGCGGCGACCGGGATCGTCGCACTGGTGCTCATGGCCACGGCGGGGTCGATGGCGGCATTCCTCGTGGCGTACGCCGTGCAAGGGATCCACCGGGCACTGGACAGCGGGCCACTGGAGGCGTGGTACGTCGACACGGTCCTGGTCGACCGGCCGGGTTCGCGCCTGGAGCGTGGGCTCTCGGCCGGCAGCACGGTGCTCGGCCTGAGCGTGGCGGGTGGAGCGCTGCTGTCCGGGGGCCTGGTCGCGCTCGACCCGCTCCCGGGGGTGGGGCCCGCGGTCGCGGCGCCGGTGGTCGTGGCCGCGGCGCTCGGCGTCGTGAACCTCGCCGCCGTGGGGCTCCTCCTCCCGCGCGAGCCACACCGGACCGGCGCCCGCGGGCTCACCTCCTCGGTGCGGCAGGTGCCGCGGGTGGTCGGCGGGGGTTTGCTCCTCCTACGCGGCTCCCGGGTGCTCACAGCGCTCGTCCTCGTCGAGGTGTCGTGGGGCTTCGGCATGGTGGCCTTCGAGTCGCTCACGCCGGTCCGGCTGGCCGAGCTCCTGGGCGGGACGTCCGAGGCCGGCGCCCTGATGGGCCCCGCAGCCTCCGCCGCCTGGGTGGCCTCGGCGGTCGGTGCGGGCATCGTGTCGGCGATCGGGCCCCGCCTCGACGTCGCCCTGACCGCCGGACTGCTGCGCATCCTCCAGGCCGCGACGGTCGCGGTCATGGGCCTGGCGGCCGGCGCTCCGGGACTGCTGGCCGGCTTCCTGGCCTGCTACGTGGTGCACGGCGCCTCCAACCCGCTGCACCAGACGCTCCTGCACGGCCAGGTCGACGCCTCCCACCGCTCGACCGTCGTCTCCCTCAACTCCATGGTCGCCCAGCCCTCGGCCGCGCTCGGCGGGATCGTGCTGACGGCTCTCGCCGGGGCGACGTCGACGTCCACGGCGATGCTGGTCGGGGCCGGTGTGCTCGCCCTGGCCGCGCCGCTCTACCTGCCGGCCTGGCGAGCTCAGGCCGCCGCCTGCAGCCACTCCCACGCCGTCCGGCCGGCCCGGTCGAGCTGCACCGGGTCCACGACCGAGGGCACGTCCTGCGGCGAGTGGTAGCCCGCGTAGGGCACGCTGCCCAGCCGGGCCACAGCGACGCCCGCCTTCTCGAAGGACCAGTGGTCGCTGGCGCGGTTCTCGCAAGCCTGGGCCGGGATGCCCAGGCGGTTGGCGGCGGCGAGCAGCTGGTCGCGCACGGTGTCGGGCGACCGACCGCCGTGGCACACCGGCAGGACGTCGGTGGGCACGCCCACGCGGTCCAGCGCCAGCATGCCCACGATGGCGGCACGCTGCTCGTCGGCCAGGTCCCGGACGTAGGCCTGGGAGCCGAAGTGGTGCATGTCGTCGCCCCGTCCACGGGGCTCCTCCGCCCCGAAGGCGATGATCACGACCGGGACGGATGGCCGCTCCTCGACGGCCATCCGGGCCAGCTCGAGCATCACCCCGATCCCGGAGGCGTTGTCCTCGGCGCCCGGCGCCACGGCGACCGTGTCCAGGTGCGCCGCCACGACCCGGTGGGGGGCGACCGCGTCGAAGCCGGGTGGCGTCGCCACCAGCGAGAGGGACTGTCCGGCTGGCACCGGCACACCCCAGGAGTCACCCGCCGGCAGGTCGACCGGACGTCGCTCGACGGAGTAGCCCAACGAGACCAGCCGGTCCTCGACCAGGTCGGCGGCCTCCAGGAAGGCCGCGGACGCCGCCTCGCGGGGGCCGATCCCGCCAGCCAGCGTCTCCACCGTCTCATACGCCACCGCGGGGTCGAAGGTGGCCGGAGGTTGAGGGGAGCGGGTGGTGGTCTCCGGCGACGGGGAGGTCGGGCTCGCCGACGCGGTCGTGGGGGGCGGAGACGCGGTCGGCGAGGTCGGCGAGGGCGACCCCGGGTCGGCCGCCGGGTCGCCGGCAGCGGCGCACCCCCCGAGGAGCAGCGCCGCCGCGGCGAGGGAGACGGGCAGGCGCGGCACGACCCACCAATCTGAACCCGATCGGCGGGCAACGCGCAACTCGCGTGGTAGCAAGGGGGGACCCGGGGGCCCGCCCTGGGCCCGTCCAGGGAGGACCCATGGACCGCCTCACGCTCGGAGTGCTCGGCGAGTCGGGGAAGGAGAACGAGCACCGGCTGCCGATCCACCCCCGGCACGTGGAGCGCATCGACGCGGACCTGCGCGAGCGGATCCTGCTCGAGCACGGGTACGGCCAGCACTTCGACGTCCCCGACGACCACCTGACTCCGCTGGTCGCCGGGATGCGGACCCGGCCGGAGATCATCGCCGAGTCGGACGCCGTCCTGCTGCCCAAGCCGACGCTCCCGGACGTGGCCGAGCTGCGCGACGGGCAGGTCCTGTGGGGCTGGCCGCACTGCGTCCAGGACCCCGAGCTCACGCAGCTGGCCATCGACAAGCGGCTGACCCTGATCGCGTGGGAGGAGATGAACCACTGGACCGCGGACGGCCGCTTCCTCGTCCACGTCTTCCACATCAACAACGAGATGGCAGGCTACGCGTCGGTGCTGCACGCGATGGCGCTCGACGGCCTCACCGGCCACTACGGCCACCACCTGACGGCCGCCGTCATCGGCTTCGGCAACACCGCCCGCGGCGCGGTCACCGGCCTGCACGCCCTCGGGGTGCACGAGGTCACCGCACTCACGATGCGCGACGTCACCGCCGTCGCCTCGCCCATCCCGTCCGTGGTGCTCGGCCACCACCAGCGTACGGAGGCGGACCCGAGCCGGACGGAGGTGGTCACCCGGGAGGGCATGGTGCCCGTCCACGAGTTCCTGGCCCGCCACGACCTCGTGGTCAACTGCGTGCTCCAGGACACCGATGCTCCGTTGATGTTCGTCGTGGGCGACGAGGTCGAGCGGTTCCGCCCGGGCAGCCTCGTCGTCGACGTGTCGTGTGACGAGGGGATGGGCTTCGACTTCGCCCGGCCGACGGCCTTCGAGGACCCGGTCTTCACCGTGGGTGACGGCGTGCGCTACTACGGGGTCGACCACAGCCCCTCGTACCTGTGGAACTCCGCCACCTGGGAGATCAGCGAGGCCCTGCTCCCGCACCTGCGTACGGTGCTCGAGGGCCCGGACGCCTGGGACGCCGACCGTACGATCAGCCGCGCGATCGAGATCCGGGCCGGCATGGTCCAGAACCCGAAGATCCTGTCCTTCCAGGGCCGGGCCGCCGAGTACCCGCACGAGCGCCGCTGACGGCAGGACCCGCGATTCACTCCGGCAGGAGGAAGCCCTCGGCGACGAGCTCACGCACGCGGGGCGCAAGCTCGGCCCGGAGCGCCTCCGGGTCGCGTCCGAGCACCTCCGCCACCGCGTCGAGGAGGACGCCGAGCTGGACCGAGCCGTCGCAGGCCCCGACGAGTCCGGCCTCCGCCGTCCCCACCAGGCGGGCCCGCATGAGCCCGCGGCGCTGACGCAGCACCACCGTGTCGGGGTGCTCCGCGCCGGGTGGCCCCACCTGCTCCTGGACCACGTCGGGCGCGACGACCAGCCGCCGCCCGAGCAGCGCCGCGTCGTCGGCCCAGCCACGCAGCAGCGCGGCGCGCTCAAGGCCCGCCTGCACCGTCGGCCCCAGGGGCTGCTCCACCGGGTGTCGCCACTCCTCCAGCCGGACGGCGGGGGCGTCGACACCCGTGCAGCGCAGCGTCACCCACCCGAAGCCGACAGCCTCGACGCGCTGCTCCTCGAACCAGCCGAGCCACCGGTCGTACCGCTCCCGGTACTCCGGCAGCGCCACCTCCCCGGAGTCGCGCAGCCACAACTCGACGTAGGCCGCCGGATCGAGCACCTCGCGCTCCACGACCCACGCGTCGCAGCCTGTCGCGGCCACCCAGGCGCCGATCCGGTCGCGCCAGTCCCGCCCGTACGGGTGGACCCAGTTGACCAGGGCATGCAGCCAGCCGCCCTCGGTGAGCCGGCGGGCTCCCTCGACGACGACGCGCAGCGAGATCTCGTCGCCGACCAGCCTGGAGTCCCTGTAGGCGTGCCGGCCGCCGGGTGAGACGACGAAGGGCGGGTTCGAGACGACGAGGTCGAAGGTCTCGTCCGAGACGGGTCCGTACAGGTCGCCGCGCCGAAGGTCCACCGTGATCCCGCTGAGCGCCGCCGTGATGCGTGCCATCGCCACCGCGCGATCGCTCACGTCTGTGGCCACGACCTGCCGCGCGTGCCGGGCGAGGTGCAGCGACTGAACCCCGCACCCGGTGCCGAGGTCGAGGGCCCGCGCGACCTCCTGCCGTACGGTGATCTGCGCGAGCGTGCTCGACGCGGAGCTGACCCCGAGCACATGGTCCGCCGGGACGGGCGCCAGGATGCCGTCGAGCCCGGGGGTGAGGTCGGAGCAGACCCACCAGTCCCCGGTGTCGTCGCCGTACGGGCGGAGGTCGACGACCGCCCGGACCTCGCCGCCCTCGCGGTCGAGCAGACCCCCGGCGAGCAGGGCGTCCAGCGACGTCGGCAGGGCGGCCTGCGCGGCCGCGAGCGGAACGGCGGTCTGGAGCGGCCACAGCCGGACCAGGGTCTCCAGCGCCGAGCCGCCGGTCGTCGCCCGCAGGCCGGGCGTGGTCTCGTTGCGGCTCAAGGCCGCGGATCCCACGGAGCCGAGCGCGTCCGTCACGTCGTCGACGGTGTAGGACGCGGTGGCGAGGTCGTCGCCGACGCGCGCCACGGCCCCGGTGCCCAGGCGGGGGACGCGGCCCACGGAGCTCACCACCCTCCGGACACGAGGTCGCCGCCGACCCAGGTCTGGAGCACGCGGCAGTCGGCGATCTCGGTCGCGGGTTGCTCGAAGGGGTCGCGGTCGAGCACGACGACGTCCGCCAGCGCACCGACGGTGAGGGTTCCGGCGTCGTCGAGGTGGTTCACGTACGCGGAGCCGGCGGTGTACGCGGTGAGGGCGGTGGCGAGGTCGATCGCCTGCTCGGGGAGGAAGGCGCGGTCGTCCCCCTCGGCCAGCGCCGGCGGCAGGGTCCGGTTGACCGCCACATGGATCCCGGCCATCGGGTCGGGCGTGCTCACCGGCCAGTCGCTGCCGCCGGCCAGCACGGCGCCGGTGCGGTGGAGGTCGCCGAAGGGGTACTGCCAGCGGGCCCGCTCCTCGCCCAGGACGGGGAGGGTGAGGCGAAGCATCTGCTGGTCGTAGGCCGCCCACAGCGGCTGGATCGTCGCCGCTGCGCCGACCTCGGCGAACCGCGGGACGTCGTCGGGGTGGACCACCTGGACGTGCGCGATGTGATGCCGGTTGTCGGTGAGGCCGTTGCGCCGTCGCGCCTCGGCGACGGCGTCGAGGGCCTCGCGCACCGCCCGGTCACCGATCGCATGGACGTGCACCTGGAAGCCGGCCGCGTCCAGTCCGGTCACGTGCTCGCAGAGCGCCGCCGCCTCGACGTACGAGTGGCCGCGGTTCGTCGTCGTGCCGCCGCCGCGGCCGTCAAGGTAGGGGTCGAGCATCGCGGCGCTGCCGTTCTCCGGGACGCCGTCCTGCATGATCTTGACGCTCGTGGCGCGGAAGCGACGGCCGGTCAGCCAT
>DASTQL010000018.1:0-5679 GCA_035761805.1 Jiangellales bacterium | reverse complement strand
AGGACGCGATCAAGAAGGGCTTCGAGCACCTCGAGCGCGACGCCAAGGAGGCGGGCACCGCGGTCGAGGACTTCGGCTGGGAGGTCCCCTACCTCCCCATCGACCCCAAGGACGTCGGCCGCTCGTACGAGGCGGTGATCCGGGTCAACTCCCAGTCGGGCAAGGGCGGCGTCGCGTACGTGATGAAGAGCGAGCACCACCTGGACCTGCCGCGGCGGCTGCAGATCGAGTTCTCCGGGGTCGTGCAGCGGCTCACCGACGTCGGTGGTGGCGAGATCGAGCCGGACCGGATGTGGGAGGTCTTCGCGGGCGAGTACCTCGAGCGGGAGGTCCCGCTGGCGCTCAACTCGGTGCACACCTCCAGTGCCGAGGGGGAGCGCGACGCGCTCGAGGTCGGTGTCTACGTCGACGGCGACCGGCGACGCCTGACCGGCCGAGGCAACGGCCCCATCGACGCCTTCGTGAACGCGCTCGCCGAGGCCGGCTTCGACGTCAGGGTGCTGGACTACGCCGAGCATGCGATGTCCTCCGGCGGCGACGCGCGTGCCGCCGCGTACGTGGAGTGCGCGATCGGCGGTGAGGTGGTGTGGGGCGTCGGCATCGACCCCAACATCGTCACCGCGTCGCTGCGCGCTGTCGTCTCCGCGGTGAACCGGTCGGCCCGCCACCGGCGCTGACCGGCCCGGCGCCCTAGGATCTCCGCATGAGCCCGGAGACCCTCGAGGTACTCGACGTCCTCATGCTCGTGATCGCGGTCGTGGCCGCTTCGACGCTGGTCCTCGTGGCGACCCGGGCGCGCGGCGAGGAGGCCCCGCCCGCCCACCACTGACCCCCGCGCGGTCAGCCGGGGCGGGTGCCCGGGCCGACGCACCCGGCGTCGGTGACCCGGTGTGCCGGGCGTGGTCTCCCCGCCGTACGGGAGACAATGCGGCGGTGAGCCTCTACCGCGACGAGGGTGTGGTGCTGCGCACCCAGAAGCTCGGTGAGGCGGACCGCATCGTCACCCTGCTGACCCGCCGGCACGGCCGGGTCCGGGCCGTGGCCAAGGGGGTGCGGCGGACCACGAGCCGCTTCGGCTCGCGGCTGGAGCCCTTCATGCACGTCGACGTCCAGCTGGCCACCGGGCGCACCCTCGACGTCGTGACGCAGGTGGAGACGCTCGGACCGTTCGGGCCGTCGATCTGCGCGGACTACCCCCGTTACACCGCGGGCACCGCGATGCTCGAGACCGCCGAGCGGTTGACCGCGGAGGAGCGCGAGCCGGTGCTGCAGCACTACCTGCTGCTGGTCGGGGCGCTGCGAGCGCTCGCGGAGGGGTCGCGTGACCCGGGGCTGGTGCTCGACGCCTACCTGCTGCGGGGTCTCTCGGTCGCGGGCTTCGCGCCCAGCTTCACCGACTGCGCGCGCTGTGGCACAGGCGGGCCGCACCGGTTCTTCTCCGTGCAGTCCGGCGGGATGATGTGCCAGGCGTGCCGTCCCTCGGGCACCGTCGCCCCCGCGGCCGGCACGGTCGACCTCCTGGCGGCCCTCCTCACCGGGGACTGGACGGCGGCCGAGGCCAGCGCCCCCCGCGAGCGCCGCGAGGCCAGCGGTATCGTCGCCGCCTTCCTGCAGTGGCACCTGGAGCGCGGCCTGCGCTCGTTGCGTCTCGTGGAGCGTGCATGACACCGACGGCCCACCCCCGACGGTCGTACGCGCGTCCCGACCCCCACCCGTCCGGCGTCCGGCCGCCCCAGCTGCCGGCGGAGGTGCTGCCCCGCCACGTCGCCATCGTCATGGACGGCAATGGCCGGTGGGCCGCGCAGCGTGGCCTCCCGCGGACCAAGGGGCACGAAGCCGGCGAGCAGGCACTGCTGGACGTGGTCAAGGGTGCGATCGAGATCGGCGTGCCCGTGCTCTCGGCCTACGCGTTCTCGACCGAGAACTGGAAGCGCTCCCCCGACGAGGTGCGCTTCCTCATGGGCTTCAACCGCGAGGTCATCCATCGCCGCCGCGAGGAGCTCGACGCGCTGGGCGTGCGGGTGCGGTGGGCCGGCCGGCGTCGGCGGCTCTGGAAGAGCGTCGTCGCCGAGCTCGAGGAGGCGGAGCGGCGGACCCGCGACAACGATGTGCTCACGCTGCAGTTCTGTGTGAACTACGGCGGTCGGGCCGAGATCGCCGACGCGGCGGCTGCCATCGCCCGCGACGTCGCGGCGGGGCGGGTACGGGCGGACCGGGTCGACGAGCGCCTGGTCGCCCGCTACCTCGACGAGCCCGACCTGCCCGACGTCGACCTCTTCGTCCGGTCGTCGGGGGAGCAGCGCACCAGCAACTTCCTGCTGTGGCAGTCGGCCTACGCCGAGCTGGTCTTCCTCGACACGCTGTGGCCGGACTTCGACCGGCGCCACCTGTGGCAGGCGATCGAGGTCTACGCGCGGCGCGACCGACGGTACGGCGGTGCTGACCCGGCTCATCGGGCCGTATGACCGCACGCGCTCTCCCGGACGCACCACAGCGCCCCAGGCATCGACTCCGAACGCCTTCGCGGAGGGGAGGCCGGCCGTCCTGCGCACGCCGGGACCTGGCGGCGGCTCCAGGTCTCAGGTGCTCGCCGCCGCCGTGAGGGCCTCGGCCTCCTGCTCCTGCGTCGGCCCGACCCGTAGCGGCGGCCGGCCGCGGGCGACGTCCCACGCCCGGGTGTCGGCCGCGGTCTGCGGCACCGGCCGGACCTGCAGCCCCGCCTCGCGGGCCCGGGCGCCGGAGCGGCGCATGGCCGGCCAGTCGGCCGGGTCGGTGGACACGAGGGGTAGCCGGGCCCCTGCCGCCTCCAGCGCCGCGGTGGGGATCTCGACCAGCTCGAGCCTGCCGCCGGCGGGGACGAGGTGGGCCAAAGTCTCGGCGACCGTGCGCTCGGGGCCGGTGGCGTCGTAGGCGCCCGTCAGCCGCCGGGTCGCCGCCCGGAGCAGGAAGTCGCCGAGGTCCCGGGCGTCCAGCAGCTGCAGGGGTGCCTCCGCCCCGGCGACCGGCACGCGGCCGCCCTCGGCCGCGCGGCGCGCCCACCAGGTGAAGCGGTCGGTCGGGTCGTGCGGCCCGACGACGTACGTGGGGCGGACCACGGCGAGCCGGCCCTCCCAGCGCCGGCGGGCCGAGCGTTCGCACCCCGCCTTCAGCGGTCCGTAGGTCAGGCCGGACACCTGCTCTACCGGCACCGCCAGCGGCGGGTGCAGGGCCGCCGCCTCCGTCGGATCGGTGGTGCCGGCCGGGTCGTAGGCCGAGATCGACGACACGAGCACGTAGTGCCCGACCCGTCCCGTGAGGGCATCCGCGGCCTGCTCGACGTGGCGGGGCACGTAGGCGCTGACATCGACCACCGCGTCCCACCCCGGCCCGTCCAGCAGGGTCGCGTAGTCCCCCGACTCCCGGTCGCCGTGCCGGCGGGTTGCGGTCGGGAAGAGGTCGGCTCCGGTGCGGCCGCGGTGGAACAGCGTCAGGTCGTGACCGGCACGCTCGGCCGCGGCCGCCAGGTGGCGACCGACGAAACTCGTGCCGCCGAGGACCAGGAGGCGCATGGTGATCACCGTACGTCACGAGTCTGTGGACGGCGCGTGGCAAGCGTCACCCCGGCCGTGGCAGGATGCGCGCCCGTGACCGAGCGCACGACCGCACCTCGGCCCGACGGGGTCCAGGGCCCGTCGCGGTCGTCGCGGCGGCCGCGCCGGCCAGGCGCGCTCGAGACCCTGGTGTTCGCGGTCCTCCTGCTCGTCGTGGCGCAACAGTGGCTCGTTCCCCGGCTCGACGCCCCCGCCCTGCAGACCTGGGCGACGATCTTCGTGTCGATCTGCGTCCAGGCCCTGCCGTTCCTCGTCGCCGGGGTGCTCGTGTCGGGCGCGATCGCCGCCTACGTACCGCCCGAGTTCTTCCACCGGGTGCTGCCCCGGCGCCCGGCCCTGGCCGTCCCGGTGGCCGGGATGTCGGGTGTCGTGGTCCCGGGTTGCGAGTGTGCGTCGGTGCCGATCGCCGGCAGCCTCGTCGCTCGCGGCGTCACCCCGGCGGCTGCCTTCGCCTTCCTGCTCGCCGCGCCGGCGATCAACCCGATCGTCCTCGTGGCCACGGCCGTCGCCTTCCCCGGCCAGCCGGAGATGGTGCTCGGCCGATTCCTCGCCTCGCTCATGGTCGCGGTGGTCATGGGCTGGCTGTGGGTCCGCTTCGGCCGAACCACCTGGTTGCGGCCGCGCCGGCGGCACAGTCCGGAGGGCACGCCACCGTTCGAGATGTTCCGGCGCTCGGTGCAGCACGACTTCTTGCACGCCGGAGGGTTCCTGGTCATCGGCGGCATCGTCGCGGCGTCGGTCAACGTCCTCGTGCCGTCCTCTGTCATCGAGACGCTCGCCGAGCGTTGGTGGCTGGCGGTCCTCGCACTGGCCCTGCTGGCGGTCGTGGTGGCGATCTGCTCGGAGGCCGACGCCTTCGTCGCCGCGAGCTTCACGCAGTTCTCCCGGACGGCACAGCTGGCCTTCATGGTGGTCGGCCCGGCCGTCGACGTGAAGCTCATCGCGCTGCAGGCGGGCACCTTCGGCAGGTCCTTCGCCCTCCACTTCGCCCCGGTCACCTTCGTGGTCGCGGTGGCGAGCACGGTGCTCGTGGGGTGTTGGCTGCTGTGAACAACGAAGTCCAGCCGGTCGTGCTCGTCCTCGTGGGCGCCGCCGTCCTCAAGATCTCCCTGGGGGAGGCCTACCTGCGCTACGTCAAGGAGAGCCTGCAGCCGTTCCTCGTCGCCTCCGGCGTCGTGCTGGTGCTGCTCGGCCTGCTGTCGGCGTGGAAGGACCTCGACCGGGGAGGGAACAGCACATCCTCCGCTCCGGTCGACCATGCCGGCGACGGCCACGACCGTGCGCACGGTGGCCCCGGAATCGCCTGGATGCTGCTGCTCCCCGTGGCCGCGATCTTCCTCGTCGCCCCTCCGGCGCTGGGAGCCGACGCTGCCTCTCGCGACTCCGGGACCGTCGCCGGCCCGCGCGAGACCTCGTTCGTCCCCCTGCCGGAGGGCGACCCCGTCCCGCTGTCGGTGGCCGACTACGCCGTACGGGCCGGGTGGGGAGGGGCCGACACGCTCCAGGGGCGCCGGGTCGCCCTGGACGGCTTCGTCACGCCTGCCGAGGACGGCGGGTGGTACGTCACGCGGATCGCCATGTCGTGCTGCGCGGCCGACGGGCAGGCGGTCAAGGTCAAGGTCCTGGGGCAGCCGGCGCCTCCCGCGGACACCTGGGTCGAGGTGACCGGCACCTACGTGCCCCCGGACGCACAGGATCCGCGGACCGTACCGGCGGTCATCCAGGCGAGCGGCGTCGTCGAGACCACGGCGCCCAGCAACCCGTACCTGTAAGGGTCCGGGCCGGTCCGCTGTCCACGGTGGTGTCGGCCGAGGAGACCTCCACCCAGGTGGAGGTGGGCATCACCGCCGCGTTGGAGGCCGAGGGGCTGCTCGAGGCGGTGGAGGCCCGCCACGCCGACGGCAGCGTGGACCTCGACGACGATGACGAGTCCCGCCCGATCCTGCTGTGCTCGCGGTGTCGGATAACGGGCCGCAGATGACCTCCGGGTCGACCCGGGAGTTCCTGGCCCTGTGCGCGATCGCCCAGCACTTCGGCCGCCCGGGTACGCCGACGGATCAGGCCTGGGTGGAGAGCCTCAACGGGCACC
>DASTQL010000017.1:0-16818 GCA_035761805.1 Jiangellales bacterium | reverse complement strand
CGGCGAAGGGCGTCGGCGCGACCGGCCCGGGATCGAGGGCCAGCTCGACCAGGGTCTCGTCCACGATCGCCACCGTCCGGCCCACCGTCAGCGTCCGGGTGAGCTCCGCCCGTACGGGAGGTGGCATGAGCAGCCCTGTCGGGTTGTGGAAGTCGGGGATGAGGTAGGCGACGCGCGGCGCCGTCTGGCGGACGGCGGCCGTCAGCGCCTCGACGTCCCAGCCGGCCTCGTCGAGCGGCACGGGAACCGGTCGGGCGCCGCGCCGGGCGATCGCGTCGAGCGCGTTGGGGTAGGTCGGGTGGTCCACGAGGACCCGGTCGCCGGGGTCGCAGAGCAGCGTCAGGAGCAGGCTCACCCCCTGCTGGGCGCCGTTGGTGACGAGCACCTGGTCGGGCGTCGTGGGCAGGCCGCGCGCGGTGTAGCGGTCGGCCACCGCCGCCCGCAGCTCGGGGACCCCCACCGGCTCGTACCCGTGGCCCGGCAGGTGGACCGGAAGCGCCTGCACCGCGGTCTCGTACGCCGCGCGCAGCGCGGGAGGTGCGGCGGGGGAGGCGTGCGCGAGGTCCAGCACCCGCGAGCGGGGCAACGGGCTCCACGCACCCGGCCCGCCCGTCGGCTCCTCGCTGTCGGGCACGGTCGTCCAGGTGCCCGAGCCCTGCCGACTCGCGGCGTGCCCGCTCTCGCGCAGCTCCGCGTAGGCGGAGGTGACGGTCGTGCGGCTCACCCCCAGCGCAGCGGCCATCTCACGTTCCCCGGGCAGGCGCGTCGCCAGCGGCAGCCGGCCGTCCAGGACGAGCAACCGGAGCGCCGCCGCCAACCGCCCGTACGCCGGCCCCGGCGGCCCGGCGGAAGGCCAGTCGCCGAGCAGCCGGGCCAAGTGTGGTCCAGAGGCACGTCTCATGCAGGCCACTTTGTCAGAACCGGCCTTTGCAGGGAAGACCACTTGTCCGGCACTGTCGTCGTCATGCTCCTCCGCCGACTCGTCCAGCTCTACGCCGGCCTCGTCCTCTACGGCTTCTCCATGGCCCTGATGATCGAGGCTGCGCTGGGCCTCAACCCCTGGGACGTCCTGCACGACGGGCTGGCCGCCCGGGTGCCGCTCACCTTCGGCCAGGTCACCATCGCCGTCGGCGCGCTCGTCCTGCTCGCCTGGATCCCGCTGCGACAGCGGCCCGGCGTCGGGACCGTGAGCAACGTCGTCGTCATCGGGCTGGCCGTCGACGCCTCGCTGGCGCTGCTCCCGGCCCTCGACTCCCTTCCCGTTCGGGCGGGGTGGCTGGCCGCCGGGATCGTGCTCAACGCCGTGGCCACCGCCGCGTACATCGGCGCCCGGTTGGGGCCGGGGCCGCGGGACGGCCTGATGACCGGGCTGGTGATGCGTACGGGAGGGTCGGTCCGGCTCGTCCGGACCCTGCTCGAGGTCTCGGTGCTCACCACCGGCTGGCTGCTCGGCGGCACCGTGGGGGTCGGCACCGTCGCGTACGCCCTGGCGATCGGACCCCTCGTGCACGTCCTGCTGCCGAGGCTCACGGTGCCCGAGGCGGTGCCGGCGCCGGCCCGGCCCGCGCCCGCACCCGCCTGACACGTCCGGGGGACTAGCGTCGACCGGCATGACCTGGCCACGCGTCGACGGCATGCGGACCCTCGAGCTCGGCTCGCCCGGCGCGATGCGCCGGGAGCTGACCGACCTCGTCCTGGCGGGCCGCAAGCGGGCCACCGCCGGAGTGCTCGCGGAGTACGACGCCGAGGGCGAGGGGCTCGAGCACGTGGGGGAGCGGCTGGTCCTACTCGGCGACGACGGGTCGCGGATGGGCGTCCTCGAGGTGACGCGGGTGGACGTGGTCCCCTTCGACGAGGTCACCTGGGAGTTCGCCGACGCCGAGGGCGAGGGCTTCACCGACGTCGAGGACTGGCGGGTGCAGCACCGTCGCTTCTGGGAGCGTGAGTCCCCCAAGCACGCCCTCGTCGGTAGCACTCCGGTGGCCTGCGTATGGTTCCGGGTCGTGCACGACTTCGAGACGCTGGCCATCCACGCCGGACAGGACCCCGACGAGCTGACCGGGTCGGTGGTGCCGCCCATCTACGCGACGAGCACCTACAAGCAGGACGGCGTGGGCGGGCTGCGGGGCGGATACGAGTACAGCCGCAGCGCCAACCCCACCCGTACGGCGCTGGAGCAGTGCCTGGCCGCCCTGGAGGGCGGCGCCACGGGGCTCGCCTTCGCCAGCGGGCTCGCCGCCGAGGACACCTTGCTCCGTACGGTGGTGGGCCCGGGTGACCACGTCGTCATCCCCGACGACGCGTACGGGGGCACGTACCGGCTCTTCGCCAACGTCCTCCAGCGGTGGGGGGTGGACTGGACCCCGGCGCACGTCGCGGACGTCGACTCGGTGCGCTCGGCCGTCCGACCCGAGACCACGGTGGTCTGGGTCGAGAGTCCCACCAACCCGCTGCTCGCCGTCGCGGACATCGAGGCGCTCGGCCGGGTGGCCCACGACGCCGGTGCACTGCTCGTCGTCGACAACACGTTCGCCACGCCCTACCTGCAGCAGCCGCTGAAGCTCGGCGCCGACGTCGTCGTGCACTCGACCACCAAGTACTGCGGGGGGCACTCCGACGTGATCGGGGGCGCCCTGGTCGTCGGGGACCCGGAGCTGGGCGAGCGCCTCACGTACCACCAGAACGCCATGGGCGGGGTCGCCGGGCCCTTCGACGCCTGGCTGGTGCTGCGAGGGCTGCGCACCCTCGGCGTACGGATGGACCGGCACAGCGACAACGCCGAGCGGGTCGTGGAGTTCCTCCAACAGCACCCGCGCGTGACGCAGGTGCTCTACCCCGGCCTGCCGGGGACGCCGGGGCACGAGGTCGCCAAGCGGCAGATGCACCGCTTCGGCGGCATGGTGTCCTTCCGAGTCGAGGGCGGCGAGGAGGCGGCGGTCGAGGTGTGCAACCGGGCGCAGCTCTTCATCCTCGGCGAGTCGCTCGGCGGGGTGGAGTCGCTCATCGAGCACCCGGGGCGGATGACGCACGCCTCGGCGGCGGGGTCCCCGCTGGAGGTGCCCGCCGACCTGGTCCGGCTGTCGGTGGGGATCGAGAGCGCGCGCGACCTGGTGGACGACCTGGCGCAGGCGCTGGGGTAGCGGTTGCCTGGCGTGCGCCGGGCCGGTGCGGGCCTGGTGGCCTGCGTCGACGTCGGGTCCACCTTCACCAAGGGCACCCTGGTCGACCCGACCTCGGGGGAGATGGTCGCGACCGCGTCGGTGCCGACGACGGCGGCGACCGACGTCCTCGACGGCGTCGCGGCCGTACGGGAGGCGCTGGGTCCGCACGCCGACGTGCTGGCCTGCTCCAGCGCGGGTGGCGGGCTGCGGCTGGCGGTCGTGGGCTACGAGCGCGCGGTGACGGCGGAGGCGGGACACCGCGTGGGGCTGTCGGCGGGCAGTCGCGTGGTCCATGTCTCTGCTGGTCCGCTGGACGGGGCCGGGGTCTCAGCGCTGCGGTCCGCCCGGCCGGACGTCGTGCTCCTGGTCGGCGGGACCGATGGTGGCAACGCCGAGGTGCTGCTGCACAACGCGCGGCGGCTGGCGCGGGCGCGGTTGCGGGCCCCGGTGGTGGTCGCAGGCAACGTCTCGGTGCGCGCCGAGGTCGTCGAGGCCCTGGAGGCCGCTGGGCGGACGGCGATCGCGACCGCGAACGTGCTGCCTCGGATCGGTGTCCTGGACCCGCGGCCCGCCCGGGAGGCGATCCGGGAGGTCTTCATCCGGCACGTGATCGGGGGGAAGGGGCTGACCCGGCGCCCGGCGGAGTTCGCGGCGATGGTCCGGGCGGCGACCCCGGACGCGGTGCTCGGTGGCGTGGAGGTACTGGCGGACGGTACGGAGGGGGTGCCCGGTGCCGGGGACGTGCTCGTCGTGGACGTCGGCGGGGCGACGACCGACGTGTACTCGGTGCTGACCCCCACGGGGGAGGATCTGGAGATCCACCGCGAGGTGGTCGAGGTGCTGTGGCGTTCCCGGACCGTGGAGGGCGACCTGGGGGTCCGGTGGAGTGCGCCGGGCGTGGTCGCGGCGGGCGTCGTCGAGCGGCTCGTCGCCCCTGAGGAGGTCGAGGACCTCAGGGCGGCCGCTGGTCGCCGGGTCGCAGATCCTTCGTACGTCGCGTCCTCGCCGGATGAAGCCGCGATGGACGCGCGGCTGGCCTCGCTCGCGGCGCTCGTGGCGGTGCGCCGGCACGCCCGGCCCCGGGAGGAGGGCGACGTGCGGTCGCCCGGCCGGGACCTGCGGGAGGTCTCGCTGGTCGTGGGGTCGGGGGGCGTGTTGAGGCACGCCGACCCGTCGGTGGCCGTGGATCTGTTGCTGCCCCTGCTGTCCGACCGAGCGGGAGGCTGGCAGGTGCCGGAGGGCGCGCCGGTCGCAGTCGACCGGAGCTACGTGCTGGCCGCGGCGGGGCTGCTGGCTGCCGAGGCCCCTGAGGCTGCTGCCCGGCTCGTGGCGACGCTCCGGCCGGCGTGACCACGCCGCCCGGCGGCGCCGGGACCGACCATGAGGGACGAGCGCAGCACTGGTGTGGCTCGAGAGCGGCCACAGCCTGTCGCACTCGCCAGGCGCTGACACCCCGTGATCATGTCGTGATCACGAGCCCTCTCCGTAGCCCGGAGGGGGCTGCCTGGTCAACGGCCGGCTTGGTCCGGCTTCCGGCGTACGTAGACCTGTTTGCGCACCCGGGCCACGAGCCCACCCCCGTCGTCCACGACGCGCGTCTCGAACCATTCGAGGACCGGCCGGCCATCGCATGCGGCGTGCCGGATCGCCTCGATGCGCTCGTCGTCGAGGTCGAAGTCGGCGCTGAGATGCGTCCGCCCCGGCGCGACGAACTCGATCTCGGCGGCCTTGTCCCACACCGAGTAGCCCGGGCCGAGCCGGTTCAGCAGCATGATCATCCAGAACGGGTCGGTCATGGAGAAGATCGACCCGCCGTACTGCGTCCCGACGTAGTTCGTGGTCCACCTGCGCAGGTGCAGCCTCACCCGCACGCGGGACCAGTCGTCGCTGATGTGCAGGACCCGGATCCCGGCGAAGAGGAACGGCGGCCAGAGGTTCATCGCACGCCGTAGGGTCAGGGGCGACAGGGTGGACTTGATCCGGGCGGGCGTCCTCGGCACGACGCCACCGTACGGCCCGGGATCGGACGCCCCGTGGAGACCGGGAGCCGATCGGTCTCGACGGGCTGTCGATTCCGGTCCACCCTGTGCGTCGTCCAGGTGTCCGAGCCGACACCCGAGGTGGAGGAGACCGCCATGGCTCAGTACATGATCCTCATCTACGAGACCGAGGAGAGCTACACGTCGCCCGAGGACTGGCAGCGGGCGATGCAGGAGCACGGCCGATTCACCGAGCAGGTGGTCGAGCTCGGCGGCAAGATCGTCGGCGGCGAGGCGCTGGAGCCGACCGCGACAGCGACCACGATCCGGGGCGACGTCGTCACGGACGGGCCCTTCGTGGAGACCAAGGAAGCCTTGGGCGGCTTCTACATCGTCGAGGCGAGGGACCTCGACCACGCGCTCGCCATCGCCAAGCTGTGCCCGGCCGGTGGCGGGGGCGTCGAGGTCCGCCCGGTCATGGACGTCTCCGGCGACTGACACCGCCGCCTCGGTCCCCGTGCCCGACGTCCGGGAGGCCGTCGCCGAGGCGCACCGTCGCGAGTGGGCCTTCGTGCTCGCCGCGACGGTGCGCGTCGCGGGCGACGTCGACCTCGCCGAGGAGTGCGTCCAGGACGCGTACGTGGCTGCGCTGGACGCCTGGGCGCGGGACGGCGTGCCCCGGCGCCCCGGGGCATGGCTGACGACGGCGGCCCGACGGCGCGCCCTCGACGCCCACCGGCGGGACCGGACGCTGCGTGCCAAGCTCCCCCTGCTGGTGGAGTCGGCGGAGCAGCTGCCGGCCGAGGCCGCCCTCCCGGACGACGAGGTGATCCCCGACGACCGGCTTCGGCTGGTCTTCACCTGCTGCCACCCGGCGCTCGCCCGGGAGGCGCAGGTGGCGCTCACCCTGCGCCTGGTGTGCGGGTTGACCACGGCCGAGATCGCGGCGGCCTTCCTGGTCCAGGAGCCGACCCTCGCCGCCCGGCTGACCCGGGCCAAGAAGAAGATCGCCGCAGCGCGGATCCCCTACCGGGTGCCCGAGGCGGCCGAGCTGCCCGACCGCCTCGACGCGGTGCTCACCGTGGTGCACCTGGTCTTCACGACCGGGCACACCGCGCCCACCGGCGACTCGGTCGTCCGGGTCGACCTGGTCGAGCGCTCCCTGGAGCTCGCCCGCATGCTCCACCGGCTGATGCCGGACGAGCGGGAGGTTCGCGGCCTGCTGGCATTGCTGTTGCTCGGCGAGGCCCGCCGCCCCACCCGTACCGACGCGGCGGGGCGACTGGTGCTCCTCGCCGACCAGGACCGCGACGCCTGGGACGGCCGGCTGGTCGACGAGGGGCAGGCCCTCGTCGTCGACGCGCTGCGCGGCGGGCGGCCGGGACGCTTCGCGCTCCAGGCGGCAATCGCGGCCCTGCACGCCGAGGCGCCCTCGTACGAGGAGACCGACTGGGCCCAGGTCGTCGCGCTCTACGACGAGCTGCTGCGGGTCTGGCCCTCACCGGTCGTCGCCCTCAACCGGGCTGCGGCGGTGGCCGAGGCAGCCGGACCTGCTGCGGCACTCGTCGAGGTCGACGCCCTCGCCGGTGACCCCCGACTGGCCGCGTACCACTACCTCCCGGCCACGCGCGCCGACCTCCTGCGCCGCCTCGGGCGATACGGCGACGCGGCCCAGGCCTACCGCGATGCCCTGGCCCTGGTCCGCAACGACGTCGAGCGCGACTTCCTGCAGCGCCGCCTGGCGGAGGTCGGGGCGCGGCATCCGTGATCACCGTGTGGCCGAGGTCCCGCGGCGCGGCACGGTGCGGGCACGGTGATCATGCCGGGGAGTTGCGGCCGCCGCCACCGGGATCACCGTGACGCGCGGATCCCGCGACACGGCACGAGCGCCGCACGGTGATCATGCCCCCGCGGGGTGGCCCCGGCCACGGGCCTTGCGATGATCGACCGGTCGCTGGGAGCGCCACGCCCCGGTTGAAGGCGGCGCGCGAGGCGGAGGTCGGACGACGGTGGAGGTGCTCGGCGAGATCTGGGCCCGCGTGGTCGAGACACAGCCCCTGCCGGACCCGTCGCTCGTCCTCGCCGCGGCGGCCCTCGCACTCGTCGCGGTCTGGCTCCGTCCCGCCTGGCGGCGTACGAGACACGTCGTCACCATCGCGCACGAAGGGGCGCACGGCGTGGTGGCGGCGCTCTCCGGCCGGCGGCTGGCCGGGATCCGGCTGCACTCGGACACCTCGGGGCTCACGCTCTCCAAGGGTCGGCCACGTGGCCCGGGCATGGTGGCGACGGCGGCGGCCGGCTACGTCGGCCCAGCCCTGCTCGGGCTCGGGGCCGCCCTGCTGCTGTCGACTGGGCGCCCCGTCGCCGTCCTGTGGCTGCTCCTCCTGCTCCTGGCACTGCTGCTCCTGCAGATCCGCAACCTCTTCGGGTTGTGGTCGGTGCTGGTGACGGGCGCCGCCCTGCTCGCGGTGTCGTGGTGGCTGCCCGACACCGCCCAGGCGCTCGTGGCCTACCTCGTCACGTGGTTCCTGCTGCTCGCCGCCCCGCGACCGGTCCTGGAGCTCCAGGGCGCCCGACGCCGCGGCCGAGCCCGCGACTCCGACGCCGACCAGCTGGCCCGACTCACCGGGGTCCCCGGCATCGTCTGGATCGGGATGTTCCTCCTGGTCACGCTCGGCTCCCCGGTCGTGGGCGCCCTGGTCCTCGTCCCCGGGCTCACCGGCTGACCGGGCGTCTCGCCTGGGACCTGCGCCCCTACCCGATCCGCACACCGAGGCGGATGGTCGTGTCCGAGGTGAGCAACCATGCGCGTCGCCATCGTGTACGAGAGCATCTTCGGCAACACCCGCGCGGTCGCCGAGTCGGTGGCGAGGGGTGCCCGGGACGCGGCCCCCGAGGCCGAGGTCACCTGCACGGCCGTCCCGTTCGCCACCCCCGACCTCGCCGATGCCGATCTGCTCGTCCTCGGCGCGCCGACCCACGCGCTGGGCCTGCCGTCGCAGCGGACCCGCCGGATGTGGTTGCGGCACGAGGACGTCGAGTCCGGACACGGCCGCGACGGCCACCCGCTCGAACCGGGCGCGGAGGGTCCGGCGCTCAGGGACTGGCTGGACTCCCTGCCACGCCGACACCGCGGCCGGGCCGCCGCCTTCGACACCCGGCTGGACAATCGGCTGGCGGGCGGAGCCGCCCCCCGCCTGGCCCGCCGGTTGCGCCGGCACGGGTACGAGGTGGTGGCCGAGCCGGTCGGCTTCGTGGTCGGAGACATGGAGGGGCCGCTGCGCACCGGTGAGCTGACTCGTGCCGCGCGGTGGGGGGCAGGACTCGTGCGTCAGCCCGTCCGCTGAGGGGCCGGTCCGGCCGAGTGACGTCGGTCGACTCCAGCCAGGTGGGCATCCAGGGTCGGCTCCCTGCCGGGCGCGGGCCCACGGGAGCAGGTCGCGATCTTGGTCCGGGGCTGGACGCCGAGGCGATTCGGTGGCTTACTCCAATGGAGGGGGCAAGACTTCACCGGTCACGTGCGTTCGGGGAGGTGCGCGTCGGGCCGGCCTGGGGGCAGTGTCACTCGTGACCAGGGGGAACCATGCGACGGATCATGCTCGTCGCCGCCACGGACTCGTCGTGCGTGCTGAGCTCGGCCGGTGCAGCCGGCCCGAGAGTTGCGGCATCAGCGACCAGGCGGTGCCTCCGACGACAAGGACGGCCCGCAGGCTGGCGTTGTCTCTCCAAGGACGACTCCCTGCAGTTCAAGAGCACCGGCCTCGGCGTGGCCCGGCGATGGGGCGGCGCAGCTGAGCTCACTCCCACTTCTCCGCGTACGCCGTCGCAAGGAGGCTGACTCCAATGCCCGAGCTAGATCAAGAGCTCGACCACGACGACACCGTCGACACCCCCGTCAGGGACGACGTCGACGAATGGAACATCCAGGACCTGACTCCGGACGAGGAAGCCGAGCTCAACTCCACGGTCGAGTCCGGGGAGCAGCTGTCCGGCGACGAAGCCGGCATCGGTGACGAGGACTGGCAGTCCGGCGACGTCGATGTGCCCTCGGCCGTCATCGACGACGAGGAGGTCTGACCGTGCCCTTCTACTCGCGCTCCGCCTACGGCCGTAACCCACACGCCGGCGTCAACCGGAACAACGCATCGGCTCGCGGCTGGGGGTCGGGTTGGTCCAGCTGCCAATCCCGCAAGCAGGTCAAGGTCTCCAAGGGCGGTGTCACGGTGTTCGTGCGCCGCGAGATCGCCCCGCTCGTCGCCTACCTCCTCGACGCGACGGAACGTCTCGGCTACGACATCCTCAAAGGCCAGACGTGGGGATTCGCCTGCCGGCCGATCCGCGGTACGAGCGTGGCCTCCAACCATTCGTGGGGCCTTGCCGTGGACATCAACTCCTTGTCGAACCCGATGCAGTCCACTTTCAAGAGCGACATCCCCCCACGCGTGGTGTCCATGTGGGAGGGCGCCGGCTTCTACTGGGGCGGCCGCTACGAGCGCCGCCCAGACGCCATGCACTTCGAGTACATCAGGCGCCCCGCCGACGTCGAGGTCTCCCTCTCTCGCGCCCGGGCGGGCTTCGCCCGGGTGTCCCGCGGCTCATCTGCGCGGCCCAAGACACCGGTCCCGACGCCATCTCCGCCGACCGGACCCGGGGTCCGTGGACCCTACCCGCTGCCCTCGGGGCACATGTTCGGCCCCAACCCGCGCCGGCGCGCCACATGGCACGACGGGACGAACTACATCGACACCAGCGCCGCCTCCCGCTTCAAGGCCGGCGACGTCACCGCGATCCGCTCCATCCAGCGCGAGGTCGGAGTCCGCGACGACGGAGTCTACGGCCGAGCGACGACCGACGCTGTCAGGCAGTACCAGTCCCGGCTACGTGGGCATGCGACTCACCCCGTCAAGCTCGCCATCGATGGCGTCGTCGGCCCCGAGACCTGGGCCGCGATGACCCGTCGTGGTAGGGCCTAGGAGGTGGCGTTCGACGCGTCGACGAGCTCCCTGCAGCCGGACGACGCCGGACGGCGCGGGATGCTCAGACCCAGGGGCTCCGAGCACTGATCGAGCTGGTGATGGCCCTCGTAGGTGAGTTGCTCTCGGTTGCTCGTCATCTCCTGGCTGCGCCCCGCGCCGCGACCCTCGAGCGTGGTGAACGTGGTCATCCGGATCGAACAGGCGTACGATCGAGCGATGGCCATCGCAGTCCAGGCCTCCCTGCTCGACGACCCGGCGGAGGCGCCCCGCCTCGGCCCGCTGGGTCCGACGGTCCGGCGCACCACCCTGGCCTACGGCGCGTGGGTCGACCGACGGCCGGCGTGGGTCACCGGCGCCCAGGGGCTCTTCGACGGGTTGGTCGACGTCGTGCCCTGGCGGGCCGAGCGCCGGCGGATCTACGACCGGGTCGTCGACGTCCCGCGACTGGTGTGCTTCTACGGCGAGGGGGATTCGTTGCCCGACCCGGCGCTGGAGCAGGCGCGTGAGGCGCTCAGCCGGCACTACGCGGTGGAGCTGGGCGAGCCGTTCGTGACGGCCGGTCTGTGCTTCTACCGCGACGGCCGCGACAGCGTGGCCTGGCACGGCGACCGGCACGGCCGCAGCCGCCGCGAGGACACCATGGTCGCGATCGTCTCCCTCGGCGAGCCACGGCCGCTGGCCCTGCGTCCGCGGGGGGGCGGCGAGAGCCTGCGCTTCCCGGTCGGCCACGGCGACCTGCTGGTGATGGGCGGCTCCTGCCAGCGGACGTGGGAGCACTGCGTGCCCAAGAGCGCCCGGCCGGTCGGGCCCAGGATCAGCGTGCAGTTCCGGACGCGCGGGGTCCGTTGACCCCGGTTTCCGGCGGCACCGGCGGCGTCGGGGCGGCGGCCTCGCCCTCGTCGTGCCGCCGCTGCAGCTCGGTCCCGGCCCGATCCAGGAAGCGCAGCAGTTCCACCGGGAAGGGCAGCACCACCGTCGAGTTCTTCTCCGCCGCCACCTCGACGATCGTCTGCAGCAGCCGCAGCTGCAGTGCCGAGGGCGTGTCCGCCATCGTGGCCGCGGCGGCGGCGAGCTGCTGCGACGCCTGGTACTCGCCGTCGGCGGTGATGACCCGGGACCGCCGTTCCCGCTCGGCCTCGGCCTGCCGCGACATCGACCGCTTCATCGAGTCGGGGAGTTCGACGTCCTTGATCTCGACCCGGTCGATCTCGATGCCCCACTCCACCGCGGGGCTGTCGATCATCAGCGCCAGGCCCCGGTTGAGCTCTTCCCGGTTGGACAGCAGGTCGTCGAGGTCGCTCTTGCCGATGATCGACCGCAACGACGTCTGGGCCACCTGCGACACGGCGAACTCGTAGTCCTGCACCTCGACGAGCGCGCATACGGGATCGTGCACACGGAAGTAGACGACGGCGTCGACCTTCACCGTGACGTTGTCGCGGGTGATGCCGTCCTGCGCGGGGACGGGCATGGTGACGATCTGCAGGCTCACCCGGCGCAGGTGGTCGGCGATCGGCACGATCATGGTGAACCCGGGATCCCGTGGCGGGGTCAGGACCCTGCCGAGGCGGAAGACCACGCCCCGTTCCCACTGATGGATGACCCGTGCGCTCGACAGGAAGGCGAGGAGCACGACCACCAGCACCGTCAGCACGACCACGACTGCGGTCACGACGACCTCCGCCGTCAGGGCGACCCCGTCTCCTCATCGTAGGTCGGTGTCTCCGCCGGCGACAGGGCTGCCGCCCCGGCTCCCGCCATCGCCGCCGCGAGCTGGGTACGGGAGCGCAGCCCGCGCTTGCGTAGGACGCTCCCGAGGTGGTGCTCCACCGTCCTGGGGCTGAGGAACAGCGCCGCTGCCGCTTCCTTGTTGGTGAGCCCCTCGGCGACCAGCAGGGCGACCCTGGTCTCCTGCGCGGTGAGCGGTTCGTCGGTGCCCACCCGGCCGCGGCGCGTCTCGCCGGTCGCGGCCAGCTCGTCCTCGGCCCGCCGGCTCCAGGCCTGCAAGCCCATCCCGACGAAGGTGTCGCGCGCCCGGCGCAGCTCCTCGCGGGCGGCCCGGCGCTCGCCGGCGCGGCGGAGCCGAGAGCCGAGCAGGAGGCGGCTCCGCGCTGCCTCGAATGCGTCCCCGCCCTCCTCGGCCGCGGCCACTGCGGTACGGAAGGCGCCGACCGCCTCGACGTCGTCGTCCTCCGCCAGGGCCGTGACCCGCGCCGTCCGGGCCCGGGTCCGGGCATCCGCCGCTCCGGCGTGGAGCCGTCGGTACCGGTCGGCGACGGACCGCGCGTCCTCGCGGCGCCCGAGGCCCACGTAGGCCTCGGCCAGGTCGGGGGCGACGCCGAAGGGGTCGTCCAGGACGTCACGGCCGCCGTCGGCCGCTACCCGCTGCTCGAGAACCCGGACGACCTCGGCGAGGTCTCCCCGCGCCAGGGCGCATGCAGCCTCCGAGAGGGGCAGGGCCTGTGCCACGTCGGCCACCTCCGCGCGCTCGGTGAGCCGTCGCGACTCGGCCAACGCCCGCAGCGCGTCGTCGTGCAGGCCCCGGGCGGCCGCTTCCCAGGCCAGCACCTCGTAGGCGATCGTGATGATGGCCCCGTAGCCCAGCTCGGCCCCGAGCTCGGCGGCCTCACCGGCGTCGGCGTAGGCGCCCTCGTGGTCCCCGAGGAGAGCCCTCCCGGCCGCCGTGAACGCGAGGGCCTGCGGGAGGACGCCGAGCGCACCCAGCTCACGAGCCCGGCGGATCCGGCGGGTGGCGGCGAGGACATCGGCGCCGTGGAGGTCACCGGCCCACCTGATGAGCAGGAGCGCGGTGGTCAGGTGCTTGGGGTCGTCCCGCATCCGCGGGTCCGTCTCGACCAGGCGGAGGGCGGCTCCGGCCAGGGCGCGGCCCTCGTCCAGCCGTCCGGCGAAGACGAGCGCCGCCCCCAGCGTCGCGTCTGCGAGCATGCGCTGCTCCGGGTCGGAGCGGTCTGCGGAGACGGCCAGTTCCTCGCCGGCCCGAAGCATCCCGGCGCGATCGTCGCGCATGTAGCAGGCGTTCGCCAGCGCCCACAGCGCGGTCACCCGGTGGCGGCCCTCCGCGAGCTCGGCGGCCTCCACCAGCAGGTCGCGCCCCCGGGGGACCGACCCCGAGTAGAGCTCGAGCTGGGCGAGGACGGCGAGCACGCGTCCGCGAGCCGGGCCGTCGTCGGTGTCCGCCAGGACCTTGCTCGCGAGCTCGCGCGTCGTCGCGGTGTCGCCGGCGAAGAAGGCGTCCTCGACGGCCGCGGCGGAGAGGTGGTCAGCGCCCGCCGGGTCCGACGTGAGCAACGCTGCTCGGGCCTCCAGGGTGGAGGCGGCTGCGAAGCCGCGACGCGACCGCTCGCCGTCGGCGAGCCGGGTCAGCTCGGTCGCGAGCCCGTCGTCGTGCCCCACGGCGGCCTCCGCCCGGTGCCGCAAGGCACGCAGCGGGTCCGGCGCGAGCACGTCCGCGAGCGCGACGTGGGCGGCGCGCCGTTCCTCGGGCCGCGCGCTCTGCCAGGTCGCCGCCCGCAGCAGGGGGTGCCGCCAGGACAGCGCCGGGCCCTCCCGGACGACCACGCCCGCCCGCTCGAGTCGGTCGAGTGCGGCGCCCGCGTCGGCACCGGACGCGGCGAGAGCGGCGGCGACCGGGCCCTCGGCAGGCTCACCACTCGCCGCCAGCAGGATCGCCGCCCGGCGGCTCGGCCCGGGCAGCGCGACGACTTCCGCCGCGAAGGCGTCGACCAGCCGGGTGCCGACTGGCAGGTGGTCCGGAAGCGGCGTGACCCCGCGTCGCTGCGCCGGAGTGAGCCTCCGGCTGGTCTCGAGCAGCGCCAGCGGGTTGCCGCCCGTTGCCTCGACCAGCTCCGGGACGAGACGGGCGGAGACCGTTCCCCCGAGCAGCTGCTCGGCCGCACCGACGGGGAGCCCCGGGACGGCGAGTGTGTCGATGCCGGCGGTCAGGTCGGCGAAGGCGCCCGGACGCGAGGCCAGCACGAACGCCACGGCGTCGTGGCGGAGCCGCCTGGCGGCGAAGGTCAGTGCCGCCGTGGACTCCCGGTCCAGCCACTGCAGGTCCTCGACCGCCACGAGGACGGGCTGACCCTCGGCGGCCCGCGCCAGGAGCGACAGCGTCGCCGCGGCCACGAGGTAGCGGTCGCCTGGGGTCGCGGTGTCGGACCGCCCGAGGGCCGCATCGAGAGCTCCGCGTTGCGCGCCGGGCAGGCCGTCCAGGAACGGCTCGAGCGGCCCCAGCGCCTCGAGCAGGCCCGCGTGCCCGAGCGACGTCTCGCTCTGGAAACCGGTCGCCCTCAGCCGCCGGAAACCCTCTGCCGCCTCCTCGGCGGCCTCCAGCAGGGTCGTCTTGCCGGCGCCCGCCTCGCCGACCAGGCACAGTGCCGCGGCGCGGCCGGACCGGGCGGACTCGAGCACCGCCGCGAGGGCGTCCAGCTCCAGGTCCCGGCCGACGATCACGATCGGGGACGCTACCCGGGGCTCTCGCGAGGATGGGGGATTCCCCCGACGCGACGCGACCCGGTCCGCGCCGATCGTGCGGGCATGACGACCACGACTCCGCCGCTGGCCCCCTCGCCGGTCCCATCGGTCCTGATCCACATCGGGCGAGCGTTCGCGGTCGTCGGCATGTGCCTGGGCGCACCCGTGGACCCGCGCGCCATCTGCGTACCGCACCCCTCAGCGCGTCCGGGGGGCTGAGGCGCGGGGGTGGCCCTCGCCCGGCCCGGGCACGCAACAGTTCCGGATTGCGCATGATCATCGGCGCTTCCGACCTGCGAAACCCCGAACTCCCCGTGGGCTCGGGGAATCGGGCGGCTGTGGCGACGCCTGCCGCAGCCCTCCTCGTCCCACTGGCCGTCCCGGCTGCCGCGTTCCCCTACCGGACCGGGCTCACGACCCTGGACCCGACGCCGTTCGGACCGTCACCGTAGCGGTGTGGCCAGGACGGCGGTCGTGGCCGGGCCGAGGAGGTCGGGATGCGCGAGCACATCCGCTTGGGACGGGTGGCGGGGATCGACGTGGGGATCAACTGGAGCGTCCTGGCGATCTTCCTTCTCATCACCCTCGGACTGGCCGCCGGGCGGTTCCCGCTGCTCGTCCCGGGACTCGCCCCGGTCGCCTACCTCACCGCCGGGCTGGTGGCGGGCCTGATCTTCTTCCTCTCGCTCCTGGCGCACGAGCTGGCCCATGCGCTCGTCGCGCAGCGCAACGGGGTGGAGGTGGAGGGCATCACGCTGTGGCTGTTCGGCGGTGTGGCGCGGCTGAAGGGGGACGCGCCCGACCCCGGGGCCGAGCTGCGGATCTCCGGAGTCGGGCCGTTGGTGAGCCTGGCGCTGGGCGGGTTGTTCTTCGTCGTACGGGCGGTGTCGGCGGCGCTGGGACTCCACGCCCTGGTCGTCGACGTCTTCACCTGGCTGTCCCTCATCAACGTCGTGCTCGCCGTGTTCAACCTCGTGCCCGCCGCCCCGCTCGACGGCGGACGGATCCTCCGCGCGATCCTGTGGCACCGGCGTGGCGACCGCACCGGCTCCGCCATCACCGCCGCCAGGGCCGGCAAGGGCTTCGGCTGGCTGCTCGTCGTCGTCGGCTTCGTGTTCCTGCTGCTCGTCCCGGGTCTCAGCGGCCTCTGGCTGATGTTCGTCGGCTGGTTCCTCATCGCCGCGGCGCGTGCGGAGGAGCAGCAGGCCGAGCTGAGCGGTGTGCTGGCCGATGTGCGGGTGCGGGAGGTCATGTCGCCGCACCCGACCACGGCACCCGCCTCGGTGTCGGTGCAGCAGTTCCTGGACGGGTACGTCTTCCCGTACCGGTACTCGACGTTCCCGCTGACCGAGGACGACGGCACGCTTGCGGGGCTGGTGAGCCTCAAGCGGGTGAAGGCGGTGCCGGCGGAGGACCGGTGGCGCGTCGCCGTCCGTGGTGTCGCGTGCCCGATCGACGACGTGCCGATCGTGGCTCCCGACGACAGCGTGGTGGACGTGCTGCCGCGGATGGCGGACTGCGCCGACGGTCGCGCCCTCGTCGTCGAGGGCGGGCGGCTCGTGGGGATCGTGTCGCCGACGGACGTGATGCGCCAGCTCGAGATCGCGGAGCTGCGCCACCACCCGGCCAGGGCGCACCACCTCTAGTCGCGCCGGCGCCGTTCGTCCGGGGGGCGGCCGTCAGGCCGTCCGGCGCCGGCCCCGCCGGGACCGTAGGTAGTCGGCGACCACGTACTCACCCAGCCGGTCGACGCCTGGCGTGAAGACCCGTCCGCCGTTGCGCCGGGCCACGGCGTCGACGAACCGGCGCAGCCCGGGGTCGTCGCCGAGCATGAAGAGGTTGATCGTGGCGCCCAGCCGGGTGAGGGTGTCGACCTCCCCGACCGTGCGCCGGAGTGTCTCGCCACTCGTGGGCCACATGAAGTACGCGTCGCCGGCGTCGTCCAGGTGTGCGGTCGGCTCACCGTCCGTGACCACCAGGACCACCGGCTCGGCGTCGGGGTGACGGCGCACGAACCTGGCGGCGTGCATCAGGCCGTGGTGCAGGTTGGTGCCCTGCACCCAGTCCGGCTCGATCCCGGCCAGCTGCTCCGGCGTCATCCGGCGCGCCCAGCGGTTGAAGCCGACGATCTCCAGCTCGTCCTGCCGGAACCGCGTCGAGACCAGGTACGACAGGGCGAGAGCCGTCTGCTTCATCGGGCCCCACCGG
>DASTQL010000016.1:0-19460 GCA_035761805.1 Jiangellales bacterium | reverse complement strand
AGGTAGACCTCCGCGAGCTCGTCGCGCTCCTCGGGCGTCAGGTCCGGCAGGTCGAGGACCTGGCGCTGGGGGTAGAGATGGACCTCCACCGGCCAGCGGGCGGCGGCGGGGACGAAGGCCGTCCAGTGTTCGGTCTCGGTGACGATCCGCGATCCCGCCATGCGCTCCGTCGCCAGGACGTCGGCGTAGAGGTTGCGCCACGTCCGCTTCCGGTACCGGCGCGCGGAGATGAGCTGACGACGGGTACGGGGGGTGACGAAGGGATAGGCGTAGATCTGGCCGTGCGGGTGGTGCAGCGTCACCCCGATCTCCTCTCCGCGGTTCTCGAAGCAGAAGACCTGCTCGACGTTGGGCACGGTCGAGAGCTCGGCCGTGCGGTCGGCCCAGGCTTCGATGACCAGCCTGGCCTGCGCCGTGGACAGCTCGGAAAAGGTCGACATGTGGTCGCTGGTGAAGCAGACCACCTCGCAGCGCCCGACACCGGGCTGTCGCGTGAACAGCTCGCCGCCGAGGTCCACCGTGGGCGGGACCGGGGGCACCGACGTGGCGAGCGACGGGAACCGGTTCTCGAAGACGACCACGTCGTAGTCGGGGGAGGGGATCTCGGTCTCCCGGCCGTCGCGGGACGGGCACAGCGGGCACTCGTCCGCCGGCGGGAGGTGGGTCCGACCCTGGCGGTGCGAGGCGATGGTCACCCACTCGTCGAGGAGCGGGTCGTAGCGGATCTCCGACGTCGTGGCCGTCTCGGGCAGGTCACGGGTGTCGACCAGCTGGCGCTCGGCGTCGTCGGAGAGGTCGAAGTAGACGATCTCGCGTCCGTCGGCGAGTCGGGTGGAGGTGCGCTTCACGGGTAAGGCTCCTTTTCCGGTCCGTCCGACCCGTCCAGGCCCTTCGGGCCGTCGCCGATGCCGACCCGGAGGACCGACGCGACGCGGGCCTGCAGACCTCCACGGCGGGCTGGGGCAGGCAGACGTCGGTCACGAGGACGTCGGCCCGCTCGAGGGGGGCGATACTCGAGATGCCGACCACCCCCCACTTGGTGTGGTCGGCCGCCGAGCAGACCGTCGTCTTCCCGGCGATCCAGGAGTCGTCGGACGCCGCGGTGGAGGCGTTCGCGGCCGAGGGCATCGACGTGTCGGCCTTCAACGTCCACGTCGAGGAGGGCACGACGTTCCTCCACCCGATCACGGACAACGCGGCCGACGTCGACGCCACCATGCAGGCGGCGATGGAGCGGGTGATGCTCTTCCAGGCCGAGCCCGACTCGCTCACGCAGGCCAACGAGCAGGTGAACGCCCTGTTCCAGTGACCACCAGATCCTGAGACAGGGTCGGCCCCGGAGCGCGCCGCGCTCCGGGGTCCGCCTACGCGGATAGCTCCCGGCCCGGTCAGTCCGACTGCCGGACCACCGCCACCTCGCCCGCGCCCACCCGGACCGACCCGTCGCACGGAGCGCCCGTGAGCAGCTCGGTGCCGAGCGCCGCGAGATCGACCGGTTGCGCGGTGTGGTTGGCGACGAACAGGTACGCCCGGTCCGACCCGACCCGCCGCACCACCTCGACGCCCAGGGTCACCTCCCGTACGGGGTCGGCTCCGGCGTCGGCAAGCACCCGTCGTACGAGGCGGTGGGTGCCGCCGCGGTCGTGCCGCGTGCCCACGTACCAGGCCACCCCGTCGCGGACCGTACGGCGGGTCACGGCGAGAACGCCTGGCAGCGGGCCGTCCACGTACCGGGCGACCACGTCGGCCCCGGCGCGGTGGAGCAGCTCGGTCCAGACGTCCGCGGTCCCTTCGTCGAGCCGGACGGACTCCTCCCGGCGCAGCGGGAAGAACTCCTCGACCCGGACCCCGAGGTCGCGGAACGCTCCCGGGTAACCGCCGAGCCGGACGTGGTCGTGCTCGTCCACGATGCCGCTGAAGTAGGTCACGAGGACGTGGCCGCCGACCCTCGACGTAGCGGGTCAGGGCGGTGGCGTCGTGGTCGGAGATCAGGTAGAGCGTCGGCACCAGGACCGCCCGGTAGCGCGTGAGGTCGACCGACGGAGGGATGACGTCGACCGTGCCGCCGAGATCCCACGCGGCCCGGTACAGAGCGTGGGCACGGTCCAGGCCGTCGACGTCGACACTGGGGTGCGAGTCCAGCTCGACCGCCCACTGCGCGGGGTAGTCGACGAGCAGCGCGACGTCGGCCTCGACCCGCGTGCCCCGGACCTCGCTCAGGGTGTCGAGCACCCGGCCCAGCTGGACCACCTCGCGCCAGACCTTGGTGTCGGTCCCGGCGTGGGGGACCAGCGCGGAGTGGTACTTCTCGGCCCCACCGCGCGAGGCGCGCCACTGGAAGAAGCACACAGCGTCGGCCCCCCGGGCGACGTGCACCAGGCTGTTGCGCCGCATCTCGCCGGGTCGCTTCGCGACGTTGCGTGGCTGCCAGTTGACGGCGCTGGTCGAGTGCTCCATGAGGAACCACGGGTCGCCGCCGGCGAGGCCGCGCGTCCGGTCGGCGCAGAACGCCAGCTCCACGTGTGCGTCGGGATGGGCGGCGACCAGGTAGGGGTCGTTGGACAGGACGTCCTGCCCGGGTGCCCAGGTGGCATAGTCCAGCGCGTCGATGTGCTCGGTCACCATGAAGTTGGTCGTCACGGGGACGGTCGGGGTAATCCGGCGGAGCACGTCCCGCTCGGCGCGGAAGTGGTCGAGCAGCTCGTCGGAGGAGAACCGGCGGAAGTCGAGCTGCTGCGTCGGGTTGGCGATCGCCGCCACGGTGCGTGGGGGGAGGAGCTCGTCCCAGTCGCCGTAGCGCTGGCTCCAGAAGGACGTCGCCCAGGCTTCGTTGAGCCGGTCCAGCGAGCCGTACCGGCGCCGCAGCCACCCGCGGAAGGCTTCGGCGCTGACCTCGCAGTAGCAGTGGGCGTTGTGGCAGCCGAGCTCGTTCGACACGTGCCACACGACCAGTGCCTGGTGGTCCGCATCCCTCGTCGCAATCGCCTCCACGAGCGCGAGTGCCGCCCGGCGGAAGACGGGAGAGCTGGGGCACCACGCCTGCCGGCCGCCGGGGGAGAGGCGCACACCCTCGCGGGTCACCGGGAGGGTCTCCGGGTGCCGGAGGGAGAACCACGGCGGCGGTGACGCGGTCCCGGTGGCCAGGTCGACGTGGATGCCACCCGCGGCAAGCAGGTCCATGACCCGGTCGAGCCGCTCGAAGTCGTACTGCCCGGAGGCGGGCTCGATCTCGGCCCAGCCGAAGACGTTGACGGTCACCAGATTCACGCCGGCCTCGTGCATCAGCCGCACGTCCTCGGCCCACACGTCCTCGTCCCACTGCTCGGGGTTGTAGTCGCCGCCGAAGGCGATCGACGCCAGCCGTGCTGGCCAGCCGAGAGCTCGCTGCGTCACCCGTGCACTATCCCGGACCCCTGCCGGCCTCCGTACCCTGATCCCGTGGACGGCTGCCATCGACCCCGCCGCCGGGGGCGGGTGGGCCGGTGAGCGGCGTCGTCGCCAACATCGCCCTGGTCCTCTTGTTCGTGCTGGTCGGCGGGGTCTTCGCCGCGTCCGAGATCGCGTTGGTCTCGCTGCGCGAGAGCCAGCTCAAGGGGCTGGCCCAGCGGGGTCGCCGGGGCGAGCGGGTGGCGCGCCTGGCCGCCGACCCCAACCGGTTCCTCTCCGCGGTGCAGATCGGCGTGACGCTGATGGGCTTCCTGTCGGCGGCCGTCGGCGGGGTCACGCTGTCCGGTGACCTGTCCCCCGTCCTGGTCGGCTGGGGACTCTCCCCCGCGGTGGCCGACGTCGTGGCACTCGTGGGCATCACCGTGCTCATCTCGTACGCGTCGATCCTGCTCGGCGAGCTGGTGCCCAAGCGGCTTGCGCTGCAGCGGGCCGAGGGGACCTCCCTGCTGCTCGCCCCGGTGATCGACCGGATCGCCATCCTGGCCCGGCCGGTGATCTGGCTGCTCGGCCGCAACGCCGACGCCCTCGTGCGGCTGCTCGGCGGCAACCCGGATACCCGCCGCGAGCAGATCACCTCAGAGGAGCTACGCGAGATGGTCTCCGCCCACGAGACCCTCGGGGAGGAGGAGCGCCGCATCGTCGAGGACGTCTTCGCGGCGGGCGACCGGCAGGTCCGCGAGGTGATGCTGCCGCGCACCGAGGTCGACTTCCTGGACGCGGACACCCCCGTCTACAAGGCGGTCCGCGTGGTCGCCGATCAGCCGCACTCCCGCTACCCCGTCGTGCGTGACACGGCGGACGACGTCGTGGGCTTCGTCCACGTCCGCGACCTGATGGACCCGGAGGTGGCCACCCGAGGCCTCCGGGTCGGCGAGCTCGCCCGCGACGTGCTCGTCCTGCCCGGGACCAAGCGGGTCCTGCCCGCGCTCACCGACATGCGCCGGACGGGCAGCCACCTGGCGATCGTCGCCGACGAGTACGGCGGAACGGCCGGCATCGTCACCCTCGAGGACATCGTGGAGGAGCTCGTCGGTGACATCCGCGACGAGTACGACCAGGCCGAGGAGGCGCCGGGACCGGTCACCGTCGGTGGCCCGGTGGAGGTGGAGGGGTTGCTCAACCTCGCGGACTTCGCCGAGGAGACCGGGGTGGAGCTTCCCGACGGCCCGTACGAGACGGTCGCCGGCTACGTCGTCGCGCACCTGGGCCACGTGCCCGAGGTGGGCGAGGCGGTGGACGTCGACGGCCACCAGCTCGAGGTGCTGGAGCTCGACGGCCGCCGGGTGGCGCGGCTGCGCCTGAGCGCCGTGCCGGGTCGCGAGCCCGAGGAGACGCTGGGCACCGACCGTACGGCAGTCTCCTGAGGCCCGGGGGGCGGGTCACTCGTCGGCGGCGAGGTCGGCGGGACGAACCTCCACGGGGTGGGGGGACATGGCCCGGTGGGTCTCGGTCCCCCGGACGTCGGCCACCAGCTCGCACGTGCCGAGCTCCCACGCGAGCAGTGACGGTGCCTCCGGGTCGACGACCATCTCGGGACCGGGCCTCGCGGCGTCGAGAGCCTTCCACAGCCGGACGACTGCCGACTGGCGCCGCCACGTCGGCGCCGGCGTCACGACGAACGACTCGTCGAGCAGCTCGTAGCGGTGCCCGTCATCGGGCAACGCGTCGAGGTCGGCGCGCGTCGACGGCCGGCTGCGCGGCAGGGTCGTCACGTCGGCCATGGTGCCCCCTCGACGACATGGCGCCGACCCTGCCGGGACGGCCGCTCCCGCCGCTGCGGGCGCCCACAGCGGTCGCGTGCCGTCAGGACGGGGCGGCGCCTGCAGGGCCGACCGGCCCCTCCGGCCGGTCGGCCTGCGCCCCGGCACCGCGGCCGCACGGTGATCTTGGCCGCAAGTGGGCCCGCGGGCGGAGTGATCGCCGTGTGGCTCCCGTGTCGGAGGGCGGGATGGTGCCCACACGGTGATCTCCGCCCCGAGATGGCTCGGGCAAGAACGCTGATCACCGTGGGGTGCCGGTCCCGCGCCGCGGCACGAACCCCACACGGTGATCTCGAGCGATGGTGCGGTCAGGACGTTGATGATCAGCGTGCGGCTCACGTCCCCGAGCCGGCACCCAGCGGTCGCCCAGCACCCGAGCCGGCACCCAGTGGTCGCCCAGCCCCCGAGCCGGCACCCAGTTGGACCCCAGCCCCCGAGCCACCACCAGGCTGGTCGGGCCTTCACCAGGCGCGGACGCCTGGTGATGGCCCGACCAGGGTGGTGAACGTGGTCAATCGGGGGCGGAGTCAGGCGAAGGAGGGCATGACCTCGTCGTGGATGAGCTGCAGCTGCTCCTCGACCGAGGCGACCCCGTCGACGGTCTGACCGGTGAAGGCCTTGACCAGCGAGGCGTCGGTGATGGCGCAGATCATGTGGTTGACCCCGGTGCCCTGGACCTCGGCCTTGATCTTGGCCACGACCTCCTCCGGGGTGCCGGAGAAGGACATTCGCTCGGCCAGGTCCAGCGAGGTCAGTTCGACGGCCTTGGGGAGGTCCCCCGCGCCCATCGCCTCCACGATCGGCTTGAGCTCCTCCTGGCTGACGCCGTTGCGCTCCAGCTGCTCCTTCGACATCGACGACGCGTAGATCCCGACCATGCTCCGCGCGGCCTGCCGGGCTGCCCCGGAGTCGCGGCCGACGGCGACGACCACCCAGGCGGCGATGTCCAGGTCGTCGATGTTCTTGCCGGCCCGGTCGGCGCCGAGGGCGATCCGCTCGACGGCGTACTCGTACGCCTCGCGGGTGTAGCTCAGCGCGTGGTGGCAACCGTCGGAGAACTCGCCGGCGACCTCGAACGAACGCGGCCCGCGCATCGCGCCCATCTTCACGGGCAGGTGCTCCTGCACCGGCCGGGCGAAGGTGAACAGCCCCTTGTACGTCTGGAACTGGCCCTCGAAGGTGATGGTGCCGTCGTCGAGGAAGGTGCGCACGATGTGCAGCGCCTCCTTGACCCGGGACAGCGCCTTCGTGTGGGACCAGTCGATGCCGTGCTGCTCGAGCAGGCCGAAGTTTCCCGACCCGAGCACCACCTCGGCGCGGCCGTCGGTCAGCTCGTCGAGCGTGGCCGCGGCCTGGGCGATCAGCGCCGGCTCGCGCAGGGTCACCGCCGACACGCTCGGGCCGAACCGGATTCTCGACGTCTTGTCCGCCGCGGCCGCGAAGAGCAGCCACAGGTCCTTGTGCCAGGTCTCGTCCGCGGCGTAGCAGGCGTAGTAGCCGAGCCGGTCGGCGAGCTGGATCGCGTCCAGTGACTCCCCCAGCGGGTAGTCGGGGAGCATGACGTAGCTGAACTTCATGGTGCCTCCTTGCGGCGACGTGTGGTCGGTACTCCCCGTTCGGTCGCGCTCCCGGTCCGGTGGTGGTCTCAGGCGTCGTCCGGCCCCTCCTCGTCCTCCAGCGAGGCGAGGACCTCCTCTCCGGAGACGACGGCCGAGGCCCAGTGGTCGTGCATCCACTGGAGATGGTCGTGCCGGCTGTGCACGATCCGCAGCGTGTCCCAGTTGGGGAACGTCTGCTGGTTCACGTGCTGGACCATCAGCTTCGGGTCGACCTCGTAGACGTGCTCGAAGCGGGTGATGGCCACGTCGGTGACCTGCTGCGCCTCCGGCGGCTCGTACTGCTCGGCGTACCGGTACGTCCCCATCGCTACCGCCCCTCCCCGTACGCGCGGTCCAGGCCGTACTTGCCGGGGTTCATGATGTTGTTCGGGTCGAGCGCCCGCTTCACCGCGAGCATGACGTCGTAGCCCCCGCCGAGCTCGGCCGGCACGAGGTCGACCTCGCCCTCCCTGCACGACCCGTGACAGGCGGAGATCGATCCCTCGGCCTCGAGGGCGGCAGCTGCGATGTCCTTCTTGGCCCGGACCCAGGCCTGCCACATCTCCTCGTCGAGCTGCTGCTCCCAGATGCCGACGTCGATCTCGGTGAGGTAGTCGGTGCCGTTGTCGCTGCTGGTGTAGAAGAACATGCCCCAGTCGTCGAAGGTGTCGAAGCGCTCGCGCAGGTCTGCAACCGTCGCGTGCCAGGCCTGCTTCACCTGCGGGAGCAGGGTGTACGGGATCGCGGCGTCCTCGCAGTGCCAGCTCATCGGCACCACCTGGCCGGACCTCGTCCGCCCGTGCAGCGGCGTCGCGTAGCGGTCGTGCCGCGCTGCCCAGTCGCCCTCGGAGATCTCGTCGCCCAGGTAGCGCGCGCCGTGATCGCGCGCGATCCGCATCAGGCGCTTGCCTCCAGCCCGTACCTCGTCCTCGTTCCCGTACGCGACGGCGCAGACCAACGCGCGCACGTCGCCCGGCTGGGGGATGTAGGCCTCGTCGTCGCGGCGGAGGTAGGAGACCTTCCACTCGTCGAAGAGGACGGCACCGGCGAAGGTCGCGACCCCGGCCTTGGACAGTGCACCGAGGGTCCGGTACGCGTCGTCGAAGTCCGTGAAGGCGAAGAACGGCGAGAACTCCGCCTCGGGCTTGGGGTAGAGCTTGAGGGTGGCGCGGGTCGCGATGCCCAGCGTCCCCTGGTGCCCCATGAAGAGGTGCTTGAGCTGGTAGCCGCTGGAGCTCTTGGTCAGCTTGCGCCCGCCTCCGTCGCCGACGGTGATCGCCTGGCCGGTCGGCAGCACCAGGTCGAAGCTCAGCACGAGGTCGCGCGAGTGCCCGTAGCGGGCGCCGATGAGCGACCAGCCGCTGGTCCCGATCCGGCCGCCGACCAACGAGCACGGGTACGAGGCGGGGTTGTCCGGGTAGATCAGGCCGTGACGGCCCAGGACCTCGTTGAGCTTGAGCATGTTGATGCCGGTGCCGACGGTGCAGGTGCGGTTGTCCAGGTCGATCTCCTCGACCTGGTTCATCCGCTTGACGTCGACGACGATGCCGCGCCGCTCGGGGCGGGCCCCGTCGGTGAGCCCGGTGCCACCGTCGCGGGGCACGATCGGGATCCGGTGGGCGTTGGCGACGCGGACGACGCCGGCGACCTCCTCGGTGCTGCCCGGCGTGACCACGAGGTCGGGCACGTGGTCCGCCCACCGGTGGACGGGGAACGGCGCCGGGACGCGTGCCCGGTTGAGCCGGGCCGTGACGGAGGTGTGGACGTGGTCGGCGCCGACCACCCGGGCCAGCTCCTCGACGACAGCGTCGGCCAGCGTGGGTGCGATGGTCACGCCCCTCGCCTCCCCCCGACCTCGATACCGAGTGACTCGGCGAGGATCTCGTGGATGTCGACGACGTCGATGTCGCGCTCGGCGCCGGCCGCCGACAGCGGGCGTTCCGACCACGGACAGGCGCTGACGAGCGTGTCCACCTCGAGGTCGGCCGCCTTGTCCATCCGGTTGGCACTGATCCGCGCCGTCAGGTCGGGGCGCTCGACCGACAGGCCGGCCCCGGCGCCCGAGCAGTAGGACCACTGGGTGACCCGGTCGACGTCGGTGAACTCCAGGCCCGGGATCGCGCGCAGGATCTCGCGCGGCTCCTGCCAGATCCCCTTGCGCTTGTTGAGCCGGCAGGGATCGTGGTAGGTCACCGACCGTTGCACCGGGACCGACGGGGTGAGCTTCCTCTCCCGGATCAGCTCGGCGAGCAGCTCGACCACCAGGACGATCTCGATGTCGTAGTCGTCGCCGAAGAACTTCGGGTAGTCCTCGGTGAAGCTGATGTAGTCGTGCGGGTCGAGCACCAGCACCCGGCGCGCACCCACCGAGCGCCAGTTGGCGAGGTTGTGCTCGGCGAACTTCCGTGCCTGGTCCACGTAGCCCATCTCCGCCGCCGGGCCACCGCAGCACCACTGCTCCTGCATGAGCCCGAACTCCACCCCGGCCAGCCGCAGGATCTGGGCGACGGCGCGTGGCACCGACGTGCGGTAGAAGGCGGCCTCGCAGTCGACGAAGAGGATCGTCTCGCCCCCGACCGGGATGTCCAGGCCCTCGGCCCAGTCGCGGACGTGCTCCTGGGTGACCGGCACCTCGCCGAGCACCGGCTCGTGCGTGCGTTCGTCCGTGAGCAGGTTCCAGCGCCGCCAGCCGGGCTGGTGCACGCCGCTGTCGACGGCCAGTGCGCGGACCGCCTTGACGAGGTCCACCGTCCGCGTCCGGAATCGGTAGAAGTCGCCGGTGAAGAGCGTGTTCGGGCACCGCAGCTCGCACGCCCCGCACTGGGTGCACCCGACGTAGTCGGCGGCGACGTCCTCGACCGTCACCAGGCCCTGCTCCATCGCCACGACGTTGGCGTGGAAGGCGGTCGGGGTGTACCGCTCGTCCCGGGTCACCTGCGTGACCGGACAGACCTCGCGACAGAACTTGTGGCCGGACGAGAAGCAGTTGTACGCCGCGTTGCGCCACTCGGCGACGAAGCCCGCTTCGTCCTCCGGCCGGCGGTGGCCGTTGCCGTTGCCGGTGGCCACGACCGGGACCGGGCCCGGCGTCGTGTCCTGCTCGGTCATGGAGCCTCCTCGCGTCCGCGCCGGGGTGTTGCTCAACGTATGATCTGCCTCACACCCCGGCAAGGCCCTTCCCCGCGTTCCGCTCCGTACGGCGGGGCGAACCCGACAAGTCCCTCGCGGCGGATCCCAGGCGGCTGGGCTGCCACAATGGCGCGCATGCCCGCGACGCCCGACCGACCCCGCGTCTTCTCCGGGATGCAGCCGACGTCCGACTCGCTGCACCTCGGCAACTACCTGGGCGCGCTCGTGCAGTGGGTAGGGCTGCAGGAGACCCACGACGCGTTCTACTGCGTCGTCGACCTGCACGCGATCACGGCCGGGCACGACCCCGCGGTGCTGCGCACGCGCACCCGTGTGACGGCCGCGCAGTACCTCGCAGCAGGCGTCGATCCCGAGCGGAGCACCCTGTTCGTGCAGAGCCACGCGCCCGAGCACGCCCGGCTGGCCTGGGTGCTGGGATGCATCACCGGCTTCGGTGAGGCGAGCCGCATGACGCAGTTCAAGGACAAGGCCGCTCGGCAGGGGACCGAGGGGGCCACGGTGGGCCTGTTCACCTACCCGGTCCTGCAGGCGGCCGACATCCTGCTCTACCACGCGAACCAGGTGCCGGTGGGCGAGGACCAGCGCCAGCACGTCGAGCTGACTCGCGACCTGGCCGGGCGCTTCAACTCGCGGTTCGGCCCGACGTTCACCCTCCCCGAGCCGTACATCATGGAGCAGACGGCCAAGATCTACGACCTGCAGGAGCCGCACGCCAAGATGAGCAAGAGCATCGGTGGCAGCGGCATCATCGAGCTGCTCGACGAGCCGAAGGTCATCGAGAAGCGCATCCGCGGTGCGGTGACCGACACCGGTCGGGAGGTGGTCGTCGATCTGGAGGGCAAGCCGGGCGTCAGCAACCTCGTGACGATCCTGTCGGCGCTGACCGGACGTACGGTCCCGGACATCGAGCGCGACTTCGTGGGCCGCGGCTACGGCGACCTCAAGAAGGAGGTCGCCGCGGCCGTGCTCGACGTGGCGATCCCCTTCCAGCAGCGGGTCCACGAGCTCCTCGACGACCCGGCCGAGCTCGACCGGCTGCTCGCCGGCGGAGCCGAGAAGGCCAGGGCCGTGGCGGCCCCGACGCTGGAGCTGGCCCACGACCGCGTCGGGTTCCTGCCCCCCGCGCGGTGACGGGGGGTCCTCACGATGAGCACGGTGGACCATCCCGCCACCACCGCGACGCGGACCATCGGCGTCGCGGTGGCCGTGCCCGACCCGTACGGCTCGGAGCTGCAGAAGCACCGGCGGTCGTTCGGCGACCCGCTCGCCGACGCGATCCCGACCCACATCACGCTGCTGTCACCGACCGAGGTGGTCGAGCGGGAGTTGCCCTACGCCGAGCAGCACCTCATCAGGGTGGCCGAGGCCGGGCACCCGTTCCGGGTCCACCTGCGTGGCACGGCCACCTTCCGCCCGGTCTCGCCGGTGGTCTTCGTCGCCGTCGTCGAGGGCATCGCCAACTGCGAGGTGCTGGCCTCCACCGTGCGCTCCGGGCCGCTGCTGCGTGAGCTGTCCTACCCGTACCACCCGCATGTGACGGTGGCCCACGACCTGCCCGACGACGCGCTCGACCGGGCGTTCGAGGAGCTTGCCGACTACGACGTCACCTTCGACGTGACCGCATTCGGCCTGTACGAGCACGGGCCGGACGGGCTGTGGCGTCCACAGCGCGACTTCGTGCTGGGCGGCCCGCTGCCGGGCCCCGAGCCGGACGAGGGGGTCGGGGTCTTCGCTTGACGGCGGACGCCTGAGTCTTCGATCCCCGGCGGCCGTCGGGGCGGCCGCCGGGATCGAGGGCAGGTCACGCGTACCAGCCCAGCAGCACCATGAGGACCAGCACGACGAAGAAGCCCTCCACTGCGTGCGTGATGACGCCCATCCACAGGCTGCGGTAGCGGCGGGCGGCCCAGGCGTAGCCGAAGCTGCTGGTGATCATGCTCGGCCACGCCCAGATCTTGTGCACGTGGTAGAGCCCGAAGAGCACCGTGTTGGCGACCCAGTCCCAGCGGCCGAAGACCCCGGCCATGCGCGGCAGCAGGACGCCGCGGAAGAGCAGCTCCTCGCCGAGGAGGTAGTTGAACGCGAAGCTGGTCAGGGACAGGCCCAGGATCCACCACTGGCCCTGGAACTGCGGGTCGGCCAGGACTCCCGGGTCGGTGTACCACGGTTCGCGGAGTGCGTCCGGGAGCACGGTGGCCCAGCCCCCGTCGAGCCGGGTTGCCAGGTAGCCGCCGGCGACGTTGGCGGCGATCGCCGGCACGGCCCACCACAGCAGCACCCGCCGCGGGCGCCCGGTGGTGGGGTCACGCGGGAGGTTGAGCCAGATGCGCTCCTTGACCCTCGGCCAGTGCAGGCCGCCCAGCTCGCGGCGCAGGACCGCCAGCGAGACGACGAAGAGCCAGGCCATCCCGACCACCATGAGGATCCAGTGCACGAGGCCCGGGTGGAGCGAGGTGTGGGGGATGACGGCCGGGCCGACGACGAAGGCCAGCACGCCCATCGGAACGGTCGCGACCGCCCAGATGGACATGATCTTCGTCAACGAGAACTGCGGGGTCGTCGCCGGGGCGTCGGTGCGCGCCGGGGACGTCTGTGTGTGTGTCATGGCCTTCACAGTCGGCCGAGGCGGGGCCGGACGCATCGCCCGTTGGGCGCGAGCTCGCCGTGACCGGTACGCCTGTGGGGCGACAACCACGTACGCCGGCAGGGCGATGCGTACGGCCGTCGCTGCTCGTACCGTGCAGGTGTGGCTGCGGAGCCGGCGTCCTCCCGACGCGTTGTCGACGTGCTGGTCGCGCTGTCGTTCGTGGCGATCGGGTGGGTCAGCACGGGAGCCCCGACGACGAGCGACCCGTGGTTCCGGTACACCCCCCGGGACTCGGTGTTCGTGCTCCTGCTGGTGCTGGCCACCGTGCCGTACGTGTGGCGGCGGCGCTGGCCGACGGCGGCCTTCCTCGTCAGCCTCCTGTCGATGACCGCGCTGTGGATGCTCGGCTACAACGCGGGTGCGCTGCCCATGGTCCTGCTCGTGGGCGGCTACTTCGTGGCGATGGCGCGACCGGTCCGGGAGGTGGTGGCGGCGTCCGTCGTGGCGCTCGGCTGCTTCGCCTTCTTGTGGTGGTCGGGCGGCGGGGCGCCGTACGGGAGCACTGAGGCCGTGTCGTCGGTGGTCGCCTACGGCGCCGCCGTGGGACTCGGGCGGGCCGGGCGTCTGCGCGGGGACCTCGCGGAGGCACGCGCTCGAGCGGCCGAGGAGGCCGCCCGGAGGCGGTCGAGCGAGCAGCGGCTGCGGGTGGCGCGCGAGCTTCACGACATCGTCGGCCACTCCCTGGGAACCATCGCGGTGCAGGCGGGCGTGGGCCGGCACCTCATGGCGTCCGAGCCCGAACGCGCTGCCGAGGCGCTGGACAACATCGCCCGGGTCAGCCGGAGCGCCCTGGACGAGGTCCGGGCGGTCGTGGCGACCCTGCGCGAGGACGACCCGAGCTACCACCCGACCCCGGGCCTCACCGACCTCCCGGATCTGGTCGAGACCGCGCGGCTGGCCGGGCTGACCGTGGATCTCCGGCTGCCGGACGACGTCGGGTCGGTGCCCCGTCAGGCGGGGGCGGCGGTGTACACCATCACGCGCGAAGCCCTCACCAACGTCGTGCGGCACGCCCAGGCGTCCGTGGCGAGCGTTGAGGTGGAGCACCGGGACGGCCGGCTGGAGCTGGCGGTCCGGGACGACGGTGCAGGAGGCGGACCGGCGGTCGACGGCCGGGTCACGACCGGACACGGCATCATCGGGATGCGGGAGCGGGCCGAGGCCCTGGGCGGCAGCCTGACCGCGGGCCCCTCGCCAGGGGGTGGCTTCGTCGTGGCAGCCAGCCTGCCTGTGGGACTGGACCGGTCCCGATGATCTCCGTCGTGGTGGTCGACGACGAGCACCTCGTCCGCTCCGGCTTCGCGTCCTTGCTGGACTCCGACCCCGAGATCACGGTGGTCGGGACGGCGGACACCGGCGACGCCGCCGTCACCGTGGTGCGCCGGGAGCGGCCGGACGTCGTCCTCATGGACATCCGGATGCCCGGGCGGGACGGAGTCAGCGCGACGGCCGCGATCACCGCTGACCCGGCACTGCGCGGGACCCGCGTGATCGTGCTGACGACCTTCGACCTGGACGAGTACGTCCATTCCGCCCTGCGTGCCGGAGCGAGTGGGTTCCTGCTCAAAGATGCGCACCCGGAGGACCTGCTCGCCGCGGTCCGCGTGGTCGCCCGAGGTGAGTCGGTGCTGGCCCCGGCGCTTGTACGCCGGCTCATCGCCGCCTTCGTCCAGTCGCCGGCATCGACGCCCGAGCCGGCGTGGCTGGGCTCGCTGACGGCCCGGGAGGTCGAGGTACTGACCGCAGTCGGTCGAGGGCTGACCAACGCAGAGATCGGCGCCGATCTGCACATGTCGGCGGCGACAGCCAAGACACACGTCGGCCGCCTCCTCGCCAAGCTGGGCGCCCGCGACCGCACGCAGCTGGTGATCGCCGCCTACGAGGCCGGCCTGGTCGGTCGGTGAGCGGCGTGCGTGCGCGGTCGTGCCTGGACCTCGTGGTCAGGGCCGCCAGGTCTCGCCGGTGCCGTCCGGCAGCGCGAGAACCGCGATGCCTTCGTCTCGGCACATGTCCAGCAGGTGCGGGTCGGCAGAGGCCAGGGGTGCGCCGCGGGCGCGGGCCGCTTCGGCGGCGACGCAGTCGGCGAGGCTGACCGCCCGGTCCTGCCGGTGGTAGTGCCTGGCGCGAAGGAGACCTGCCCCGATGCCGACGCCGGCGTCGACGGGCAGCGCCTCGGCGAGGCCCAGCTGGGCGAGGTCGAGTGCGGCGTCGTCCTCGGCCGCACCGGAAAGACGCACCAGGTGGTCGACGACCTCGGCCGCGCCAACAGCGGTCAGCCGCACCTGGTCGCTCGACAGCAGGAGCTCGCGGACCACGGGGGCAGCGGGTTCCCCCTTCAGCAGGGCGAGGACGGCGTACGCGTCGAGGACGATCACCGCTGCTTGCGGCGGGCGAGGGCCGCGTCCTCGGCTCGCGCCTGGCGGCGGGCGCGCCTGGTCGAAGGCCCTTTGCCCCGGTACCGGCCTTCCAGGGCGCCGACCGGATCCGCCGGCAGCGGCCGCACGACGACCCTGTCACCGAGATCGACGACGACCACTCGGTCGGCGCGCCACCGTGACCGCGCCTCGGCTGGGATCGACACCTGGCCGTTCGCGGACACCTTCATCACGTAGGACGTGGCCACCTCGGCTTCCCGATCGTTGTACGACCTAGCTCATCCATCATACAGACGACGTCCGTCCAGACGCGTCGGACGGCTTCTCAGTCCGCTGACTCGGTGGCGAGTACTGCAAGACCGGGTCCGTCACCTGGCCGGGTATCGCCCGGCACGCCCGCGTCCGCGGTTCCGGCGGAGCGACACCAACGTGGTGAGCACGACGACCGAGCCGAGAATGGCCCACCACCGCGGGCTCAGCGTCCTCGTCGTGGTGAGCACGTCGTCGAGAGCGCGTCCGGCCGCGCTGACCTGGGCGGCCACCGAGTCGGCCGCCGACCCGCCGGCGCCGCGCTCCTCGGCGACCTCGTCCGGCGTCAGCAGCCTGCCCACCGGCCGGGCACCGGCCCCGGCGGCGAAGCCCCAGTCGAGCAGGGCTGCCGCTGCGTCCTCAGCGCGCCCCTCGGCGCCCAGCACGACCGTGACGAGCGTGCGGCCGTCACGCTCGGCCGCGGCGATCAGGGTGTGCCCCGCCCGGGACGTGAAGCCGGTCTTGAGCCCGACCGTGCCGGGGTAGTGACCGAGGAGCCGGTTCAGGTTCTGGATCTGGTAGGGCCCGTCGTCCCCTCCGGGGAAGTCGTACGTCGCCGTGCGCGCGGGGCCGGCCACGCGTTCGTCGGCCAGCGCCGCCCGGGCGAGCAGCGCCAGGTCGTACGGGGTGGAGACCTGTCCCGGCTCGTCGAGCCCGTGCGGGGTCAGCGCCCGGGTGCGCAACGCCCCGAGGCGGTCGGCCTCCGCGTTCATAGCGTCGACCGCCTGCTTGTGGCCTCCGGCCACCTCCGCCAGCGCGTGCGCCGCGTCGTTGCCGGACGCCAGCATCAGCCCGTACGTGAGCTGTTCCACGGTGTAGGTCTGGCCGGGGGTCAGCCCCACGCGGCTGCCCTCGATCGACGCATCTGCGTCCGTGGCCACATGGGTCTGCTGCGGGTCCAGATCGGGCAGCAGCGCCAGTGCCGTGAGCAGCTTGACCAGGCTGGCGGGTGGGCGAGGGACGTGGGCGTCCAGCCCCGCGAGGACGTCGCCGGAGCCCGCGTCGGCGAGCAGGTAGGCGGTTGCGTCGACCTGCGGGGGAGCGGAGTCCCCGGGAGCCGGATCGGCCACGACCATGCCCGGACGGGCCAGCTGGTCACCGCCGAGGGGTGCGGGAGCGGCGCTCGCGGTCGCCGCCGCCGGCAGCAGTGCCGCGGCGAATGCGACGATCGCGAGGGAAGACATGGTTGCTGCCAGCGTACGGTTCCGGTCGACGCGACCGTGGGAGGCTGGCGCCGTGACCGACGTCCCCGGGCCGGCCGAGGTGCGGGCCGCGGCGGTGCTCGTCGGCGAGCACGTGCGCCACACGCCCGTGCTCTCGGTACACGGTGCCGAGCTCGGCGTGCCGGCCAGGGTCGTGCTCAAGCTGGAGATGCTCCAGCACGCGGGGTCCTTCAAGGTGCGCGGCGCGCTGACCACCCTGCTCGGCGGCAAGGTGCCGCCCGGGGGTGCCGTGGCCGCGAGCGGAGGCAACCACGGCGCCGCTGTCGCCTGGGCGGCGCGTGAGCTGGGCGTTCCCGCAACGGTCTTCGTCCCGGCGTCGAGCCCGGGCGACAAGGTGGAGCGCATCGCCGGGTACGGCGCCGAGGTGCACGTCGTGGACGGCTTCTACGCCGATGCCGCGGCCGCCGCGCACGACTGGGCCGCCTCGCGCGACGTCCTGCCGGTGCACGCGTACGACGCGGTGCCCACCGTTGCCGGGCAGGGCACCGTCGGCTTGGAGCTGCGCTCCCAGGTCCCCGATGCCTCGGTCGTCCTGGTGGCCGTCGGCGGGGGAGGGCTGTCGGCCGGGATCACCGTCGCCTGTTCCGGCGGCGGTCCCCCGGTCGTGCCGGTCGAGGCCGACCGGTGCCCCACCCTGCACGCGGCACAGGCCGCAGGCCGGCCGGTGGACGTCACCGTGTCCGGGATCGCGGCCGACTCCCTGGGCGCTCGACGGCTCGGGGAGATCCCGTGGGCGATCCTGTCCGCGGCCGCGCAACCTGTGGTCCAGGTGTCGGACGAGGACATCGCCAACGCTCGCCGGTGGCTGTGGGACCGGTGCCGGCTCCTGGTGGAGCCGGGTGGCGTGACGGCGCTGGCTGCCCTGACGTCGGGTGCCTACCGGCCGCACCCCGGCGACACGGTGGTGGTCGTCGTCTGTGGGGCCAACACGGCCTCGCTCCCGGACTGAGGTCGGCCCGACGAGCGCGGAGTTCCGCATGGCCGGGGTGGCTGAGGACCTGCGCAACCCCGCACTCGATCGGGATTGGCGCTGCCGGGCGCCTCACACCCGCCGGAAGATCAGCGCCCGCTTGACCTCCTGGATCGCCTTGGTGACCTCGATGCCGCGCGGGCAGGCCTCGGTGCAGTTGAACGTGGTCCGGCACCGCCAGACGCCCTCGCGGTCGTTGAGGACCTCGAGCCGGGCGTCGGTCCCCTCGTCGCGGCTGTCGAAGATGAAGCGGTGCGCGCCCACGATGGCCTGGGGGCCGAAATACTGACCGTCGGTCCAGTAGACCGGGCACGACGTCGTGCACGCGGCGCACAGGATGCACTTGGTGGTGTCGTCGAAGCGCAGGCGGTCCTGCTGGGACTGGAGGCGCTCCCGCGTGGGCTCGTTGCCGGTGGTGACGAGGAACGGCATGACCGACCGGTAGGCGTCGAAGAAGGGCTCCATGTCGACGACGAGGTCCTTGAGCACCGGGAGTCCCTTGATCGGCTCGACGGTGACCGACTTCGACGGGTCGGAGGCGGGCTGGCCGCTGCCGAGGGTGGTGAAGACGCCGAGGTCCTTGACCAGGGTCTTGCAGGCGAGCCGGTTGCGGCCGTTGATCCTCATCGCGTCCGACCCGCAGATGCCGTGGGCGCACGAGCGGCGGAAGGTGAGCGACCCGTCGATCTCCCACTTCACCTTGTGCAGGGCGTCGAGCAGCCGGTCGGTCGGCTGGGCGTCGACCGTGTAGGTCTCCCAGTGCGGCTCGGAGTCCTGTTCCGGGTTGTAGCGGCGGATCTTGAGGGTGACGTCCACGGGGTCCTTCTTCGCGGGTCCGGCCGGTCGGGGGACAGTGGTGGGGTCAGTACTTGCGCTCCATCGGCTTGTACCGGGTCATCGTGACGGGCTTGTAGTCGAGGCGGATGCTAGGCCCGCCGTCACCCTCGACCCGGTACGCCATGGTGTGGCGCATGAAGTTGACGTCGTCGCGGGTCGGGTAGTCCTCCCGGAAGTGACCGCCCCGCGACTCCTTGCGCTCCAGGGCCGACACCACGAGCACCTCGGCCAGGTCGAGCAGGAAGCCGAGCTCGACGGCCTCCAGCAGGTCGGTGTTGTAGCGCTTCCCCTTGTCCTGCACGGTGACGTTGCGGTACCGGGCCTTCAGCGCCTCGATGTCCGACAGTGCCTGCTTGAGCGACCCCTCGGTCCGGTAGACCTGCGCGTTGATGTCCATCGTCGCCTGCAGCTCAGCCCGTACGGCGGCGACCCGCTCTCCGCCCTCGCCGTCGCGCAGCCCGTCCACGAGCGCGACGACCGCGGCCTCGCTGCCGTCGGGGACCCCGACGTGCTCGACCTTCGCGGCGTACTCCGCGGCGGCGATCCCCGACCGGCGGCCGAAGACGTTGATGTCGAGCAGCGAGTTGGTGCCGAGCCGGTTGGCACCGTGCACCGACACGCAGGCCACCTCGCCGGCGGCGTACAGCCCCGGGACCACCCGCTCGTTGTCGGCGAGCACCTCGGCCTTGACGTTGGTGGGGATGCCGCCCATCGCGTAGTGCGCTGTCGGGAAGACGGGCACCGGCTCGGTGTACGGCTCCACGCCGAGGTAGGTCCGGGCGAACTCGGTGATGTCCGGCAGCTTGGCGTCGATCTGCTCGCGCGGCAGGTGGGTGAGGTCGAGGTGCACGTACGTGCCGTCGGGACCGCAGCCCCTGCCCTCGCGGACCTCGTTGGCCATCGCCCGGGCGACCATGTCGCGGGGCGCCAGGTCCTTGATGGTGGGGGCGTAGCGCTCCATGAAGCGCTCGCCGGACTCGTTGCGCAGGATGCCGCCCTCGCCTCGCGCCGCCTCCGAGAGCAGCACCCCCAGCCCGTCGAGCCCGCGGCGCAGGTACGGCGACTCGAGCCCGTGCCCGCGGCAGGCGAGCGCGATGAGCGACCACACCCAGGGCGGCTGGATCCCGCCCCAGGAGCCGTCGAG
>DASTQL010000015.1:0-4987 GCA_035761805.1 Jiangellales bacterium | reverse complement strand
CGTCGGGGGTCACGTCGATGACGCACAGGTCGGTGATGATCCGCTGGACCACGCCCTTGCCGGTGTACGGCAGGGAGCACTGGTCGACGATCTTGTACGTGCCGTCCTTGGCGACGTGCTCCATCAGCACGATCACCCGCTTGGCGCCGTGCACGAGGTCCATGGCGCCGCCCATGCCCTTGACCATCTTGCCGGGGATCATCCAGTTCGCCAGGTCGCCCGACGCCGAGACCTGCATCGCCCCGAGGATCGCGGCGTCGACGTGGCCGCCCCGGATCATGCCGAAGGACAGCGCGGAGTCGAAGAACGACGACCCCGGCAGGACGGTCACCGTCTCCTTGCCGGCGTTGATGAGGTCTGGGTCCTCCTCGCCCTCGAACGGGTAGGGGCCGACCCCGAGGATGCCGTTCTCGGACTGCAGGACGACCGTGACGTCGTCGGGCACGAAGTTGGGCACGAGCGTCGGCAGCCCGATCCCGAGGTTGACGTAGGAACCGTCGGTGAGCTCGCGGGCTGCGCGGGCCGCCATCTGCTCGCGGGTGAGGGCCATCAGCTGTCCTCCCGCGGACGCACGGTCCGCCGTTCGATCCGCTTCTCGACGTCGGTGCCGACGTGGACCACGCGCTGGACGAAGATGCCCGGCAGGTGGACGTCGTCGGGTGCCAGCCCGCCGGGCTCGACCAGCTCCTCGACCTCCGCCACGGTGGCGCGGCCGGCCATCGCGCACAGCGGGTTGAAGTTGCGAGCGGACTCGTGGAAGACGAGGTTGCCGTGCCGGTCGCCGCGCAGCGCGTGCACGAGCGCGAAGTCCGTCGTGATGGCCTCCTCCAGCACGTACTGGCGGCCGCCGAACTCACGGACCTCCTTGGGTGGCGACGCCAGGGCGACCGAGCCGTCGGGGGCGTAGCGCCATGGCAGCCCCCCGTCGGCCACCTGGGTGCCGACCCCCGTGGCGGTGTAGAACGCGGGCACCCCGACCCCGCCCGCCCGCAGGCGCTCGGCCAGCGTCCCCTGAGGGGTGAGCTCGACCTCGAGCTCGCCCTCCAGGAACTGGCGGGCGAACTCCTTGTTCTCGCCGACGTACGAGGACGTCATCCGGGCGATGCGCCCGTCGGCGAGCAGGATGCCGAGTCCCCAGCCGTCGACGCCGCAGTTGTTCGACACCACGCGGAGCCCGGTCGTGCCCTGGGCGTGCAGGGCCCGGATCAGCTCCATCGGGTTGCCGCTGAGGCCGAAGCCGCCGACCGCCAGGCTCGCGCCGTCGGGGACGTCTGCGACCGCCTGCGCCGGGGAGGGGACGACCTTGTCCATCCGCGCGCTCCTTCGTCAGCGGGCCAGGATCGTCACTGTAGTGATCGCGCCGGCGGTCACAGCACCCGGTCGACCCGCTCCGTCTCCGCCAGCCGGGACACCCGCGCGTCGTCGGCCGGCCCGCGGACGAGCACCGCCGAGCCGTCGGTGACCAGGGGGACGAGCAGGAGGTCGAGGAGCACCCCGAGGTCCAGGTCATCGGCGCGCCGCAGCAGCCGGACCCCGTCGGCGAGGCCGGACGAGGCCGCGCGATCCCGGGCCAGCTCGACCAGCCCGCCCAGGGTGTGGAGCGTCCCGCCCGCGTCGACCGCCGGCTCGGCCGGCTCGTCCGGCCCGTACGGGACGAAGCGGTCCGGCTGGGCGGGTGCCTCGAGCGCGTAGTCCAGGACGCCGGTGGGCAGCGGGTCGCGGAAGGGCACCCCCCACGGCAGCAGTGACAGGGCGACGACGTGCTCCGCGCCGACGCCCGTCGCTGCCTCGACGCCCGCGGGCCCGGTCACGACGACGTCGGCGTCGAGGGCACGGCCGAGGACCGCGCAGCAGCCCCCGGCCCAGCAGGCGGAGGCCCACACGAGTGCCTGCCAGTGGGCAGGGAGCAGGAGCGCCACCCGGGTCCCCGGGCCTGCCTCGAGGCCGTCCCGCAACAGCCCGGCCGTCTTCGCGACCCAGTTGTCGAACGTCGCGACCGACAGCTCCACCCGCTCGCCACTGCCCTCGTCGTACGACGTGAGCAGCGGCCGGCTCCCGTCGCGCCGGAGCGCCGAGCGCAGCAGCGCATGCGGGGAAATCGGGGCGGGCGACACCTGGCGGAGGGTACGGTCCTGGGCGTCCGGCTCGTGAGGAGGCCCAGCCATCGAGGCGATCCTGCTGGTCGGCGGCCTGGGTACCCGCCTGCGCCCGCTGACCGAGCGCACCCCCAAGCCGATGCTGCCCGTGGCCGGCGTCCCGCTCGTCGTGCACCAGATCGTCCGGGCGCGCGAAGCGGGCGTGGACCACGTGGTGCTGGCCACGTCGTACCGCGCCGAGGTCTTCGCCGACGCGCTGGACGACGGGTCGGCGCTGGGCGTCCGGGTCGACTACGCCGTCGAGGACGAGCCGCTGGGGACCGGGGGCGCCATCCGCAATGCGGCCGACCTGCTGTCGGGGACCGGTGACGACGACCCCGTGCTGGTCGTCAACGGGGACGTCATCGACGGGCACGACATCGCCGCCCAGGTCGCCGAGCACGTCGCGCGTGGAGCCGATGCGAGCCTCTACCTGACCGTCGTGGAGGACGCCCGGGCCTACGGGTGCGTGCCCACCGACGAGCAGGGCCGGGTCACCGCCTTCCTGGAGAAGATGCCCGAGCCGGTCACCGACCGGATCAATGCCGGCTGCTACGTCTTCCGGCGCTCCGTCCTCCGGGCGATCCCCACCGGGCGGCCGGTGAGCGTCGAGCGCGAGACCTTCCCGCTCCTGCTGGCCGACGGCCGCCTGCTGCTGGGGCGGGTCGACACCGCGTACTGGCGCGACCTGGGCACGCCCCAGTCGTACGTCCACGGTTCGGCGGACGTGGTCCTTGGCCGGGTCGACGCGCCCGCGCGTCCGGGTCCGGCCGGTCCGGCGCTCGTCCTGCCCGGCGCCGTCGTCTCCGCGTCGGCCCGGCTCACCGGCGGGACGACCGTCGGGCGCGGCGCCCGGGTCGACGACGGGGCCGTCGTGGAGGGCAGCGTGGTGCTCGACGGGGCCCGGGTGGGTCCCGGCGCCGTCGTCCGGTCCAGTGCCGTCGGCCGGGATGCCGACGTCGGGGCGGGGGCGGTCCTCCAGGCCGCCGTGGTCGGCGACGGGGCGAAGGTCGCGCAGGGGTGGCGACCGGCGCCCGGGGTCCGGGTCGACTGCGACGTCGCCGTCGGCTGAGCGCCGGTCAGGCCCCGAAGGGCTCGGGCGCGTCGCTCGACGGGTGTGCCTCGACGAAGTCGCGGACCACCTCGCCGGACAGCTCGCCGCAGTACTGGCGGTAGCCCTGCTCCGCGCCCCACCGGGTGAGGGCGTAGGACATGCCGTCGGGCAGCGCACCCCGCTCGGTGTCCCACGGGGCGACGACGACCTTGCCGCTCGTCGCCTCCTGGGTGTCGTCGCTCTCGGCCGTCTTGACCGCGAGGTCGCGCAGCGTCTGCTCCTGCTCGTCGAGCACGTCGGGGTCGTACCAGAGGACCGCGTAGCCGTGCTCGAGGTTGTGCACGAGGCGTTCGACCTCGGGGGAGTCGTCCGGCGTGTAGAACTTGCGGGTGAACGGGGCCGGTACCGCGTAGTGCGGCCCGGTCGCGGGCGGGGCGGTGTCGTACTCGATGACCTCGCCGTCGGGACGGTGGTCGGCCTCGCCCGACGGGGGCTCCTGCTGCACGTCGTCGCACGAGGCGTCCGCGGCCACGACCCCGAACTCCGACCAGTCCTTGTTGGCCGGGTCGTCGAGGGTCTGGCGCACGAGCGGGATGGCCGCGGCGGCCACCAGCCCCCCACCGATGACGACGGCGGCCGTGACCACGAGCATCGTGCGGCGCCGCTCGGACGAGCGCTGCTGCGCCCGCATCTCCTCGATCTTGGCGCGGCGGTCGGCGGAGCTCTGGGACTTCTTGGCCACGGCTCTCTCGTCTGTCGTCGGGACACGCGGTCGCTGGATTGTACGGACGCCGGGTCAGGATGGTTCCCGTGGACCCGATGACCCGCGCCTGGGACCCGGGCCGCCCCGTCGACCCGAGGGGGACGCTGGCGGTGCACCGCCGCGGCGCCGGGGACCCGACCCACCGGACCACGCCCGACGGTGCCGTGTGGCGTACGGCGCGTACCCCGGAGGGCCCCGTGACGGTCCGGCTCACCGTCCGGCGGGCCGACGGTGTCGTCGAGGCACGGGCCTGGGGCCCGGGAGCGACGTGGGTGCTCGACGCCGTCCCGGCCTGGTTGGGGGAGGCCGACCTCGAGGACGGCTTCGCCCCGGCGCACCCGGTGCTCCGGCGGGTCCGCGCTCGGACGCGGGCGTGGCGGATCGGGCGCACCGGGCTGGTGCTGGAGGCCCTCGTGCCTGCCGTCCTGGAGCAGAAGGTGACCGGGGCCGAGGCCCGTCGCGGCTGGCGGACGCTGCTGCACCGGTTCGGCACGCCCGCCCCCGGACCGGCGCCGGCGGGCATGCGGGTGGTGCCGACACCCGCTGAGTGGGCGTCCCTCCCGTCGTGGGAGTGGCACCGGGCGGGCATCGGTCCGCAACGCGCCCGGACCGCGGTCCGGGCCGCGCTGGTCGCCGCCCGCCTGGAGGAGGTGGCGGGCATGCGCCGCGAAGACGCCGACCGCCGTCTGCGCTCCGTACCGGGCGTCGGCGTGTGGACCGCCGCCGAGGTGCGCCAGCGAGCGCTCGGCGACGTGGACGCCGTCTCGGTGGGCGACTTCCACCTCTGCCGGCAGGTGGGGTGGGTGCTGGCGGGCGAGGAGCGGGCCGACGACGCGCGCATGCTCGAGCTCCTCGAGCCGTACCGCGGGCACCGGTACCGGGTCTGCCGGCTGGTCGAGCTGAGCGGCCTGGCCCCCGAGCGTCGGGGGCCGCGGCTGGCGCCACGCGACTTCCGGGCGATGTGACCCGGTGCCTCAGCGCTCCAGCAGGAAGTCCTGCGGGTCGCGCTCCGGTCGGGCCGACGGTGTCGCGGCC
>DASTQL010000014.1:0-14113 GCA_035761805.1 Jiangellales bacterium | reverse complement strand
CCGGTGGTCGGCGCGATCGCGCTGACCGCAAGCCTGGCCCCCGGTCTGGCGGGCGCACACCCCGACCACAACTCGGGCGGCGGACGTGAGCTCTTCCCTGGCGAGGGCGTGGTCACCGTCAGCGACAAGCAGCACGACGGCGACGAAGGCCACCTGCCTGCCTCGAGCGAGAACGTGACGCTCGTCGGCAAGGGCGACGTGAAGAACCCCAAGGGCACCACCGGACGGGTCGCAGACGTGTACGCGTTCGGCGATTACGCCTATCTCACGGCCTTCCGTGACCCCGTCTGCGAACGCGGTGGCGTCCATGTGATGGACATCGCCCGGCTGGACAAGCCCAAGGAGATCGTCAGCGCCTTCATCCCGACCAGCCCCGGGTCCTACGCCGGCGAGGGCATCCAGGTCATCGAGATCGGTGCCCGCGACGTCCTGATCCACCAGAACGAGACCTGTCCCGGCGTCACTCCGCCAGCAGGCACCTCCGGCGGCATCAACCTCTGGGACGTCACCAACCCGCGCAAGCCCGTGAACCTCGCCATGCACGCCGGTGACTACACCGCCCCGAACGGCTCGACGGAGCTGTCCGCCAACACCGTGCACTCGATGTTCGCCTGGACGGCCGGGACCGAGACCTACGTGGTCCTCGTCGACAACGAGGAGTTCACCGACGTCGACATCATGAACATCACCGATCCGACTCGACCCCGGATGATCAACGACTCGCTCGATCTCGTCGATCTCTTCGCCGTGGACCAGGCATCACCCGACAACCTCACCTCGGTGTTCAGCCACGACATGATGGTGTACCAGGTGGGGGACCGGTTCGTGATGAGCATGAACTACTGGGACGGCGGTTACGTCCTGCTCGACGTCACGGACCCCACGCCAGGCAACGTCGAGCTCATCGCCGAGAGTGACTACGCCGAGCTTGACGAGGAGAGATTGGCGCGTGGCCACGAGATCTCACCCGAAGGCAACGCACACCAGTCCGAGCTGTCCCCGGACTTCCAGTACCTCATCGGGACGGACGAGGACTTCAACCCGTTCCGCGTCACGGCCTTGATCACCTCGGGTCAGTACGCGGGCACGGAGTACATCGCTGTCCAGGCGTCCGACGTTCCCCCGATCGACGACGAGTCCACGATCGAGGGTCAGACAACCTTCGTCGGGCTGGGCTGCGACCCGGTGCCTCCGGGAGACGGGACGGCTCTGATCGAGCGAGGCGTGTGCCCCTTCCAGCAGAAGCTCGACAACATCACCGCTGCGGGCTACGACGCCGGCATCGTGTTCAACAACAACACCGAGTGCGACGCCCTGGTGACGATGCTGGCGGCCGGGACCATCCCGTTCGTGTTCGTGAGCCGAACCGTCGGTCTGCAGCTGTTGGACTCCGACGACACCGCGTGCGCGACGGCTGCAGGTGACCCCCGCGCAGGCGTGAGCACGAGCATCACGGGCGTCTTCGACGGGTGGGGTTATGTGCGTCTGTTCGGTGTCGACATCCCGGAAAGCGGTCCGGGATCGATCGAGCAGATCGACACCTACGCGATCGAGGAGTCCCAGGACCGGGACCACGCCACCGGCTCCGGTGACCTCTCGGTCCACGAGGTGGCCATCGACCCGGACGCCGAGAAGCGGCTGGCCTACCTCTCGTACTACACCGGCGGCCTGCGCGTCGTGTCGTACGGTGACGAGGGGCTGACGGAGGTTGGACACTTCATCGACGAGGGAGGCAACAACTTCTGGGGGGTCGAGGTCTACGTGCGTGACGGCGAGACCTACGTCCTCGCCAGCGACCGCGACTTCGGCCTGTACGTGTTCCAGCACACGCCCTAGCGAGGTGACCGCCGGCCGACCGGCCGGCGTCCGCCGGGCCCCGGACCACGCGTCCGGGGCCCGTTCGCGGTAGCCGGGGGCGCGGGGGGGTAGCGTCGTGGACGTGATGCTCCCTCCGTCCCCTCGGTCCGCGCTCAACGAGGCACTCGAGATCATGCGCGCCTCGGCCATGAGCGCGTACGAGACGCTCAAGGCGGAGGCCGAGGCCGCGCCACCGCTCGGACCGACGACCGAGGAGCCGACGTCGTGAGCACGCCGACCGAACGCGCGCACCCGGAGCAGCCGGACCCGCGTCGGGGGCAGGACGACACCCCGAACTCCGCCGGCCTGGTGGACCCGCCCGTCGAGGCGCCGGAGCAGCTCGCGGGTGAGGAGCGGTGGACACCGCCGCCGGCGGAGATCATGGCGATGGACCGTGCCTACCCCGGCTTCGTCGAGCGCTGGATGCTGATGACCGAGCGGGGGGTCGACGCCGCGATCCGCGACCGCGACGCCCGTACGGAGGCGGAGATCGCCGATCTCCGGGAGTTGCGGCGGCTCGAGCGACGGAGCCAGGACCGCAACTGGTGGATGTGGTTCGTGCTCACCGTCCTCACCACGGTCTTCATCTTCTCCGAGCGCGACCTCGCGGCGGTGATCTTCGGTGCCCTGGCGGTCGGTGTGATGGTCAACGCGATGTGGCGGCCCCGTCGCGACAAGACCGCGGTGGAGGAGGCGTCGTCCGGAGGCCCCGGACCGGTGGTGTGACGAGGGCGGTCAGTCGCCCCGTCCCCTGCCGGGAGCCGCCCGATCCGCCACCGCGACGAGAGCCCGACGGTGACAACCAGCCAGCCCAGGGACAGTTCCGACGTGCAGAAGACGGCGATCACGGTGATGGCTCCGATGTCGTCGACGATGGCGAGGGTGAGGACGAACAGGCGCGCCGAGGCCGGCACACGGTCGCCCAGCAACGCCAGCACACCCGACGCGAAGGCGATGTCGGTGGTCATCAGCTCGCCCCAGCCGTACACCCCAGGCCCGCCCACGTTGAGGGCCAGGTAGACCGCGGCCGGCACCATGCCGCCGAACGCGGCGAGGATGTGCAGGGCCGCGGGGCGCGGCTCGCCGGAGCTCGCCGGAGACCAGCTCGTACTTGATCTCCAGGCCGACCACGAAGAAGATCGCATCAGGCCGTCGTCGACCCAGTGCCTGAGGTCCCGACGAGGGTGAAGTCACCCACTGTGATCCCTACGTGGGTGTCTCACAGCGCCTCGTACGACGCCGCCCAGCTCGAGGTCGCCCAGGCGATGGCTGCGAGCGCGGCGACGAGCAGGACGATGCCCCCGGCCGTCTCAACGCGGAGGAAGGACCCACGGGACGGGCCGACATACCTGGCCAAGGGCCCGGTCGCTGGCCAGCCACACCGGCCCGGTCGGCCAGAGAGCGTCGGCCTCGGGGCGCAGCCGCACCTCCTCGACGGGGTTCGGCTCGGGGTGCAGGCCGCTCATCTCGTCACGCTGGCGGGGACCACATCGGGAGGGAACCCGTGCGCGTTCCGACTGTGCACCCGCTCGCCCACCGTGGCGGTGCCGCTCGCCCCCGTACGAGGAGCTGGTGGGACCGGCTGCGGCGACGGGCTCATCGGCCCAGTGCGGCCTGGACGCCCGTGTAGGCGGCGACCAGCAGCAGCAGGGCGGCGAAGCCGGTCCGCAGGACGGCGGCCGGGACCCGGTCGGACAGGCGGACGCCGAGCACGGCGCCCATCACCGTGCCGCCGACGAGCCACCAGGCGACGGCCGGGTCGATCGTGAGGCCGACACCGAGGCGGGCGACCAGCGCCACCACCGATGTGACGGCCAGCACGAGCAGCCCGGTGGCCGTCGCCACGTGCACCGACAGTCCCAGGGCCAGGATCAGCACGGGGACCACGAGGAACCCGCCGCCGACGCCCAGCAGTCCGGTGACGAAGCCAAGAGCGGTCGCGAGCCAGACGACCCGCCAGCGGCCGACGGGCGTGGTGACCCCACGGCTCACGGGCAACCCGCCGCGCAGCATCGCCACTCCGGCGATGACCAGCAGCACCGTGAAGGCGCCGAGCAAGGGCGGTTCCGGGAGGTACGCCGCCAGGACCGATCCCCCGGCTGCACCGGCGACGCCCATGGCGGCGAAGCCGAGACCTGTCCGTACCTCGACCCGACCGCTCCCCCGGTGCGCGAGCAGGCCGGTGCAGGACGCCACGAGGACGACCAGCAGGGACGTGGACGCTGCCTCGCCGAGGTCGACCCCCACGACGTACAGGAGCAGTGGGACAGCAAGGATCGCACCGCCCCCGCCGAGCAACCCCATGACCGTGCCGAGGGCGACTCCGAGCAGGACGAGCAGCCACGGGTCGGTCATGGGGTCGGGTCAGACGACCCGGCCCTCCCGGCCCCCCGTGCCGACGACCGGGAACCCGGCACCGGCCCAGGCCTGCATGCCGCCGGCGAGGTTGAGGACCTCGTAGCCCTGAGCCCGGAGGTGCTCCGTCACGATCCCCGACCGGCGACCCGAGCGACACACGGCCACGATGGTGCGGTCACGGGGGAGCTCCCCCGCCCGCCGAGCCAGGTCGTGCATGGGCACGTGCTCAGCCTGCGGGGCACGCCCGGCCTGCCACTCGTACGGCTGGCGTACGTCGAGGAGCAGGGCGCCGTCGTCGACCAGGCGCGCCGCCTCCACCGGTCCGACCTCGGCCGGCGGGTGGGCGGCGCCACCGCCGGGGCCGCCGGCTCCACGCCCATGGTCCGCGCCCCGGCGAAGCCCGTCGAACAGGCCCATCAGCTTCCCTTCCGTACGAGAGCCAGTCCCGCGTCCGCGGCGCGGCCGAACTCGTCGTCGACGAGGACGACGTCGCGACCGGCACGACGCAGGAGAGAGGCTCCCATGGCCGCGCGGAAGCCGGACTCGCAGTGCACCCACAGCTCGCCGTCGGGCACCTCGTCCAGGTGCTCGGGCAGCTCGTGCAGCGGCAGCAGGACGGCTCCGTCGAGGTGGGCCTCCTCCCACTCCAGCCGGCGTCGCAGGTCCAGGACGACGACGTCGTCGCGCTCCCGCTGAGCCGCTGCGAGGCCGACGAAGTCGGTGACCGGCGTCGTCTCGGTCAGGCGCTCCCCGCCCCAGGCAGCCGGGCCACCGGCCGATGCCGCTGCGGGACGGTCGATCCCGATCCGGGCCAGGTCCCGCTGGACGGCGTCGAGCACGTCCGGGTCGTCACCGAGCAGGGTCAGCGGGCTGCCCCAGGGGATCAGCCAGCCGAGGTAGGTCACGGCGTTGCCGGTGCCCTCGAAGGACAGGCTGCCGGGCAGGTGACCGGCAGCGTGCACGCGCCGCGCTCGGAGGTCGACCACCCACTCACCGGACGCCAGGCGGCGGGCCACCTCGTCGGCCGTGGCCAGGGGAGGTGGCGAGAGGTCCACCGGCGCCGGACCGGCGGCGTTGATGGGTGCCATGTGCCGGTAGTACGCCGGGTAGGCGTCGAGCCCGGCGAGCAGCTCGCGGACGTAGTCGTCCTCGGCCTGCACGAGGACCGGGTTGGCGACGCGCTGGTCGCCCATGCTCGAGGCCTCGCCGGTCGTGGGGGTGGCGCTGCAGAATGACCCGAAGCCGTGCGTGGGGTGCACCGCCGCCGCAGGGTCGAGCTCGGCGGCCAGCCGGCGGGCCGATCGCCACTGGTCGTGGGCCAGCCGTTCGGTCAGTTCTGGGGCCACCAAGTCGGGCCGGCCGACGCTGCCGAGCAGGAGGCTGCCGCCGGTGAAGACCGCCTTGTCCTCGCCGTCGACGGACACCGCGTACGAGACGTGGTGCGGTGTGTGGCCCGGTGTGTGCAGCACCCGCCAGGCCAGGTCGCCCGTGTGGAAGGTGTCGTCGTCCGCCGCCGGTGTGCGGTCGTAGGCGACCTGGGCCAGCGCCGGGACGACGTAGTCGGCGCGGAGCATTCGCGCCAGCTCGAGGCCACCGGTCACGTAGTCGTTGTGCAGGTGGGTCTCGAGGACCTGGTCGACCCGCAGACCGTGCTCCTCGACGACAGCCAGGACCCGGTCGACGTCGCGCTGGGGGTCGACGACGACAGCGCGGCCGCCGGCGTGGACGACGTACGAGCGGTCCCCCAGGTTCGGCGTGTCGAGGATCTCGACGGCCGGGTCGGCGTGGCGCGACGGGCGGGCGACGTGCTCGGCCAGGCCCTGGCGGGCGGCCTTGGTGCTGGTGTTGGGGTCGGGCGCAGGCGGTCTCATCGGTGCTTCTCCTGGTGGCTGGCGGTCACGCCAGGGCGAGGAAGAGTCTCTCCAGCCGGTCGCGGCTCATGTCGGGCTCCTCGCCGCGGCTCTCGGCGAGCAGGCACTGCTCGAGGCCGCTGGCCACGAGCCTGAAGCCGGCCCGGTCGAGGGCCCGGGACACCGCGGCCATCTGGGTGACGATGTCGGAGCACTCACGGCCCTGCTCGATCATCGACATGATTCCGTCGATCTGTCCCCTGGCACGGCGCAGGCGGACGAGGACCTCGGCGGCGCACTCCGGGTCGATCTGCACGCTGGCTCCTCGGGTGGCGGGCTTTCCGGGCTGACGAGCTCAAGCATACCCCCTCGGGTATCTCGTGGGCATCGACGTGCGGGCCGGCAGCGGGTCGGCAGCGCCCGGGGGCTGGGTGCCGCCCCGGGGCTGGGTGCGCCCCCGGGGGCTGGGTGTGTCCGGGGGCTGGGTTGCTGGCGGCCGGGTGCGCTGGCGCGGCGGGACGGGGGCAGAGATCACCGTGTGGCTGGGGTCCTACCAGGTGACATAGGACCCGCACGGTGATCTCGACCGGTGACCCACCATGATCAGTGTGTTGCCAGCGGCGCGGATCTCGCGATCGCCTCGACACGGTGATCTCGGTCAGGCGACTCGCGTCCGGCGACCTCTGCCGCTGGGACGCTCCCGAGTCGCTAGAGCACGTCGACGAACACGTGGGAAGCGATCCGCGGCGTGAGCTCGACGGTCTCGCCGCCGGAGCCGAGGAGGACGCCGTCCTCGGTGGGCGCGGCGTCGACGAGCCGACCGGGGAGCGCTCCGGCCCTGCGCAGGGCGGCCATGAGCCGTTCGTCGGTCTGGACCGGCTCGCTGATGCGGCGCACGTGGATCCGGGTCCGTCCGTCGGCGACCGCCCGGTCCAACGGCTGGACACCGTCGCGGAACTCCTCCACCTCGGCCTGGCTGCCCAGCTCCTCGAGCCCAGGGATCGGGTTGCCGTAGGGCGACTCTGTGGGCGAGCCGAGCAGCTCGACGAGCCGACGCTCCACCGCCTCGGACATCACGTGTTCCCAGCGGCAGGCCTCCGAGTGGACGTGCTCCCACTCCAGCCCGATGACGTCGACGAGGAGCCGCTCGGCGAGCCGGTGCTTGCGCATGACCCGGGTCGCGAGCAGTCGGCCGCGTGTGGTGAGCTCGAGATGGCGGTCGCCCTCGACGGTGAGCAGGCCGTCGCGCTCCATCCGGGCCACGGTCTGGCTCACCGTCGGCCCAGATTGGTGCAGCCGCTCCGCGATCCGGGCCCGGAGCGGGACGATGCCCTCCTCCTCCAACTCGAAGACGGTCCGGAGGTACATCTCCGTGGTGTCGATGAGGTCGCTCAACTCGGGCTGCTCCTACCGTCGCGGCTGGCGTCCGAGCCTATCCCGCGGGCGCGAGACGCCGCCTCTCCATGATCGCGCAGCCTCGCGATCACCGTGCGCGTCACGTCCCGCCCTCCGGGACCTGGACCTCACGGTGATCATGGCTCCCCCACAGCCGACCTGATCCGAGATCACCGTGCGTGCCACTTCCCGCGCACCGGCACCCGAGCCACACGGTGATCACTCCCCCGACCTGGACCCAGCCGCACCGAGATCACCGCGACCGTGGCATCCCGCGTGGCGCCGCGATAGCCGCACAGTGATCATGGCGCCGAGGGGCCGCGGCACAACCGGCGCCAGCAGCGCTCGATCCGCCCCCGCCGGTGATCCTTTTGCGAAGGTCCTCACGCTGCCGGCGCCGGAGGCAGGCCGAGCTCCGCACGTCGGACGGCCCGGATCATGCGAGCGTCACGAACCGTGCCGGGCAGATTACGCATGATTTCGTTCGTGACGTAGCGAACGGTCTGCCACCCGCGCAGCATGAGCTGCCGATCTCGGCGGCGGTCGCGTGCCTGTTGCCAGGGACTGCCGTGGAACGCCCACCCGTCGGCCTCGAAGAGCAGGCGTGCTTCTTCGTCGCCGAAGTCGGCTTTCGCCACCAGGCTCCCGTCCGGGTCGTAGATCTTGAACTGCGGGGTGAGCCCCAACACGCCACCGGCGATGAATCCCTTCCCGAGGACGACCTCGATGAACGACTCGAAGCCGAGCCCGAGCTCGACACTCACCTCGCGGACCAGCCCGGTGCCTGCCTTGTGGGCCAGGAGGTCGAGGATGTCGTCGACCTGGTCCAGCGTGCACATCCGTTCACGAAGCGCGTGTGCAATCGCCGTCACGAGCTCGTCCCGGTCGAGCAACTGGCCGAGATCGACCAGCGTACGAGCCGCGGTGGTCACACGGACTCCGTCCACCCACCGCCCGGTCGGGAAGTGTCGCGTACGGTGCAGCTTCACGCCCGTCGGCGGGTCAGCGGTAAGCCCGAAGGGCACCGAGAACCACGCGAGGGACGGCCTTGGCACGGGAATCCGCAGACGCTCGGCAGCCGACAGGTGGCTGACCACGGCCAGGTCGCCGAGCCAGGAGGCCACGGCATGCTGCCGGTCGGCCAGGGTCGGCCGGGCGCTCGCCGGAACCCAGCAGCCCGGGACGAACTCGTCCCAGCGCCGGGTCGTGCGGCGCCGGGAGATCGCCGAGGCGCTGTAGCCGAGCCGGTCGAGCTCGGCCCGCGTGGCGAAGCCCTGGCGTCGCACCAAGGCGTCGAAGTGGCCGTCTCGCAGGCGCCGATCCGGTTCGAAGGTCGGAGTGTTCATGGCCGCACTCCACCGCGTCGGTGCGTGTGGGCGCCAAAGCGGGAGCTTGGGCTGTGGACGGGAACATCCCCGGGAAACCTGTGGACCAACGTCGGTCGGTCCCACCCGACCTCGAATGCTCGAGATCACCGTGTCACTGTGCTTGTCGAGCGCGGGACCTCGGCCGCACACCGATCAGGCGCGGTCCGGCTGCCGAGATCACCGTGTGGCCCAGGTCCCGCTGCCGAGATCACCGTGGGGCCCAGGTCCCCGCTGCCGAGATCACCGTGTGGGCCAGGTCCCGCCCAACGACACCTCGACCCCACGCCGATCAAGCGCGGCTGGCGGTCGAGATCACCGTGTGGCGGATCGTCCGACCACGCGACCCCACGCCCCCCTCGCCGAGGTGCACAACCCGCCGACCGCACCTAGCCTCGCGATCGTGTCGCGAAGCGTCATGTGGTTCCGCCGCGACCTACGCCTGCACGACCACCCCGCGCTGCTCGCGGCCCGGGACGCGGGGGACGAGGGTGTGCTGCCGCTCTTCGTGCTCGACCCCGCGCTCTGGCGTCCCTCCGGCGCTCCCCGGCAGGCCTACCTCCTCCGGAGCCTTCGGGCCCTCGGCGAGGACATCGGGCAGCGGGGCGGCCGCCTCCACCTACGACGGGGCGACCCCGTCGACGAGGTCCTGCGAGCCGCCCGGTCGGCCGGCGCCTCGACCGTCCACGTGTCCGCAGACTTCGCTCCGTACGGCTCCCGCCGTGACCAGGCCGTCGAGCAGGTCCTCGCCGATCGGGGCATCGAACTCGTACGCACGGGCAGCCCCTACGCCGTCAACCCCGGCAGGGTCCGCACCAAGCAGGGGACGCCCTACTCCGTGTTCACCCCGTTCTCCCGCGCCTGGGCCGAGCTCGGGTGGCGCGAACCCGCTCCCCCGCCACGCGACGTCACGTGGGCCACGACCCGCGGCGAAGGCGACGACCTCTACGTCGAGCCGGACCTCGGCCACCTGGAGCTGCCACCCGCCGGCGAGAGCGCCGCGCGAGAGCGCTGGCGGGCCTTCCGGGACGACGGCCTCGACCGCTACGCCGACCGCCGGGACCGTCCCGACCTGGCCGGTACGTCACAGCTGTCGCACCACCTCAAGTGGGGCGAGATCCACCCCCGTACCCTCCTCGCCGACCTCGCCCGCCGCGGCGGGAAGGGCCCCCGGACGTTCCGCCAGGAGCTGGCTTGGCGGGAGTTCTACGCCGACGTCCTGCACCACAACCCCGGCAGCGCCCGCGACTACCTACGTACGGAGTACGGGCGGATGCTCTACGAAGACCCGGACGAACGGTTCGACGCCTGGCGGCGTGGGCGAACCGGGTTCCCGTTCGTGGACGCCGGGATGCGGCAGCTGCTCGCCGAGGGCTGGATGCACAACCGGCTACGCATGGTCGTCGCGAGCTTCCTGGTCAAGGACCTGCACGTGGAGTGGCAGCACGGGGCCCGGCACTTCATGCGCCACCTGCGCGACGCCGACCTCGCGTCCAACCAGCACGGCTGGCAGTGGACGGCCGGTTCGGGCACGGACGCCGCTCCGTACTTCCGGGTCTTCAACCCGGTCAGCCAGGGCCGCCGCTTCGACCCTGACGGCGACTACGTCCGCCGGTACGTGCGGGAGCTCCGCCATCTCCCCGGCGACGCCGCACACGAGCCGTGGGATCACCCGGACGGCTACGCACACGGCTACACCGAGCGCATCGTCGACCACGGAGTGGAGCGCGGGGAGGCGCTCCGCCGCCACGAGGCTGTGCGGCGCTGACCGGCAGGTAGGGTCCGCCTCGTGCTCGTCGTCAGCGTGGTGAGCCTCAAGGGGGGCGTCGGGAAGACGACGGTCACGCTGGGTCTTGCCGGCGCCGCCAAGGCGCGTGGCGTTCAGACGCTGGTCGTCGACCTCGACCCGCAGGCCAACGCCACGACCGTCCTCGACCCTGTCGACGTCCGGTTCACGGCGAACGACGTGCTGGCCGACGCCAGGCCGGGGGTGCTGGGGGACGCCGTTGCAGAGACGGCCTGGGGCGACTACGTCGACGTCCTGGCCAGCGAGGCCGCCCTGGAGCACCGCAACCGCCCGGTGGCAGGCACGTCCGCCGAGCACCGGCTGCGGTCGAGCATGGCCGGGCTCACGGGCTACGACCTCCTCCTCGTCGACTGCCCACCGAGCCTCGGCGAGCTGACCAAGAACGCCCTCGCGGCCAGCCACCTCGCGCTGGTCGTCACCGAGCCGACCCTCTTTGCCGTCACCGGCGCCCAGCAGGCGCTCACCGCCGTCGACGTCGTACGCCGGGGGTTCAACCTCCGGCTGCGCCCGGGCGGGATCGTCGTCAACCGCTACCGGGGTCAGTCCGGTGAGCACCGCTACCGGCTCGACGAGCTCATTGCCGCGTATCGCGACCTCGTGCTCGACCCCGTCCTGCCCGAGCGTACGGCGATCACCCAGGCCCAGGGCGCGTACGTGCCGGTGCAGCGGTGGCCGACGCCGGGCGCCCGCGAGGTGGCGCTGGTGTTCGCCCAGTACCTCGAGCACCTGCTGGCCGTGGGACCCGCCGACGGATCGCTGACGAAGGGAGCGCGGTCGCGATGAGTCGTACGCCCCCAGCACCTCGACCGGCCCTGCGCAAGGCCGAGGACGGCAGCGTCCACCCGGCCTCTCCGCACCACTCATCACTGGCGGTCGACCCTGACGGCGTGGCGGCTGCCCCCGCCCGCAAGGTGAAGAAGGGCAAGGCGGCCAAGGGCAAGGACGAGCCCGTGCAGATCTCGGTGACGCTGACCAGGACCGAGCGCAAGCGGTTGCGCCGCAAGGCCGAGGCCTATGGCTGGTCCGCTGAGGAGGCCGCGGCTCACGTGCTCCGGGTCTGGGCCGACGACTGATCCGCGGGACGGGGCTCGGTGATCACCGTGTGGCCCAGGTCCCGGCGCGCGGGACATGCGGCACACGGTGATCTCCGCCATCGGGTCGGCCAGAGAGGCGCTACCGTCACGGCGTGACGGACGCGGCTGGGACGGTGCAGCGGCCCGGGGCGGGTGCGTGGGTGCCCGCTGGTGGCGGGATACCGGCGCTGCGGGAGGCGGCCGCGGGCTGCGAAGGGTGCGAGCTGCACGGCCCGGCCACCCAGACGGTGTTCTCCAAGGGTTCGCCGCTGGCCCGCGTGGTCCTCGTCGGCGAGCAGCCAGGCGACCAGGAGGACCTCCAGGGCGCACCGTTCGTCGGCCCGGCCGGGCGGCTGCTCGACCGCGCCCTGGCTGACGCCGGGATCGACCCGGTCGACGCGTACGTGACCAACGCGGTGAAGCACTTCCGCTTCACCCCGACGCCGAAGCGGCGCCTCCACCAGACCCCCGACGCGGTACACGTCGAGGCCTGCCGGCCCTGGCTCGCCGCCGAGCTGGCGGTGCTGGACCCGGACGTCGTCGTGTGCCTGGGCGCCACCGCCGTACGGGCGCTGCTCGGCCCGACCGTCCGCGTCATGCGCGACCGGGGCCGCCTGCTCACCCGCTACTCCGGGGCGTCCGAGCCCGCAGCACGACGGACGACGTGGTGGCTGGTCACCGTCCACCCGTCAGCCGTCCTGCGCGCCGACGACGAGACTGCGGCGTACGGGGCCCTGGTTGCCGACCTGCGGGTCGTCGCGGCGGCGCTGTCCCTGGGGAGCCCCGGATGACTCTGGTGGTGGAGCGCCGGTTCCGCGGACCGGCGGAGTCGGGCAACGGCGGCTACGTGTCCGGACTCCTCGCGCAGCGGGTCGGGGCCGACGCCGGCGGGTCCGCTGCGGTCGTGACGCTGCGGATGCCGCCGCCGCTGGAGACGCCCCTGGCGATCGTGGCCGACGGCGACGGGGCCGTCCGGCTCCTGCACGGCAACCTCCTCGTCGCGGAGGCCGCGCGGTCGCGGATCCACGTGGACGCGGTGCCGCCCGTGGACGTGGAACGGGCGGCGGCCGCCGAGGCGTCGTACGAGGGCTTCGTGACGCACCCCTTCCCGACCTGCTTCGTGTGCGGACCCGACCGGGAGCCGGGGGACGGCATGCGGTTGTTCCCCGGACGCCTCGACGACGGCCGGACGGCCTGCACGTGGACCGTGGCGCCGGACCTGGCCGGGCGGCCCGAGATCGTCTGGGCGGCTCTCGACTGCCCGGGGGGCTGGACCGCGGACATCGTCGGTCGCCCGATGGTGCTCGGCCGGATGACGGCCCAGGTCCACGACCTGCCCGCCGCCGGGGACCGCTGCATCGTCGTCGGCCGCCTGCTCGGCGTCGAGGGGCGGAAGAGCTGGACGGCCTCGACGGTCTACGGGCGCGGGGAGCGGGAGCTGGGGCGGGCCCACGCGACGTGGATCGCGCTGGCGCCACCCGGCCCCGGATGACCACGTTCAGCACCCTCGTGGGGGGACCACGAGGCGTCCGCGCCTGGTGATGACCCGGGGAGCCTGGTGGTGGCCGGGGTGGCCCCGGTCGCAGCCGCGGGACGGTCCCGGCCAAGGGCCGGGAGCCAGCAGATCGGTGCAGCATGACGGGCCGGCTGGGGTATGGCCGGATGGTCGGCGGGCCGGTGCCGCCTCAGACCTCGTCGGCCACCGCCGCCACGTCCACCTCGTGGTCCTGCTCAGGCCGACGCCCTCGCGCTCGACCAGGCCGCCGAGCACCTCCCCCGTCTCCCCGCCGATGGCTGCGACCAGCCGGGGCTGGACGCCCGGAGTCGGCCGTCTGGGCCACGCTGAAGCCCTGGCCGCCGGCGTGCACGTGGATTTCCGGTCTGCCGTCCGAGAACTCCTCGATCGTGACCGTGAGGCCCGGCGACAGAGAGAAGACGGCGACGGCGCCGTGGTGGGGATCCGGTCGATGGTCGGCCACCGCCGATACGTGCCCGCCGGCGCGCACATCCCCGAACGGAGGGCGGTGCCCGTCGCGGACGGACTCGATCGGGCGCCCCCACATGCCGTACGCAAGGCGGTTGCCCGTCCCGGACGGACGCGATGGGGCGCGCCCGCACATCCCCGTACGGAGGTGGTGCCGACCCAGCAGTGGGCTCGCCCCGCCCGGGCCACCACCAGGCTGCTGGAGCCATCACCAGGCCCCGACGCCTCGTGATCCCACGACGAGGGTGGTGAACGTGGTCATTCGGTCGGGGTCGGGCAAACGCGTTGCCGCGGAGGCCCTCGCCACTTAGGGTCGGCGGTACACGGGAAGGAGGTGGTCCAGCGCATGAGTAGCTCTGGGACTAGTGAGGTGGCTGCCCGCTAGGGCTGCACCGATCCACCGGACCTGGTGACCCAGGCCGGAG
>DASTQL010000013.1:0-6650 GCA_035761805.1 Jiangellales bacterium | reverse complement strand
AGCGCGGTGAGCTCGGTGTCGATCTGCTCGACCCGCTCGTGCAGCAGGTCGTCGGTCAGGTCGGCCGACGGAGCCACCTTGTGCAACCCGGCCCAGCCCAGCGGGTCCTGCCACGAGTGCCGGACGGCACCGCCGCGCTCGTACCGGGGGCCGGCCGGGGCGCGCTCCCCGCCCAGGCGGTCACGGGTGTCCAGGCCCCAGAGCCCGCGGAAGTCCCGGACCCACGGGGTCTCGTCGTGGACCAGCACCGCCTCCCAGGCCCGGTCGTGGCCCGGACCGACGTGCTCGCCGTCACCACGGTGGTAGTCGACGAAGGGCACGCCGACCCCGGGCCGGGCGTCCTCGATCCACGGCAGGAAGGTCGTCGAGACCCGGTCGAAGAAGTCCACGACTCGCCCGGCCCGACCCTGCGGCTGGACCTGGACGAGGTAGTCCCCGGGAACGAACGCACCCGAGTGGGAGCCCGCGCCGGCGAAGACCACCGGGTGGTCCCCCTCCCTGCGCAGCTCCGGGTCGTCCCACCGCCTCCGCAGGTCGTCACCGGTGTAGTCGTGGGACGAGAACGCGACCCACTGGGGAACCGGATCATCCTCACCGGGTCCTGGGTCGGTCAGGTAGACGGTGACCATCTCCCAGTCGGACTCGTGCTCGTTGATCCCTGCGAAGGCCGACCGCCAGTCGTTCATCGCGTAGAAGTACCAGTACTGCAGGCACAGGTAGCCCCCGTCCCGGACGACCCGGCCGTAGTAGGTGCAGACACGTCGGCCGCCCATCGCCTCCCGGTAGAGCAGCTGGGCGGTCGCCCCGGTCGCGCCGGGCACGTTGCCGCGCAGCAGCAGCGAGGCGCGCAGGCCGTGGTCCACGAAGCGGGCGAGCAGACCCACGGCACCGAGCCGGTTGAGCCCCGGCGGGCGCTCCCGCAGCCGGATCCCCTTGACCTTGAGGGTGGCGACGTCCATCGGCTTCCGCACGTAGCGCAGATGCAGGTGGGCGCGCGGATGGCGCTGCGCCACGGCGACGAGCCGGTCGAGATCGAGGTCCCCGGCCTCGACGAGGAGCAGCTCGCCGCCGTCCTCGGTGTCGACCCACAGGCTGCACCGCGCCACGTACGGCTCCACCGGCATGGGCATGAAGCGCTCGCCTCGGGTGAACCGGATCACCGGCTCGTAGGCGCGCAGCAGCCCCAGCGCACGTTCGTCGTCGACCCGCGGCAGTACCACCGGCCGGTTATAGCGGATCAGCCGCCGCGGTGCCGACCCGGACGAGCGATCGGAGGACGACGTCCTCGAAGCGCTGGGTCTCCAGCAGCGTGGCCCGCTGCGCGTCCGCGCCGGTGCCCTCGCTCAGCAACCGCTCGACCCCACGCTCGACCTGTTCGAGGTCTCCGTACCGAGCGAGGGCCGGGCCGACGTGGTCCACGAGCTCGCCGACGAGGTGGGCAGCGGGGCGCGGTCGGGCGTCACGGACGTCGACCAGCTCACCGCTCACGCCCGAGCGGGCGGCGCGCCAGCTCGCGGCGCGGAGCAGGTCGGTGCGGGCCCGAACGGGGTCCCGCCCACGCCGCCACTCCGCGGCCGCCGTCTCGACCAGGCCACGGCACAGCGCCGCCACGACGACGCAGTCGTCGACCGTGCGGCACACGTCCGCGACCCGGATCTCCACCGTGGGGTAACGGGCCGAGAGCCGGGCGTCGAAGTAGACCATCCCGTCGTCGAGGATGGCTTCGCTGCCGACCAGCCCAGCGACCGCGGCGTCGTAACCTGCCGGGTCTCCGAAGAGCTCGGTCGGCCCGGCGCTGGGCCAGCGCGTGGCAACCATGGTGCGGTAGCTGGCGTAACCGGTGTCCTCCTGCTGCCAGAACGGCGAGTTGGTGCTGAGCGCGACCAGGACCGCCAGCCACGGCCGGATCCGGTCCAGCACGGCGACGCCCTCCTCGCGGGACGTGACCGACACGTGCACGTGGCAGCCGCAGCAGAGCTGCTCGCGGGCGGTCAGGCCGTACTCCTGGCGCATGACGTTGTAGCGCTCGTCCGACGTCGGCGTGGGACGCACGGACATCGGGCTGGTCCCGAGCGGGGCGACGCCGAGGTCCTGCTCCGCCGCGAGGTCCGCCAGCTCGCCGCGCAGGCGGGTCAGCTCCGCGTGCAGCCGGTCGAGCTCCTCGCACGGCGGGCTGACGATCTCGGCCTGCTCACGCTTGAACTCCTTCTCGACACCCTCCTCCGACGCCAGCTCGACGGTGCCCTCCCGCAACGGTGCCGGCCGACCCTCGACCGGGTCCACGACCAGTAGCTCCTCCTCGACGCCGACTCTGCGGATCTCCACGAAGCATGTCGTTCCACGGGCCGCGCAGCCTCACACCCCACGTGCACGTACGTCTGGCGCCGCCCGGTCAGCCGAGGCCCGCGTCCTTCGCGCGGAGGGCAGCGGCGGTCCGGTCGGGTACCTCGAGCTTCACCAGGACCTGGGAGACGTGGTTGCGCACCGTCTTCACGGACACGCCGAGCCGCCGGGCGATCTCGTGGTTTCGGCACCCGGCGGCCAGCAGCTCCAGCACGTCACGCTCGCGGGGGGTCAGGTCAGGGAAGGCGCGGGCGGTCGGCGAATCAGCCTGCTCGCCCGCGTAGAACGAGACGATCCGGCCGGCGACCGCGCCGCCGTAGACCGCTCCGCCCGCCGCCACGGCCTCGACGGCCCGGACGATCTCGGCTCCGTCCGCGCCCTTGACGAGGTAGCCGCGGGCACCCGCCCGCAGCGCCGCGACCACATGCTCGTCGTCCTCGTGCATCGTCAGGACCAGGACCGCCACTCCCGGCTGGGCGGCGAGCAGGCGCGACGTTGCGGTGACACCGTCGAGGCCGGGCATGGTCAGGTCGGTGACGACCACGTCGGGACCGTGGTGCGCGACAGCACGCATCAGCTCCTCGCCGGTCGACACCGACTCGACCACCTCGATCGTCTCGGTCTGGGACAGGACCGCGACCAGCCCGTAGCGGTACATCGGGTGGTCGTCCGCAACCAGCACCCGGACGGTCACGGCTCCCCGCAAGGCAGGACTGCTGTGACGGCCGTGCCGTGCGGCTGCAGGGCGCGGACGGCGAGGCGCCCCCCGAGGTCGACGGCGCGGCGCCTCATCGAGTCGAGCCCGACGCCGGGGTCACCGGCCCCGTTCGGTCCGGTGCCGTCGTCGCTGACGGCCACCTCGAGGCCGTCGTCGGAGACCTCGAGGCGGACCTCGCAGCGTCCGGCCCCGGAGTGCCGCACGACGTTGGTCAGCGACTCGGCGACGATGCGGTAGGCCGCCTCCTCCACCCGAGGAGCCAGCGCCGGCAGCCCGTCGACCCGGAGGTCGAACCGCGGGCCGCCCGGCCGGCCGAGCCCGAGCGCCGTGGCCGTCTCCCGGACGGCACCGAGCAACCCGTGCTCGTCGAGGACGGTCGGGCGCAGTCCATCGATCACCCGTCGCACCTCCCGTACGGCGCTGTCGGCCTCCTGCCTCGTCCGGGCGAGGATGTCGTGGGCGGACCGGGTGTCGCGGTCGAGCGCGTGCTCGGCGGCCTCGAGGCCGAGGGCGATGCCGGACAGGGAGGGGCCGAGGCCGTCGTGCAGGTCTCGGCGCAGGCGGTCCCGCTCGGCGAGCGTGGCGGCCACGACCCGCTCACGTTGCCTGGCGAGGTCGCGCGCCATGCTGCCGGCCCGGACGACCGCCGCGACGTGGGGGACCAGCGAACCGATCAAGCGGGCGTCCCGGTCGGTCACCCGGGGCTCCCCACGCCGCGGCCCGACGGCCAGGCCCCCCAGCACCTGCCCGCGGTGTCGGAGCGGCAGCTGCAGCGAGTTGCTGACGGGCTCACCCACGCGGGCCAGCTCGGCACCGTGCTCGTCGGTGACCGACGCGTAGGAGGCACCGGCTCCGGTGGCGACGGCCTCCACCATCGACGCGACGGGGTCGTCCGTGGCCACCTCGAGCCCTGCCGAGACCCGGTCGACGACGGTGAGCGGGTCGGCTCGCTCGCCCAGCACGAACCTGTCGACGAGCCGCCGCAGCCTCCCGGCCACGGGGAACAGGAGCACCGCGACCACGGCCGACGAGAGGACGAGAGGCAGCGGACCCTCTGGAACGACGCGCGCCAGCACCGTCGTCAGACCGCCGACCGTCAGCGCGACCAGCAGCGTGAGCGGCAGGTAGAGCAGTCCCCGGCGAAGCACGACCTCGATGCCGAGCAGCCTGTAGCGCAGCACGCCGATGACGACGGCGACCGGCACGAAGGCGTACGACAGCACGAAGAGGTATTCGAGCGGGAGGAAGTCCACCGGCAGGAACGTCGTCACCAGCAGGGCGCCGATGACACAGACCAGCCACACGAGCTGTTGACGCTCGGGCGCGCGGGCCCGAACCGCGCGGACGGTGGTGCCGACGAGCGAGGTCGCCGCGGCCGGGACGATGAGCACGAGCCCGATCACCCCGAGGAGGATCGCCGACCAACGCGGCAGGTCCCAGGGGAGGCGCGCGAACTCCACCGTGTCGTCGACGACACCCTGGACGGTCGCCGCCAGGAGGACGACCGCAGCGATCCCGGACAGCGAGACGCGGACGTGCCGGGCCCAGAAGCGTGAGGGAGGACGGCCGGTCGGGTAGATCGCCGGGAGCACGAGCACCGGCAGGAGCAGGGCCGGGAGCCAGGTCCACGACGCGAGCCACATCACCGGCAGGCCCAGCGGCAACGAGCCGTCGGGATCGGTGAGAGCGCGGGCACCGTACGCATTGCTGCTCAGCTGCACGGACTGCAGGCACCCGCATGCCAGGAGCAACCAGCCGATGAGGTTTCTCGGCCGGAGGTGAACGAGGACGGCACCGGAGAGGACGAACGCGAGAACCACCACGACGAGGAACACCGCGTCCTGCCCCGGGTCCTCGACGATCCCGGGGCGGGAGTAGACGTCGCCGGACGTCGAGACCGGGATCGTCGCGAGCAGCAGGACTGACAAGGCCGCCAGCCCCCACCCCGCGGTCCTGCGCGCCCGATCACTGCCCGGGACCTCGCCCACGACTGCAGTGTGAACCCTTCCGCGCTCGGTGTCCCATGACCCGAGTCCCGGTCGAGCCGGGAGGAGTCCCGGGTCGACCCGGTCTCGTGACGGATCCAGCCCTGCCGGAGGGCGTGTGTGCTGTGACCACTGGTCCCAATGCTCGAACCAAGGAGGAGTCATGAGCGTGACGACAGAGGGAAAGGCCGCCCCACGGACCTTGACCCCCGGCATCACGGCGACCATCGGGTTCGCGGCGTACGCCACGGCTGTCGCCGCCGGGGAGCTCCTCGGTCTCAACCGCGACACCGACCCCGCCGCCCTCGAAGCCGAGCACCTGGTGATGGCACTGATCGCGCTCGTAGGGGCTCTCCTCGCGGTGTGGGCAGCCCGGCGGGCGTGGAACGGCCCCCCGCATCGGCTCGCCCGGACGTCGCTCGTGCTCGCCGTCGTCGCGGCGGTGACCTTCCTCGCCTTCTGGGCCGGGTGGACGACGATTCTCGGTGCCGTCGCCGTCGGTACCGCCCTCGAGCACAGGCGCCGGGTGGGCTCTCTGTCCGGGTCCAGCGGTACCGCGCTGGCCCTCGGCTCGCTGGCGTTCGTCGTCGGGACCGTCACCTGCCTGGTCGGCTGACCGCCGACTCGTACGAAGGAGAGGTCTGTCATGAAGCTCACCACCGCCACCCTCGCCGCCTCGCTCGTGGCAGCCGCCCTGGCCCTCGGCGCCCTGCCGGCTGCCGGCGCACCCGCTCAGCACGACGTCTACGTGGAGGAGTACGACGCCTACGAGCCATTCGCTGCAGGCGAGATCCCGTGCGTCGACTGGGCCGGCACGTTCCACGAGGTCCGGACCGGGCAGGCCAAGCTGGTCTTGTCGACAGGCGACGGTCCCTCGGACGAGGGCCACGTGAACGGGGTCGTCGACGGCTTCGTCGAGCTGATCCCGGACGACGCCACGCTCCCGAGCTACTCCGGCACGTACCGGGAGAAGCTGAACGTGCTCGCCACCGCCTCGGGCGAGGCGGACGACCTCCTCATCGCCCAGTACCGGCTCCGCAGCGTCCTCACCGGCACGGACGGCTCGCGACTGACGATGTCGCTGTCGGGGAAGATCACCGTCAACGGCCGAGGCGATGTCGTGATCAGCAGGGACCAGTTCACCTGTGCCTGACGACGAAGCGGCGACCACGGGGTGGTGACACCCCGGGTCGTTCGCGGCTGTCAGCCTCGGGCGCGCAGCCGCAGGCCGAGGACCAGCAACACCAACCCGACCAGCCCGTAGGCCGGCTGGAACCACGAGAACTCGCGGATGACCAGTACCTGCACCACGATCCAGCCGACGAGCAGGACGCCGGCGACCGTGGTCAGATCACCCGTGCGCGGCGACCCCCGCAACGCCGCGACCGCCGCGACGGTCGTCGGTACGGCCACCACCGCGAGCAGGGCGATCCCCGCGAGGACCGGGCTGGCGAAGGGGAACCGGGAGGTGATCTCCGGTCCCATGTCGATGGCGCCGGCCAGGAACCCGACCACCCCTCCGTACGCGGAGAGGGAGACGAGCCCGAGGAAGGCACCGAGCCCCCGGTGGCGGGTCGGCGTGGCGGTCGTCGTGGTCATACCCG
>DASTQL010000012.1:0-7012 GCA_035761805.1 Jiangellales bacterium | reverse complement strand
CGAGCCCGTCCAGGTCGGGAGAGGGGTCTATGCCGAGTTCCTCGGCGAGCAGGCCGCGAAACTCGCGCAGCGCGTCCAGAGCGTCGCTCGCCCGGCCGGCTCGGTAGAGCGCGCGCGCCAGGCGCAGCCGATGAGACTCGTTGAACGGGTCCGTGGCGACCAGCTGGTCGACAACCGCGAGCGCCTCGACGGTTCGGTCGTCGGCGAGCAGCGCATCCACCAGATCTACGCGGCAGGCGGTCCGTGCTTCCTCGAGTCGGCGTACCTCGGCCGCGGCCCATGGCTCGTCCGCGATGTCCTCGAAGGGTCGTCCGCGCCACAGCTTCAGTGCCCCGGTGAACACCTGAGCCGCTGGGCCATGCTCCTCATGCGCGACCAGCTGCCGGCCGCGAGCGTGCTCGGCCGCGAAACGGGTCGCGTCGACAGCATCCTGAGCGTCGGTACGGAGGACGTACCCCCGCGGCTCGGCGACCACGTCGATGCCGTCGGGAATGACTCGTCGCAGCCGAGTCACATAGGTCCGAAGAGTGGCCTCGGCACGCCGCGGCGGAGAATCGCCGAACACGCAGTCGACGAGGGCGGCGACGGACACCGGGTGGTTGTGGTGCAGCAGCAGGGTCGCAAGAAGCCGACGTTGCCGGGAACCGCCGACGTGCACCGGTGAATCGCCGTCCCGGACCAGGACGGGGCCGAGCACGGACACCTCGCCCATCGCGAACTCCGCTGCGAGTAGCTATGTGACGCGCACGGTATCGAACGGTCGCCTCGGTTGGTCACCGATCCGTGAGTCCTGGACACGCTCGAACCGGCCACGCGGATCACTCGGACGACGTCAACGGCAACCTCCGGCATCCATCGGGTGAGCCGGCGGTCCGAGTAGGCGAGGATGATGTGGAACTCGCGACACTGCGCCCGCACCAACAGCTGCGCGTGCGACGGTATGGGTCTGCGGCTGTAGGAGCCCGCGACGCGAAGGTCGGTGCCGGCCGTCCGCGCCGGCTACCGCGGTGGCTCACCCGAGCGCGGTGAGGTCGGTGCAGTCGCGCAGCCCCGCGAACTCGGCCGAGAGGCGCTCGGCCTCAGTGCCCTGGACGGCCACCGGCAGGCCGTCCGTACCGATCTCCGCGGGGATCCAGGTCTCGCCCGCCACGCGGCCGTCCAGGACGGTCAGGGTGAGGACACCGGTGGGCCCGGGCCGGTACCAGACGAAGTTGCCGAGCCCGTAGGCCACGTACGTGGTGTCGAGCAGGCCCGAGCCCTGCAGCTCGTGGGCGTGGGAACCGACGACTGCCGTCGCCCCCGCATCGGCGAGGGCCCGCGCCGTGGCCCGCTGCGACTCGCTCGGGCAGGACTCGCCCTGGACGCCCCAGTGCATGAACACGATGACGACGTCGGCCCTGCCTGCCGCTTCCCGTAAGGCGTCGACGAGGGGTCCCAGACCGTCCCTCGTGACCGCCACGCCGGGCCGTTCCTCGTCCGCCGCCCAGTGTGCCGTCTGGTCGGCCGTCGGGTCGTCGGCGCTGTGCGCTCCGATGACCGCGACCGTCGTCCCCCGTACTTCCCGTACGGCGGGAGCGAAGGCGGCCGCGGCGTCGGCGCCCACCCCCACGATGGACACGGGCGGGTCATCCGTCTCGGCGTCGGCCGCAGCGGCCAGGGTCTGGGCGAAGCCGTCGTCGCCGAAGTCCTTCGCGTGGTTGTTGGCCATCGTCACCACGTCCACGCCGGCCGCCGCCAGCGCCGTGAGAGCCGTGGGCGGTGCCTGGAAGCGGAAGCGCTTGGGCTCCGGGGTCCCGCCCGTCCCCACCGACGACTCCAGGTTGACCACCGCCAGATCGGCACCCGACAGCAGCGGCGCCACGGTGTCCAGCGCGGAGGCCGGATCGGCGAGCCGCTTCCGTAGCGGCCCCTCGAAGTGCACGTCGCCGCCCAGCGCGATCGTCACCGGACCGGGGGCGGGCTCCTCGGTCGGGGTCGCCGTCTCGGACGTCGCCGTCGACTGCGGCCCCGGCGGAGACGTGGCTGACGCCGTGCTGACGGGTGCGGGAGTCCGGCCCCCACCCGCCTCGGAAGCGGCTCCGCACGCCGCCAGAACGACCGCGAGCCCGACGAAGGCCGCCGTCCGGGCGCACCACGTACCGGCCGGTCGGCCGGGGGCGCTTGTCGGTGGTGCCACCGTCCGAGGCTACGTTGAGCACGCCCCAGGGCCCGACTTGGTCAGCGCGACGGGACGAGTGGGAGGTCCCTTGCCATACCCCACGAAGGCGTCGACCGCTGCGGTCCAGTGCTCGCGACGGAGGTCGACCACCTCCACGCCGCTCTCGTCGAGCAGACGCGCCAGCAGGCTCTTGCCCACCAGTCCGATCCCAGCTGTGAGGACGATCCTGGTCTCGACGAGGCTCGGCGCACCGACGCGAACCGGCTCGGGCCCGGTCAGGTGGTGAAGGACCCTCTCGAACCCCGGCTCTCTGAGGAGCACCGCCGTGAGAGCGGAGCTGTCGACGATCACACGCCCTCCGGGCCGATACCGAGGATCGCCTCCCGCTCTCCCTTGCGCACCTCGCTCCCGACGACGTCGGCGGGATCTGCTGCCAGGCCTCGTCGACCAGGAAGGCACGAACCCGCTCCGCCCGGGCAGCGCGCCCGGCCTCCTCGGTGAGACGGTGGAGCCGCTCCTCGAGCGCCGTGCGGATGGCAGAGGTCAGGCCGCCGGCTGCCCCTTCTGCACCGCCGGGAGTGCCGCGAGCACCCGCCGGAGCCGGCGCGCGTCGTACGGGCGACACCCCAGAGCCACCTGGCGGCGTACCACCTCCGCCTCGGCGGCCATGAGCAGCCGCCCGCGCCTCAGCAAGGTGAGCGGGGGCTTGCGGCGCTCCACCAGGTCGCGCACCAGTCGCCGGGCGAAGTTCTTCCACGGTGCCCGGTGCAGGACGATCGCCTCGGCGAGGATGCCCCGGTCCCGGCACGCGCCGACGATCTCCGCGGCGAAGAGTCCCTCGGCGACGAAGGCCCTCGCGCCGTCTACGCAGAAGCGCCGGGTGGTCGTCGCCCGGTCGGCGGCGATGTCGTAGACGGGGACCTCGGTGCAGCCCGTCCGGCAGATCGTCTCGAGGGTCGCGACCGCGCGCTCGGCGTCCCACGCCCGCGGGTCGTCCCAGTCCACGATGCCCAGCTCCGGCTCGCGCGGCAGGTCCGGGTCGTCGCCGTCGCGGTAGAAGTCGTCCAGGGGGAGCACCGGCAGGCCGGAAGCCTCGGCCAGGTGCGACTTGCCGCTGCCCGAGGGACCGGCGAGCAGCACCACCCTCGCCAGCAGCCGCTCGGGGTGCCCGTCCACGGGGCAGGAGTCTCCCACGCTCACCGCGGTCCGCCGACGCCCGCGAAGGGGCGCGCGGGACACCATGGTCCGCCGGGAGAAACCAGGACGACTCACGCAGTCCACCACGCTTCGGACCCCCAGACCGTGCGGAACGAGGAGGACGTTCTCATCCGATTCTCACCCGCCACTCACCCTGTTCTCACCGGCGAGGTGCAGAGTAGAAACCGTGGAGGTCGGGTCCTCAGCTGCCGCATGACCCGGCTTCCACACCCCGCGCCGTCGGCTCCGGACACGCGGCGGGCGGGGCCGAGGACCAGTACCGGCGGTCATGACCCCCCCGTGGCCGTCGGATCCCCCTCCGGTCCTCCACCCGTGCTCCGGCCCGGTTCTCGGGCCGGAGCACGAGGACGTCGGGCGGCGTAGCGTCGCGGTCGCCATGGACCGCATGCCGCCCCGTCCCGCGCCCGCCACCGTCGACCGGGTGCTCGCTGTGGGCTGCGCCGTCGTGGGAGCCCTGTCCGTACGGCCGGGGAGCGCCGCGCAGGCCGACGGGCCGGCCGGGGCGGCCGCCTCACTGCTCGGCGTGGTGGCCGGCCTCACGCTGCTGTGGCGATCGCGGCGACCCCGGACCGTGGCCGTCGCCGCCACCGGGGCCTGGGCGGTGCAGGCACTGGTCTGGGGCCCCGTCGTCCCGGTCGCGCCTTGGCTGGCGCTGCACGGCCTCCTTCGCACGGCGGGTCCGCGAGGCTCGGCCGGCGCGACGGCGACCGCCGTCCTGGTTCTCCTGGGACTCGTCACGGTGGCCGCCGGAGGTGCGTCCATCGTCCCGACCTACCTCCTGGTCGGGGCGCTGGCAGCCGCGGTCGGGCTGGCGGGGTGGGCCGCGGCCGGCCGCCGGGAGGCCCAACGGCGGGAGGCAGCGGCCGAGGAGCGACTCCGGCTGGCCCGCGAGCTCCACGACGTCGTCGGCCACGGGCTCGGCGCCATCGCCGTCCAGGCCGGGACCGGCCGGGTCGCCCTGGACGCGGGAGAGGCCGAGGAGACGCGTCGAGCACTGCAGGCGATCGAGGAGACCAGCCGGGCGTCGCTGGCGGAGACCCGCTGGTTGCTCGGTCTGCTCCGCGACGGCAGCGCCCCCGGGCTGACGGGCCTGGACGGCCTGCTGGCTGCAGCGCGACGCTCTGGCCTGGACGTCTCGGCGACCGTCGACGGCGACCTCGCCGCGGTTCCCGAGGCGGTCGGGTCCGCCGCGTACCGGTTGGTCCAGGAGGCGATCACCAACGTGGTCAGGCACGCCCGGGCAGGGCGCGTCGAGGTGGTCGTGACTGCCGGCCCCACGACCTCGGTCGAGGTGCGCGACGACGGTGCCGGCCAGCCTGCACCCGACACGGCTGCGAGCGACCTCGGCGGTGGGCAGGGTCTCCGCGGGATGAGGGAGCGGGTCGAAGCCCTCGGCGGCGAGCTGGAGACCGGCCCCAGGTCGGACGGACCCGGCTGGCGGGTCGCTGCCCGCTGGCCGCGGAACCGGGCGGCCGCTCCATGACTCGGGTTGCCATCGCCGACGACCAGGCCCTCGTCCGTGACGGCTTCGCGCTCCAGGTCCGGCTGGCGGAGGACCTCGAGCTGGTCGGGACGGCCGACTCCGGCACGGCGGCCGTGGCGCTGGCCCGCGAGGCTCGTCCGGACGTGCTGCTCATGGACGTGCGGATGCCCGGCCTGGACGGGATCGAGGCCACCCGGCGGATCACCACGGACCCCGCGACGTCCTCGGTGCGGGTGCTCGTGCTCACGACCTTCGACCTGGACGAGTACGTGTACGGCGCGCTGCGCGCGGGTGCCAGCGGCTTCCTCCTGAAGGACGTGCCCCCCGAGCAGCTGCTGCAGGCGATCCGGGTGGTCGCCGCGGGGGAGGCACTGATCGCCCCCTCCGTGACCCGGCGCCTGGTCGCGGAGTTCGCCCGGGGACCCGCCGGGCGACCCGACCGTCGGCTGGTCTCGCGGCTCACCGAGCGGGAGGTGGACGTGCTCCGGCTCGTCGGGCGCGGGCTGTCCAACGCCGAGATCGCCGACGAGCTCGTGGTGAGCCCGCTCACCGCCAAGACCCACGTGAGCCGGATCCTCACCAAGCTGGGAGTGCGCGACCGCGCCGGTCTGGTCGTCCTCGCCTACGAGGCCGGCCTGGTCGTCCCGGGGAGCCGCTAGCGCCTACTCCCCACGGAGTACGTGGGTTGACTCCCGTACGCGGACGACCGGACGCCCCGCGGGGCGGAGCCTCGGGCCATGGCACTCATCGAGCTGGACCGGCTCACCAGACGCTACGGCGCGGTGACCGCGGTCGACGACCTGTCCTTCACCCTCGAGCCCGGCAGCATCACCGGCCTGGTCGGCGCCAACGGCGCGGGCAAGTCCACCACCATGCGGATGCTGCTGGGGCTCACGAAGCCCACGTCAGGGCGCGCCCTCATCGACGGGCGCCCGTACGTGGAGCTGGAGCACCCGACCACCGTGGTCGGCGCGCTCACCGATCCCGACCAGTTCCACCCCCGACGCACCGGTCGCAACGCCCTCCGGGTGATCGGTCGACCGATCCGCGTCCCGGACCGCCGCGTCGACGCGCTGCTCGAGGACGTGGGCCTCACGAGCGCTGCCCGTCGTCGCGTCGGCGGCTACTCCATGGGCATGCGTCAACGCCTCGCGCTGGCGGCCGCACTCCTCGGCGACCCCGAGACGCTGGTGCTCGACGAGCCGGCCAACGGTCTGGACCCCCAGGGCGTGCACTGGCTGCGCACGCAGCTGCGCCGACTCGCCGGCGAGGGCCGGACGGTCCTCGTCTCCAGCCACCTGCTGACCGAGCTCGCCCGCACCGTCGACGACGTCGTCGTGATCGACCGTGGCCGCCTCGTCGCCCACGGCTCCGTCGAGGAGCTCGTGGCCAGGGCGGGCACCGACTCCCTCGAGGACCTCTACCTCGGCCTCACCGACCCGGAAAGGACCCTGCCATGACCGACCTCGTCGCCACCGAGCTGCTCAAGATCCGTACGCTGCGGCTGTCCTGGGCCGTGCTGGGGCTTGCCGTGATCCTCACCGGACTGGTCTCCTACGCCGCGGTGTCCATCGCCACCGGGACCGGTGAGGGCGACCTCACTGCCGCCGACCTCGACCTCGCCTTTCTCGTCCGCGCCCCCGCCGAGGGCGTGTGGTTCCTCGCGATCCTCGTCGCGATCGTGGCGAGCGCCGGCGACTGGCAGCACCACACCGTCCGCGCGACCTACCTGGCGGAGCCCCGGCGCCCCCGCGTCGTGGCCGCCAAGCTGGCAGCCTCCGCCGTCGCCGGACTCGTGGTGGGGCTGGCCGCGACGGGCACGTCCCTCGTGGTGGGGGGCGCCCTCCTCCACCAGGAGGGGCTCCCGGTCGCCCTTGGCGACGCCGCCACCTGGCGCGCCGTGGGCGCCGCGGTCGGGCTCACCGCGCTCTGGGCGGTGGTCGCCAGCGGCCTCGGGACGCTCGCGGGCAACACCACGGTCGCGATCGTGGTGCTGCTGATGTGGCGGTTCGTGGGGGAGGGCGTCCTCCCCGTCGTCTCCGACGTGGAGCCGAAGTGGCTGCCGAGCGGGGCGGCGCAGGCCGTGCTCCAGGGCGCCGGTCGTCCCGACCTGCTCGAGCCGCCGGCCGGCGCCGGGATGCTCGCGGCGTACG
>DASTQL010000011.1:0-21486 GCA_035761805.1 Jiangellales bacterium | reverse complement strand
AGGGGCGCCGCTGTCAGCGCTGCGGAGCACCTGCATCCGTGGTGGCGAGGTAGCTGGTCAGCAGATCGGTGAGCTCGGCGGGGTGGCTCAGGGCGACGCAGTGTCCGGCCTTGATCTGATCGGGGACGATGGCCAGCCGGTCGGCCACCACGCGACGGAGGAACTCGGGCGGGAAGAACCGGTCCTCGGTGCAGAGCACGAATCTGGTGGTGACGTCCGGCCAGGCCGTCAGCGGCCAGGGCTGCTGGTAGGCGGCGTCGGACTCGTCCCGCTCCTTGCCCATGGCCTGCTCGGCGAGGGCGCGGGGCAGGTCATGGTAGAAGGTGAGCAACGGGTCGTCGCTGCCGGTCAGGCCGCCGTCGCGGCGGGCCTGCTCGCGCACGGCGTGGCGGTAGCCGGTGGTGTCCCACCACCGTGCTGGCGGCTCACCGGGTACCGGGACCATGCCGGCGACCAGCACCAGCAGGTCGGCCCGCGCCCGGTCGGCCACCAGCGGTGCGGTGAATCCGCCGTAGGACTGGCCGACCACGACCAGGTCGCGGCGGCCGCCGATCGCCTCGACCACGGTGTCGGCGTAGTCGTCGAGGGTGGCCGAGTTGTCCTCGCAGGGCAGATCGGGGGCGAGCGCGTCGTGGCCGCGGCGACGCAGTTCGGCCTGCACCAGGTGCCAGTACCAGCCGACGTCACCGGCGCCGTGGATCAACACGAACGTGGCCACCCAGTGTGCTCCTTGCGTCGCGGTCAGGGTTGTGACGACACGGCGGTGTCGAACTCATCGGTCGCCGCTGGCCACGGGCGTGACCGGGAGTGGCATACGAGCGGGATCAGCTGCGGCGGGCGGGTGAACGGCGCCCAGGTCAAGGAGCGCCGGACCGGGAGGAGTCCCGCCGGCGCGGAGACGACGACGGCGTCCACCAGTCCAGTGGCCTCGGGTGCTCGCCTCGGGTCCCGAGCTCGCCAGACCGGTGTTCACGGACCCGAACCGGTTGACCCGGCGGCACCAGCGACCTGGGCACGCCGAGCGACGAGCCCTTGGTTATGAACGGCGGGTGGAGCAGCGGTATCTCCCGGTCGGTGGTCAACCGCGACGGGTGGTGTTGAGCCGTGCCGCCTGTCGGGTCAGGTGGTCGCGTTCTCGGAGGTTGGACGCCTGCCTGGCGGCTTCGGCGTAGAGGCGCGCGGCGGTCGCCGCGTCCCCGTCCCGCTCCTGCAGGTAGGCAGCGACCGCGGCATGGCGCGGCAACGTGGGGTCGAGCTTCGCCAAGGCGGCCAGGCCCGCCCGCGGACCGTCGGCCTCGCCGACGGCTACGGCACGGTTGAGGCGGACGAGCGGGCTGTCGGTGAGCCGCACCAGCTCGTCGTACCACTCGACGATCTGCACCCAGTCGGTCTCCACGGCCGTGCGGGCGTCGGCGTGCAGAGCCGCGATCGCCGCCTGGGCCTGGAACTCGCCGATCCTGTCCCGGGCGAGGGCGGTTTGCAGGATCTCGACGCCCTCGGCGATCAGCCGCCTGTCCCAGAGGTTGCGGTCCTGCTCGGTGAGCGGCACGAGACTGCCATCGGGGCGGGTGCGGGCGGAGCGCCGGGCGTGGTGGAGCAGCATCAGGGCCAGGAGCCCGGCGACCTCCTCGTGGTCGATGGCGGTCGCCAGTTGGCGGGTCAGCCGGATGGCCTCCGCGGCGAGGTCGAGGTCGCCCGAGTAGCCCTCGTTGAAGACGAGGTACAACACGCGCAGGACCGTGGCGACGTCGCCGGGCTGGTCGAACCGGACGTCCGAGACGGTTCTCTTGGCCCGGCTGATCCGCTGTGCCATGGTCGCCTCCGGCACGAGGTAGGCCTGCGCGATCTGACGTGTGGTCAGGCCGCCGACGGCGCGCAGGGTGAGTGCGACAGCCGACGCCGGCGTGAGGGACGGGTGGGCGCACAGGAAGTAGAGCTGCAAGGTGTCGTCCACCGACGCGGCGGGACCGGGGGCCGGCTGCTCCTCGACGAGCTCCTCGCGCCGACGCCGGGAGGCATCGGCGCGGGCGGCATCGAGGAACTTGCGCCAGGCCACGGTGACCAGCCAGCCCTTCGGGTCGCGCGGCGGTCCGGTCGCCCACAGGCGCACCGCTTCGACCAGGGCGTCCTGGACGGCGTCCTCGGCCGCCTCGAAGTCGGCTCCGCGGCGGACGAGGACCCCGATCACTGACGGCGTAAGTGCCCGGAGTCGGTGTTCGCCTGTCGACGTCACTCTGTGACGGTCGGAGGTGCGGTCAGGAAGGGGCGCACCTCGAGCCACTCGTGGATCGGCTTTCCGCCTGCCCCTGGAGCCGCCGACAGCTCGCCGGCCAGCTCGACTGCGCGGTCGTAGCCGTCGACGTCGATCACATACCAGCCGGCGATCAGGTCCTTGGTCTCCGCGAAGGGGCCGTCGGTCACCGGCGGTCGCCCTTCACCGTCGTAGCGGACGAAGGTGCCTTCCGGGGACAGCGCCTGGCCGTCGACGAACTCGCCGGTGCCCTCGAGCCGTGCAGCGAAGTCGTGCATGTACTGCATGTGGGCGGCGATCTCCTCCTCAGTCCACCGGTCCATGGGTACGTCGTGCACCGGCGTCGGGCCACCTCGGTAGTGCTTGAGCAACAGGTACTTGGCCATCATGTCCTCCTCGATGCAGTGCGGCCATGGTGGCCACGTTCGCCCCAGGGACGGAGCCGCTCCTCGCTTCTCGACATTGTTGTCGTAGGTCGACGGCTTACCTGGCTCGTAGCGGCGCGCCCACTTCTCGGCAAGATCGGCAGGCCATCGTGCGCCCCACCCAGCGCGCGGACTGCGACCATGGACGGATGGAACGGCGATCGCCGCTGCAGCAGACCGTGCGGCTGCAGGACGAGGGGGATGTCGCTCGGAAGCACGTACGTCTCCACCGCTCGCGGACCGGAACGGCCCTGGATGATTCGGCACAATGGCGCCATGAGCAGTACCGCCGGGAGCCAGGCTCCCGCCCACGTCGTCCTCGTCCCGGGCTTCTGGCTCGGTGCCTGGGCCTGGGACGAGGTCGTCGCCCACCTGCACGAGTACGGTGTGGCGGCGGTCACGCTCACCCTGCCGGGCCTCGAGGCCAACCACCCTGATCGCGGTTCCGTGCGCCTGCAGGACCAGGTCGCGGCGATCGAGCAGGCTCTCGCCCTCGCACCTGATGGCGCCCGCACCGTGCTGGTCGCCCATAGCGGCGCGACCGTCCCTGCAACCGTCGCCCTGGACCGGCACGTCGACGAGGTCGACCACGTCGTCTGGGTCGATACGGCGCCGGTCGTTGACGGGTACGCCATCGACCCCGACGTGGGAGGCAGCGAGCACCCGCTCTCGGCCCAGTACGACGAGGAGCTCGAGCAGGGGTCGATGGCGGGTCTGAGCGAGGAACAGCTGGCCACGTTCCAGGAGCGGGCCGTTCCGCAACCGGCCTGCTCGATGCGCGAGGCCGCCTCGCTCGCCGACGACCGTCGTCTCGACGTGCCGGGCACCATGGTGTGCACCGCCTTCTCGGCGGCCGACTACCGCTCCTACGCCCAGCAGGGAATGCCGTTCCTCGCCGGGCTCCTGCAGCACCGGCGGCTGGAGCTCGTCGACCTGCCCACGGGCCACTGGCCGATGTGGAGCCGGCCGGCCGAGCTGGCCGACATCATCGCCCAGGCGGCGCGGCAGGCTTGAGCGCTCGGGGACTGACGCCCGAGCCGTTCCCGCCACCTTGACTGGCACGGGAGCGTCAGCGCCTGGACGGCCTGCGCGACGACGAGCACCTCCGTGAGGGGGCGCTGGCACCTCGAGTGTGAGCCACAGGACGCCCCGGCGCCTGGCGAGGGCCCCTCGGTGACGATCTTCCTCGACAGGCAAAGCCACTCGGCGATCATCGGGTTGGTGAGGCCGCGGCTGAGGAGGTCGGCGATCACGGCCTCGCATGTGGTCAGGCCGGGAAGAGCCCCGGCGTGGCGGGGGACAGCGCTGGGCGAGCGAACCCGGCACCGAGCCACATCGCGCGGCGGAACACCGCGTCGACGGCTCCGGTGATCCGATCGGGGTTCCGGGGGCCGGAGCGCACACCTTCTGAGCTGGGTCGTCTGCCTCTGCTTCCTCAGCCGCGGCCGACGCACGCTGGGGATGAGCGGGGAGGTGCTCATGACCTCGACCGGCGACTCGGTGGACACCCGGCAGCGCGAGCGATGGGTAGACACGCTGCGGGTTGTCCTGATCGCCGGCGTCATCGTGGTGCACACCGCCACGGGATACGTCGCAGACTTCGCCGGTTTCTACTACGACGACGAACTGGTGGCGAACACGGCCGTCTCCGTCGCGTTCGCCCTGCCGGCTCTGCTAGGCGGCGTCTTCGGGCTCGGCCCGCTGTTCGTGGTGGCCGGGTGGTTCTCGGTCCGATCGCTGGCGCGACGCGGACCCGGCGGCTTCGTGGGCAGCCGGCTGCTACGGCTCGGCGTACCGCTGCTGTTCTTCGTGCTGGTCGTGCACCCGCTGGCCGACTACCTGGGCAACCAGTGGGATGAGGACGACACCTTCCTCGGATATCTGGCCGTCACCGAGTTCTCGGTGACGTGGTTCGTCGTCGCGCTGCTTGGCTTCTCACTGGGCTACGCCGCGCTGCGGTCGATCCGGCCCCTCACCGGTCTGCGCCGGAGGCCGGGCAGGAGATCGCTCGTCGTCGCGGCGTCGGCCATCGGCGTCGGGTCGCTGGCGGTGTGGCAGGTCACGACGCTGCTCGACACCCACCTACTGAACGTGCGCGTGAGCGCCTGGACGCAGGCCGCAGTCCTGTTCGCGCTCGGTGTGATGGCTGCCGAGGCAGGCTGGGACGGCCGGTTGTCCAGGGACACCGAGCGCCGGCTCGGCCACGTCACCATCGTCGGCGTTGGCCTCACCCTGCTGCTGGTGTCCTTCGCGGGGGCCCGCGACCAGCTGGATGCGGCACTGGGTGGCTTCAACTGGGCCAGTGCTTCGTTCGCCACCCTGTACGGCGTCGTCTCGGTCACGTTCTCGTTGTGGTGCCTGGCGTGGGTGCGCCGCCGCTGGCCGACCCACGGCCCGCTGATGGCCAAGGCCGGACGGGGATCGTATGCGACGTACGTGCTGCACCCGGTGGTGCTCGTCTCGGTGATGCTGGCATTCCGGGTCGTGCCGCTGGGCCCCGAGCTCAAGTTCCTGCTCGTTGCAGTCGTCGCGGTGCCGGTGTGCTTCGCGGTCGGGTACGCCGTCACCCGGCTGCCCGGGGTCGGGCGCGTGGTCTGACCGGTCCAGCGGACGCCACGCGGACGCCACGGGACAGTGACGCAGCAAGTCAGAGCACCGTGAGCCCACGGGTCCGGAAGGCCGCCCGCGTCGTCTCCACCTGCTCGCTGGTTGGCCCCGGCACGCCCGGCAACGGGTAGGTCAGCCCCAGCTCCGTGTACTTGTGCGCGCCGAGGTCGTGGTACGGGAGTACCTCCACCCGCTCGACCACCGGGCCGAGCGAGGCCGCGTAGTCGGCCACGGCCGCCAGGTCGTCCGCGCCGTCGGTGTAGCCCGGCACCAGCACGTACCGGATCCACATCCGGTTCCCCCGCGCGGCGAGCCGGCGGCCGAAGTCCAGCGTCGGCGCCAGCTCGGCACCGGTGACGCGGCGGTACGTGGCTGGCAGCCCGCTCTTGACATCGAGCAGCACGAGGTCGGTGACGTCGAGCAGCGCGTCCGGTGCCCGGGCGCCCAGGTTGCCGGACGTGTCGAGCGCCGTCCGCATCCCCCAGCGTTGCTTGACCCGGCGGAAGAGCGCGAGCAGGAAGCCAGGCTGCAGCAGCGGTTCGCCGCCGCTCGCGGTGAGCCCGCCGCCGGTCCGCTCCAGGAAGACCAGGAACTTGCCGATGTCCTCGACCACCTGCTCCACGTGCACCCGCTCGCCGAGCCGCATCTCCCAGGTGTCGGGGTTGTGGCAGTAGAGGCAGCGCAGCGGGCAGCCGGACATGTAGAGCGTGTAGCGCACGCCGGGCCCGTTGACCGTGCCGGTGGTCTCGGCCGAGTGGATGTAGCCGGTCAGGACCTCGCCGGCCTCGTCGGGCGCGGGCGCGCCGGTGACCGGACCCGCCGTGGCGGCCCCGGTCCCCTGGCGCGGTCGGTGGTCGGGCACAGGCTCGGCGTCCTCAGAGGTTCATGTGGAAGGTGCGGTTGATGACGTCGTGCTGCTGCTCGCGCGTCAGCCGGACGAAGTTCACCGCGTAGCCCGACACCCGGATGGTCAGCTGCGGGTACTTCTCCGGGTGTTCCATGGCTTCCACGAGCGTCTCGCGGTTGAGCACGTTGACGTTCATGTGGAACCCGTCGGAGACCATGTACCCGTCGAGGATCCCGACCAGCGTGCTGATGCGCTCGTCCTCGGTACGACCGAGCGTTCCGGGCATCACCGAGGCGGTCAGCGAGATCCCGTCCTCGGCGTCGTCGTACGGCAGCTTGGCCACGGACAGCGCCGCCGCCACCAGGCCCTTGTGGTCACGCCCGTGCATCGGGTTCGCGCCGGGTGCGAAGGGCTCACCCGCGCGGCGACCGTCCGGCGTGTTGCCGGTGTGTTTGCCGTAGACCACGTTGCTGGTGATGGTGAGCACCGACTGCGTGTGCTGGGCGTCGCGGTACGCCGGGTAGTGCCGGACCTTCTCCATGAAGGTCTCCACCAGCCGTACGGCGATCTGATCGACTCGGTCGTCGTTGTTGCCGTACGTGGGGAACTGGCCGTCGACCTCGTAGTCCACGACCAGGCCGGTCTCGTCGCGGACGGGCCGCACGGTCGCGTACCTGATGGCCGACAAGGAGTCGGCGGCCACTGACAGGCCGGCGATGCCGCAGGCCAGCGTGCGGTGCGGCGCGTAGTCGTGCAGCGCCATCTCCACCCGCTCGTACGCGTACTTGTCGTGCATGTAGTGGATGACGTTGAGCGCGTTGACGTAGGTCTCGGCCAGCCACTCCATGAAGCCGTCGAGCCGGGCCGTCACGTCGTCGTAGTCGAGCATGTCGCCGTCGACTGGCGGCCGGGTGGGCCCGACCTGCTTGCCGCTGACCTCGTCGCGGCCGCCGTTGATCGCGTACAGCAGGGTCTTGGCGAGGTTGACCCGCGCGCCGAAGAACTGCATCTGCTTGCCCACCGGCATCGCCGATACGCAGCAGGCGATCGCCGTGTCGTCGCCGAAGCGCGGCCGCATCAGCTCGTCGTTCTCGTACTGGATCGCGCTGGTGTCGACGGACACCTTGGCGGCGAAGCGCTTGAAGCCCTCGGGCAGCGCCGGCGACCAGAAGACGGTGAGGTTGGGCTCCGGCGCCGGGCCCAGGTTGTAGAGCGTCTGGAGGAAGCGGAACGACGTGCGGCTCACCAGGGTGCGTCCGTCGAGCCCCATGCCACCGATCGACTCGGTCACCCAAGTGGGGTCGCCGGAGAAGAGGGCGTCGTACTCGGGCGTGCGAAGGAAGCGGACGATGCGCAGCTTGATCACGAAGTCGTCGACCAGCTCCTGAGCCTGCTCCTCGGTGAGCCGCCCCTCCGCCAGGTCGCGCTCGAGGTAGACGTCGAGGAACGTGCTGACCCGGCCCAGCGACATGGCCGCGCCGTTCTGCTCCTTCACCGCGGCGAGGTAGGCGAGGTAGAGCCACTGCACGGCCTCGTACGCCGTCCGGGCCGGCTGCGCGACGTCGATGCCGTACGTGGCGGCCATCTGGCGCAGCTCCTCGAGGGCACGGATCTGCTCGGCGAGCTCTTCGCGATCGCGGATGACCGCGTCGGTGGAGAAGGCGTCGTCGAGCGCCGCCCGCTCCTGGTGCTTGGCCTCGACCAGCCGGTCCAGCCCGTAGAGGGCGAGCCGTCGGTAGTCGCCGATGATCCGGCCCCGCCCGTAGGCGTCGGGCAGGCCGGTGATGACACCGCTCTGGCGGGCGGCCCTGATCGGCGCGGTGTACGCGTCGAACACCCCGTCGTTGTGTGTCTTGCGGTAACTCGTGAAGATCTTCCTGACCTCGGGGTCGGGCTCGTAGCCGTAGGCGCGCAGGCCGTTCTCGACCACCCGCCAGCCGCCGTTGGGCATGATCGCGCGCTTCAACGGGCCGTCCGTCTGCAGGCCGACGACGATCTCGCCCTCGATGTGGCCGGGCGCGTGCGACGTGATCGTCGACGGGGTGTGGGTGTCGACGTCGAGGACGCCGCGCTCGCGCTCCACCGCCATGAGGTCGAGCAGCCGCGCCCAGACCTCCTTGGTACGGACGGTCGGTCCGACCAGGAAGTCGGACCCGCCCTCGTACGGCGCGTAGTTGTCGACGATGAACCCTCGGACGTCGACGGCGTCGCGCCAGCCATGGCCTCGGAAGCCGCGCCAGGCGTCGGGTCCCTGTGCGGTCGCGGCGTGCTCCGGCGTGGTCACCATGGGCTGTCCTCCTCGCTCCCTGCACCAGCATCGTGCCGGTCGCGAGGGGACGGGGGACAGGGACTAGTGCCCGTTCTGCCCGGGTCGGCGGTCACCCTGGGGGGATGCGACGGTCCGAGCCGCCGCGGCTAGGTGCGGCCCCCACCCTCGAGCACGGCGAGGATGTTGCCGGCCGGGTCGGTGAACCACGCGATCGCCGGACCCACCGGGTCGCGGGCGATTCCCTTGTCGTCCTGCTCGAAGCCGTCGTAGCGCTCGAACGCGACCCCGCGACCGGCCAGGTGGTCGACCGTGGCGTCGATGTCGTCGACCTCGAAGTTGAGCACGGTGTACGTGGCCGGGCTGAAGTCCGACTTCTCGTAGAGCATGACGTCGTGCCCGCCCGCCAGGTGGAGGGTGAGCAGCGGTCCCATGTCCGGCACCTCGGTGACCCGCAGGCCCAGGGTGTCGGAGTAGAAGTCGCGCGCCTTGGCGACGTCGTCGACGGCGAAGCTGCTGAAGGTAGGGGCGTCTGCCAGCACGGTCTGTCTCCTGTCGGTCGTCACGTCGTGTCACCTGAGAGACCGGGGCGCCGCCCCGAACTCATCGGTCGGGTGGCGTCGACGGCCAGGAGCGCAGGGCGACGTCGAGGGCGGCGACCATGCGGTCGAAGCTTCGGTCCACGTCGCGCGGCAACCCGAAGCCGCCGGCCACCTCCAGCGAGGCGAAGCCGTGCAGGGCGCTGCGCAGGGTCCGAGCGGCGTCGACGGCGTCGCCGCCCTCCAGCCCGTACGAGCGGAGCACGGCCAGTACCGTTCGCAGCACCTCGTCGCTGGCACCCTTGTGGTCGAGGTCCTCCGGCCGCGCCGCCCGTACGGTCGCGGCATACCGGCCGGGGTGGGCGAGCACGTACGAGCGGTAGGCGGCGGCGACGGCGACGAGGGCGTCGCGTCCCGAGCGGCCGACGGCGGCCCTGGTGAGGACGTCGCCGAGCTCGCGTACGGCGAGTGTGGCCAGACCGGTCTGGAGCCCGCCGAGTCCTCGCACGTGCTTGTACAGGCTGGGGAGCGCCACGCCGAGGCGGCAGGCGACCGCGGCGAGGGTGAGACGCTCGTAGCCCGACTCGTCGGCCACCGCCGCGGCCTCGGCGACGACCACGTCGGGCGTCAGCCCGGCCCTAGGCACGGGCGAAGGCTGAGCCGGCGAAGTCGGCGACGAGCGGTCCGACCACCTCGGGTCGCTCGACCTGTGGGTAGTGCCCCACGTGGGGGATCAGGGTGACCGAGGCGTCGGCGATCAGGCCGGCGATGGCCTCGGCTTCCTCAGCGGGGTCGGGCCAGTCGGGGTCCTTCTCCCCCATCACCACCAGGGCAGGGGCGTCGATCTCGCCGAGACGAGCTTCGACCGGCGCGTGGCTGGTACGGGTGGTGGCGGCGAACGCCTGCCACCGTCCCGGGCGGGCGAGGGCATCGTGCACGGCGCGCAGCCGGGCGTCGAGCCCGGCGGGTCGGGTGACGTGGAGGCGGGAGAACCACCAGTCCCAGGCGCGGGGCCCCCACGGGCGGGTGAGCATGAGGCGGAAGGCGAGCACGGACAGCCGGCCCCGGTCCCCGTCCCGGACGAATGGGGCGAGCAGCGCGATGCCCGCGACCCGGTCGGGTCGCTCCGCGGCGGCCCAGGCAGCGGCCCCCGCGCCCATCGAGTTACCGACGAGCAGGGCGGGTCCAGGCCCGAGGTGCTCGACCAGGGCCAGGGCGTCCTCACCCGTGGCGACGTCGTCGTACCGATCGAAGGTGGTGTCGCTGTCGCCGTGGCCGCGCAGGTCCATGGAGGCGACCCGGTAGCCCTCGGCGGTCAGCCGGGTGGTCAGCGCGCCGAAGGTCGACCGCAGGTCGCCGATTCCGGGGATGCAGACGACCAGCGGTCCGCTGTCGCCGTGGAGGTCGTAGGCGATGCGCCCCTCAGGGCGGTCGAGGTATCGGCTCGTGGCCATAGCCAAGAAGCTAATAAAATTAGCCCCACTGTGTCAAGCCATGCGTGAGATCACCGTGTGCCGCTCGCGATCAGGGCTCGTCGACGACCTCGGCGGGTGCCTTGTCCGGCCGCAGCCCACGCCACACCGGGTGGCGGAGCAGCCCGTCGGGCGTCCGCTCCCCGTAGGCCACCTCGCCGACCAGCTGCGGTTCGGTCCACCGGGCATCGCGCGAGTGCAGCCGGGGCAGCGGGACGCTGAACGGCGAGTCGGGGCGCTCCAGCGGTCGCAGCCTGGTCATCAGGTCCTCGAGGGCCGCGCGGTCGAAGCCGGTCCCGACGTGCCCCACGTACCTCAGCCCGCCGGCGTCCGACACCCCGAGCAGCAGTGACCCCAGACCGCCCTCGCGGCTGCCGGCACCCGGCCGCCACCCGCCGATGACCACCTCCTGGGTGCGCAGGTTCTTGACCTTGACCCATGCCCGGCTGCGCCGCCCGGGCTCGTAGACGCTGGACCGCCGCTTGGCGACCACCCCCTCGAGACCCTGCGCGGCGCTCGTCTCCAGGGCCGCCGGCCCATCACCCTCGAAGACCGGCGGCACCGCCCAGCGGCCTCCGGCGGGCACCATCTCGCCAAGCATGTCCCGTCGCTCGTCGTACGTGCATCTGAGCAGCGACCGACGATCGACGTGCAGGACGTCGAAGAGCAGCAGGGACACGGGCACCTCGCGCACCAACGCCGTACCGGGCGCCCGTACGTGCATCCGCCGCTGCAGCACGGAGAAGCTGGGCCGGCCCCGGTCGTCGACGGCCACGACCTCGCCGTCCAGCACGCACGGCACGTCGACCGTGGACGCCAGGCCGCGCAGCTCCGGATAGCTGGCCGTCACGTCGCGAAGTGAACGGCTCACCACGTGCAGGTCGCCACCCCCGACGTGCACGAGCGCCCGCACGCCGTCCCACTTCATCTCGTACGCCCACCGGCCCGGCTCGTCGTCGGTGGGGAGCTGGCCGGCCGTGGCCAGCATCGGCGCGAGCGAGCCGGGTGCAGGGAGGGGGTCGCCGTCGCCGTGCGTGGGCACCGGACCATCCCACCACGCCGGACCGAGGCGCCCGACGACGTCTGGGCCGGACCCGCGTACGGTCTCCCCGTGCGCTCGACCTGGACCGACCCGTCCTGGCGCGCCACCGTCCAGGAATGGGCGGAGACCCGGCTGGCCGAGGTCCGCCGACCGGTCACCGGCCGCTGGGAGCAACCGCACGCCCAGCCGTGGTCGACGGCGCTGCGTGCCCCGACCACCGCCGGACCCGTCTGGCTCAAGGCCAACGGCCCCGGGACGTCGTTCGAGCCCCGGCTGGTCCACGAGCTCGCCCGGCTCTCCCCGCTCGTCCCGGCACCCCTGGCCCTGGACACGGAACGGGCGTGGGCGTTGCTGCCCGACGCCGGCGAACGGCTGCGCGACAGGCTCGATGCCGAGCCGCGGTACGAGGAGTGGGAGCAGGTCCTGCCGGCCTACGCGGAGCTGCAACGAGCCGCGACACCGGAGGTGAACCGGCTGGTCTTCCTCGGCGTGCCCGAGGTCCGACCGGAGGCGTTACCGGAGCTGCTCGGCGGGCTGCTGGCCGACCGGAAGGTCACCGACGGGCTCGACCAGGGCGACCTGAACCGCCTCCGCGCCCTGCAGGAGCCCTACGCGCAGTGGTGCCGTGAGCTGGCCGCAGGCGGAGTCCCGGCCACGGTCCAGCACGACGACCTGCACGATGGGAACGTGCTCTGCTCGGCCGACGGTTTCCGGGTGATCGACTGGGGTGACACCGCGATCGCGCACCCGTTCTCGACCTTGCTCGTGACGCTGCGGTCGATCGCCCACCGGTGGGAGCTGGCGCCGGACGACCCCGGACTCCTCCGCCTGCGCGACGCCTACCTGGAGCCGTGGACGGCAGACCACAGCTCCGAAGACCTCCGCCGGCTCGCCGCGCTGGCGGTCGCCGTCGCTCCCGTGGGCCGGGCCCTGGCCTGGCGGCGTGCCCTGATCGGCGTCGACGGGGACGCGCGTGCCGAGTGGTGGCCGTCGGTGCCCGGCTGGCTGGGGGAGCTGGGTGGGCCGCCGCCGACGTGAGCCGGGCGCGCTGCACCGGGTCGACTTCGGCACGGCCGAGCTCGTCCGCGACGACACCGGGTCGGCCGGCTGGACCCTGCTGCTGGACGGCATGCCCACCTCGCACGTCGACCTCGACGACCCGACCAGGCTGGAGTTCGAGTACGTCCGGTGGCTCGGCGACGCGGTCGACCTGCTCGCAACCGCGGGTGCGCCGCTCGCGGTCACCCACCTCGGTGGTGGCGCGGCGACCCTGGCCCGCTACGTCGCGGCGACCAGGCCGGGATCGCGGCAGGTCGTCTACGAGGTGGACGGCGCGCTTGTGGAGCTGGTGCGGCGCGCGCTCCCGCTCCGCGGGGTACGGGGACTGAGGGTCCGCGTCCTGGACGCCCGCGCCGGGCTCGCGGAGCTGCCGGCCGGGTCGCAGGACGTGGTGGTCCGCGACGTCTTCGTCGGCACCGCCGTGCCGGGCCACCTGGTGACCGCCCAGTGCGCGAGCGACGTGCTCCGCGTGCTGCGCCCCGGTGGGACGTACCTCCTCAACGTCGCCGACAAGGCGCCCTTCCCGTGGGCGGCGGGTGAGATGGCGACGCTGCTGTCGGTCTACCCGCAGGTCGCACTGGTGACCGAGCCTGGTGTGCTGCGCGGTCGTCGCCGGGGCAATCTCGTGCTGGTGGCCTCGGCCGCGCCCCTTCCCCTGGATCGCCTCGCCCGCCGCGTCGCGGGAGGCGCGGTGCAGGCGCGCGTCCGCGGCACCGATGCCGTCCGGGCGATGGCCCGCGGCCGGAGGCCGTGGCACGACGGGGATGCACTGCCCGAGCCCGAACCTCCACCCGGGTGGGGGATGGACTGACGCATGCGGCGTCACGAGGGCCGGCTCAGCCCAGCGTCAGCCCCCGCTCGACGACGTCGAAGGCCTGGTCGAGCAGCCCGCCCAGGTCGGGTGCGCCGTCGGCGGCGACCCACTGCTCGATGGCGCAGCGCATCGCGGCGACGGAGACCGCCGCCACGACGCGGGCCTCGAGGTCGTCGGGCGCCCGGCCGTGCACCTCGGCCAGCGTCCCGGCCAGCAGCCGCTCGAAGCCGGTGAGCTGGCCGTTCACGGCCGAGGCCAGCTCCGGCGTGCCGTAGACGAGCCGGCTGCGGGCCAGGATGCGGTCGCGGTCCTCCGCGTAGATGTCGGGCAGCAAGGACGCGATGATCCGGCGCATCGCCCCGACCGGCGGCTCGCGCGGGTCGATCCGGCGCATCCGCTCGAAGAGCAGCGGGTCGTACTCGTCCTCCAGCACCACGGCTTCCTTGGAGGCGAAGTAGCGGAAGAAGGTCCGCGGCGAGACGTCGGCGGCGGCGGCGATGTCCTCGACCGTGGTCCCGGCGTAGCCGCGGTCGGCGAAGAGGCGCAGGGCGTGCTCCTGCAGCAGCCTGCGGGTCCGGATCTTCTTGCGGTCTCGCAGCGAGGCCGGAGTCGTGGGAGCCGTGGTCACGCTGCCCGAGGGTAGCGCATTGCGTCAGACGATGCCATAAGACAGACCCAGCCAAAAGACAGGACTTGCCAAATGACATGGACTGACATATGGTCCCGGTCATGACCTCCCCCACCCGGCTGCTGCGGCTCGGCCGCGCCTGCGCTCGCCACCCCTGGCGCGTCCTGGGTGCCTGGGTTCTGCTGATCGCCGCCGTGCTCTCTCTGGCCGGAGCCTTCGGCGGACGCCTCTCCAACCAGAACACCCTCCCCGGCAGCGAGACCCAGGCGGCCGCCGACCTGCTCGCCGAGCGCTTCCCCGCGGCGGGAGGCTCGTCGGCGACGCTCGTCGTCCAGGGACCGGCCGACGTGGCCGCCGATCCGGCCGTCGAGGAGCTCGCGGCGGCGGTAGCCGACCTCCCGGGTGTCGACGCCGTGGGAGAGCCGGTGCCGTCCCCGGACGGCCGCACGGTCACGATCGGCGTGCACTACCCGGTCGCGGCGCCCCAGGTCGGTGCCGACGGCGTGGCGGAGCTCGAGGGCCTGCTCGAGGCCCCGCGCGAGGCCGGGCTGCACGCCGAGGTCGGTGGCGAGGTGGTCTTCGCCAACACCGAGGCGCCGACCGGTGTGGCGGAGGCCGTCGGGCTCTCGCTCGCGCTGCTCGTGCTGGTCGTCGCCTTCGGCTCCGTGGTCGCGGCCGGGCTGCCGGTCGCGGTCGCGCTGGCCGGCATCGCCGTCGGCAGCGGGGCCATGCTGCTCGTGGCGAGGGTCGTCGACGTCCCGGCGGACGCCCCACAGATCGCGACCATGATCGGCCTCGGGGTGGGCGTCGACTACGCACTCGTCCTCGTCAGTCGCCACCGCGAGCTGCTCGCCACCGGGCTGGAGGTCGACGAGGCGGCCGGCATGGCCACGGCGACGGCAGGCCGTGCCGTGGTGCTCGCGGGCGGGACGGTCGTGGTCGCCCTGCTCGGCCTGTGGCTCACGGGACTCCCCTTCGTCGGCCTGCTCGGCACCGCGGCCTCGGCCGTCGTCGCCCTGGCGGTCGTCGCCTCGGTGACCCTCGTCCCGGCCCTGCTCGGCCTGGCCGATCGCCGGGTGCTCGGCCGCCGAGCCCGTCGCCACGCCCGCGCCCGACAGGCCCCGTCGGCGGCTCCTCGACCGCCGCTCGCCGCACGCTGGGCCGCACGCGTGACCCGCCGCCCCCTCCCGTATGCCGTCGTGGGCACCGCCCTGCTGCTCGCCCTGGCAGCACCGGTGCTGGGCATGCGCTTCGGGCAACCCGACGCCGGGCTGACCGACCCCTCCGGTACGCAGCGCCGCGCCTACGACCTGATCGCCGGGGCCTACGGACCGGGTGCCAACGGACCACTCGTCGTGGTCGTCCCGGGTGCGGAGGACACCGAGCGGGTGGCCCGCGCGGTCGAGCTGCTCGCGGCCGACCCGGGAGTGGCGGCGGTCGGCGAGCCCGTCGTCGGCCCGGCCGGGGACACCGTGGTGGTCACCGTGCTGCCGACGACAGCGCCGCAGGACCCGGCGACCGAGCAGCTCGTCCACCGCATGCGTGCCGACCTCGACCAGGTGGGCACCGACGTGCTGCTCACCGGTCCCACCGCCGGGGTCCTGGACCTGGGGCGGGCGCTGGCGGACCGACTGCCGCTGGTCGTCGGCGCCGTGGTCGCGCTCTCCGCGCTGCTGCTGCTCGTCGTGTTCGGCTCGGTCGTCGTGCCGGTCAAGGCCGCGCTGCTCAACCTGCTGGCGATCGGCGCCGCGTTCGGGGCCTTGGTGGTGGTCTTCCAGTGGGGGTGGGGGCTCGGTCTGGTCGGGCTCACGGAGACCCAGCCGGTGGTGTCCTTCGTCCCGGTGTTCCTCTTCGCGGTGGTCTTCGGACTCTCCATGGACTACGAGGTCTTCCTGCTGTCGCGGGTCCGGGAGGAGTACACCCGCACCCGCGACCCCGTGCACGCGGTCACCGAGGGAACGGCCCGGACCGCGAGGGTCATCACGTCGGCCGCGGCGATCATGGTGGCCGTCTTCGCGGCGTTCGTGGCGGGTCCGGAGCCCTTGCTGAAGATGTTCGGCTTCGGGCTTGCCGTCGCCGTGCTGATCGACGCGACCGTGGTGCGCCTGCTCCTCGTCCCGTCGGCGATGGCCCTGCTGGGGCACCGCGCCTGGTGGGCGCCCCCCTGGCTGACCCGCCGCCTGCCGGGGGTGGATCTGGAAGCCCCCGGGTTGGGATCTGCCGACCGGCCCGTCCCGGACCGGCTGCCCGCGCCGGTGGGGTGACCGGCGAGACTGTCTCTCCGGCAGCGCACGAGGAGGACGGGATGGCTGAGGACAGCGGTGAGGGGCGCACGAGGTACGGCGTCGCCCCGTCGATCGCCCTGCGCGGCGTCGGCCTCGGCGCGATGCTCCTCGGCGGTGCCGTCGTCGTCGGGCTGCTGATCACCGCGGTGGGGGAGGCCTCACCGGTCCCGAGCTGGGCCGTCGCGATCCCGGTCGTGCTGGTCGCGCTCGGCGGGCTGGTGCTGCTGGTGGTCGGCCTTTGGAGGCTCGCCGGCCGGGGGCCCCGACTGGAGCTCGACGACGACGGCTTCGTCAACGCGACCGGGCCGGGCGCAGGCGTCCGCCGCGCAGCCTGGAAGGACGTCCGCACCGTCCGCTCCGACGGCCCGGTCGTGGTCGTCGACCTCGCCGGCGGCCGGCGCAGCATCGTCCGCACGGGAGCGCTGTCCGTGCGGGCCGGGGATCTCGCGGCCGAGCTGCGCCGACGGTTGGACCGCGGTCACGGCTACCGCCGGCTGACCTGACGCGAGGGACCGGCCCCGACGTACGGGACGGCCTCTCGGTGACCGGTCGGGGTCAGCAGACCTCGTCGAGCGCCACCGCGCCGTCGGCCTCGTCGACCGTGGGCGTCGGAGACGGTGTGGGCCCGTCGGGCTGAGGGGACGCCGAGGCCGTGGGACGGCTGGTGGGAGCAGACGTGGCGGTGGACGTCGGAGCGGGCGGGGGCGGCTCGAGCGCCTCCCCCACCATCCGCTGGATCAGCGTGTAGTCGGGGTTGCCGGTGTTGATCACGTCGCTCGTGAACGGCAGGCTGGTCACCTGCGCATCCTTGACCAGCAGTGACAGCTCGATGAATGCAGGCAGCAGGTCTTGGGGGACGTCGGTGCTGACCATCTCCTTGGTCGCACCGGCGAGGGCCTCGTAGCGGCGGAGGACGTTGATCGGATCGGCCTGCTCGATGATGGCGCCCATGACGCAGCGTTGGCGGCGCATCCGGTCGTAGTCGTCGGTGGTGCACCGGGACCGGGCGAACCACTGCGCCTCCCGGCCGTCGAGGCGCTGGTCCCGACCGGCCTCGATCCACCCGCTGGGCTGGGAGCACCGGCCACTGGCCAGCAGCTTGTTGCCGATCGGAAGCCGCTCCGGGACGTCTACCGTGATGCCGCCGAGGGCGTCGATCAGCGTCGAGAAGCCGGTGAGGTTGACCGCGACGTAGTAGTCGACGGGGATGCCGAGTGCGCCTCCGACGGCCATCTTCACCGCGTCGGCACCGGGCTCGGTCACCCCTTCGAAGACGTCGGGGTGGAGGGCGGGCGCGTTCTGGTAGACGGCGTTGAGGAAGTACTCGGCCTCGTCCCCCGACCCGTCGAAACCAGACGGGTAGAAGTCGCGGAGTGGGCTGCCCTCTTCGAAGGGGACGTGGGCGAGGTTGCGCGGCAACGAGAAGAGCGCCGTGTCACCGGTGTGGGTGTCGATGCTGGCGAGGATGACGGTGTCCGTTCGACGCCCTTCCCTTCCGGCCCCGTCGTCGCCACCGAGCAGGAGGACGTTGACCCGGGGCTTGTTCGCCCACGGGTCCTCCTTGGTCATGTCGTCCGGGGTGGTGAGGCTGAACTGCGGGCGGTCGGAGAGGGTGATGCTGGAGACCAGGTCGCGCTGCACGAAGGCGTACCGCGACGCGACCGCCATCGGCCCGAGCACGGTCGTGGCCACGGCAACGACGACCAGGGCGCCCACCAGCCGACGGCCCGTCCCGAGCCCACGGGGTTCGAGCAGGTGGTGGCTGATGACGGCGACGAGCAGCCAGAGCACGGCCACGGCGGCGAGCACGACTCCGGTGAGTGCGAGCCGCTCCCTGTCACCGGCCACGGAGGCCAGCCGGGAGCTGGGGACGGTGAGGACGACCACCACCACCGTGACGACGGCCAGGCCGAGGAGGGCGAGCAGGACCGTCCCGATCCGGCGGCGCCCGGCCGCGACCAGGCCCGCGCCGGGCAGCAGGGTGCCGAGCGCTGTGAGGCCGAGGAAGCGGCCGTAGCCGGAGCGCTGCTGGCGCCGGGACTCGAGCCGGGCGCGGCGACGCCCGGCCCCGTCGCTCGGCTCCGCCACCTGCGCTCACCTCTCTCCGCCCCCGCGCCCGGTGCGCAGGGGGCCCGACCTGTCATTGAACCGCACGCGAGCGGTCCGGCGGGCCTGGGTGGAGGACGTCCACCACGTACGCAACGTTCCCCGGAGTGGGGAGGATCACTCGTCGGCGAGCAACCGTAGGACCTCACCGTCCTGCACCTGGTCGAAGTCCCCGTAGAACACGCCGACCGCCCCGAAGCGGTGCGGCTCGGCGAGCACGACGATGTCGTCGGCCTCCCCGCGGAAGGAGGCACTTGTCCCGGCCGGCGCGACCGGAACCGCGAGGACGACGCGGTCGGCGCCCGAGGCCCGGGCGACCCGCAGGGCGGCGCGCGCGGTCGCACCGGTGGCGAGGCCGTCGTCCACGACCACCACTTCGTCCCCCGGTCGTACGGGCGAGCCGCGTCCCGGCCGCAGCACGGTCTCGCGGCGTTCGACCTCGGCGGCCGCCCGGTCCAGCGCCTCCTCGCATGCCTCCTGGTCCAGGCCGGCACGTTCGGCCACCCCCGAGTTGAGGACGCGGACGCCGCCGGCGCCGGCCGCCCCCAGGGCGAGCTCCGGGTGCCAGGGAACCCCTGCCTTGCGGACGACGAGAGCGTCCAGCCGGGCACCCAGGACCTCGGCCACCTCGGCGGCCACGACGACCCCGCCGCGAGGCAGACCGAGGACCACGCAGGTCGGGCCGTAGCCACGCTCGGCCAGCGCCTCGCCCAGCTCGCGCCCGGCCGCCCTCCGGTCGCTCCACCAGGGCGAGCCCAGTCGGCTGCGCCACCTCACAGGAGCACTTTGCCCGCCTCGCGAGCCGCCCGGTACCCTTGCGGCGCCCCCGGACACGGTGGGCGTGGAGGCGTCGCCTAGTCCGGTCTATGGCGCCCGCCTGCTAAGCGGGTTGAGGGTCAAACCTCTCGCGGGTTCAAATCCCGCCGCCTCCGCCATCTCGGCCCCCGAATGACCACGTTCACCATGGCTGTGGGGTCATCACGAGGCGTCCGCGCCTCGTGATGACCCCAGCAGCCTGGTGGTGGCCCGTGACGTACCGGGCCCGCCTGAGGCCTAGCCCTTCCACCACAGGGCGTTGGCGACCTGCTCGTACAGGCCCTCCGGGTGGGTGCGGTAGAGCGGCTCCGTGCCGAACAGCGTCACGTTGGCGCCGCGAGCCTGGCCGCTGACCACGACCGCCTGGCCTGCCGCCGCCTCCTGGCCGACCCAGTGGCCGGCGAGGAAGAACGCGCCGTCCTCGAGCCGCTGGTCGACTCGTACGCCGGCGCCGACGCTGGTGAAGTACCGCGGGGCGGTGACGAACGAGCTGGGCAGCGACCGGCTGGTGATCGGCGAGGCGGGGTCGTTCTCTACCGCCACGATGCCGTTGGCATCACTGCGGCCAAGGGCGAAAGTCGCGTCGAGCAACCCGGCCCGGGTGTTGAACGTCGTGCCGCCACCTCCTCGGCCGACTACCGTGCCGCCGTCGGCCAGCCAGTCCCCGAACGCGGCCTGCTGTGCTGCGTTCAGGTTCAGTGGGTTGAACGCGGTCGTCGAGACGAAGAACGCGTCGAAGTCACCGAACTGGTAGCTGCCGTCGTTGAAGCCGGTGTGCGTGACCGCCGTGAGGTCGAAGCCCATCCTCTTGAGGGCGAACACCTCGTCGAACGGCGCACTGACCCCGACCCGGAGCTTGCTGACCGGTGTCGCCCCCCGGCTCTGTGCCGGGGGCAGGTTGGTGAAGGCCACCCCGAAGGTGTCCGCGGCCTCCCGGACCAGCGGTCTCGCCGAGCCCGGGACGGCGAACGTCCCGTCAGGGGTGCGCGAGACGGCGACGCCGTTGTCGAGCAGGAAGTTCACGGCCTGGATCGCAGCGATCGACGTGGCCACCAGCCCGTACGTACGGAGGTTGCCCGGAGCCACGGAGCCCGTCGGCGACGCGGTCGTGACCGGACGCAGCGCCCTGGCGTCCAGGCTCCCCTGGGCCAGGCGGTTCACCGTGGCTCCCCAGAGGTAGCCGTGGCTCCACGCGGAGATGTCGTACATCGTGTTGAACTCCTGGGTGACGTCGCGCCCCACCTCGAGGAGCATGTTCGCCAGGCCGCGCTTGGACTGATGCATGTCGACGACGTACGAGCCGGCCGCGACGTTCTGGCCGTTCAGGCTGAACGGCCGCCAGGCGCGGTGGACCACGACATCGTTGTCGATCATGAACTGGACCAGTCGTGCCGCTGCGGCGTCGTCACGCTGACCCGAACCGACGGGGACGACGTAGGCGCGGGGGTACTCCTGCAGGAAGGTGTTGGCGTTGGCCTGCTCGTTGCTTTCGCAGCATGCGAGATCCAAGGACAGCGGGTCGTCGATCGGCCGCGCAGACTCGCCGTCCACGCCGCGTCGGAACCACTCGAGCTGGTTCGCGAGAAGGTCCTCTTGGTTCTCGGTGGCGTAGTCGATGTTCGCCTCGATGGCTGCGATGCCGACACGGGTGTTGATGTCCGCCCGGCGTTCCCGGAGCTCGGGGGTCCACCGTGAGTCGTTGTTCGGCCTGCCGAGGGGGATCTCGATCGTATGGCCGATGCTGCCGTGGTACATCCCGTACATCGGGGTGAAGATCGGCGGCCAGTCGTCCCAGCCCTCGTCAAGGTCTCGGAAGGGGATCAGAGACTGGGGTGGGGTGGGCCACGTCACGTTACCGGGGATGGTCCCTCCTGGACCGGTCTCGCCTGCCCAGGCAGCCAGGTCGGCGCCCACGTCGCCGATGACCCGTGCCTCCATCGCAAGGCCGTTGCGCAGCGCCTTGGGGATGTAGAGGTCGTACTCATAGTTGTCCCCGTGCGGGCCGGTCGTCGGCTCGATCAAGGTCGGCCACACGTAACCGTGCATGTCGAGCATGGTGAGCGGGCTGTAGCGGACCACCTGGTCACGCACCGCCCGGACCTCGGGCTGGGAGACGGTGACGAAGTCGCGGTTCATGTCGAAGCCGTTGTGGTTCCCGCGGGTGCCGGCGACCCGCCCGTCGGGGTTCATCGTCACGACGAACGCGAGCACGTGGCGGTCGAGGATCTCGAGGACGTCCGCCTCGGTCGAGAAGGCGAGCTCCTCCAGCACGTCGAGGCTGGCGTCGGTGCCCTCCCACTCGTTCCCGTGGATGTTGTTGTTGATCAGC
>DASTQL010000010.1:0-20475 GCA_035761805.1 Jiangellales bacterium | reverse complement strand
GCCGGACCAGGCCGCGGCCCTCACCCGCGAGGTGGCGGACGCGCTCTCGGTGGCGCACCGGCAGGGCCTGGCCCACCTGTGCCTCGACCCCGCCGCCGTCGTGGTCGCCCACGACGGTGCGATCAAGGTGGCCGGGTTGGCGACCGAGGCGGTGGTCCGCGGGCGCGCCGTGGAGGACCCCGCCCGCGAGGAGGCCCTCGGCCTGGGACGGCTGCTCTACGCGGCGCTGACGGGCCGGTGGCCGGGGCCGGGTGCCACCACGTTGCCCGCGGCACCGGTCGTGGACGGTCGCGTGGCGTCGCCACGCCAGGTCCGGCCCGGCATCCCCCGCGCGCTCGACGAGACGGTCGACCGTGCCCTCGCTACGCCGGGTCGGCAGCACGGCCGGACGCTGGGCTCCCCCGCGGAGGTGCTCGCCGCCGTGACCACCGTCGGTGAGGCCGCCCGGCGCGGGACCCTGCGGGCGCTCGCCGACGACGCCGCCCCGTCCAACGCCCCGCGGCAGCCGGGGCCGCCGGCCCTCATCCAGGACGACGGCCGGACCTCGGTGCGCGCGGCCGCCCGCGTGGTCGAGCCACTGCCCGTGGAGCACTCGGCTCCCGGCGATCGCCGGGCCATCCGGGCCCTCGCCGTGGTCGCGGCGCTGCTCTTCCTGGTCGGGGCCACCCTGCTGGGGCTGCAGCTGCTCGTCGGAGACCTCTGGGGCGGTGAGGACGAGGTCGCCACGGGTGGTGCCGACACACCGTCGGCGACGGAGGAGCCCGTCCAGGAGGAGTCCCCCGCGGGAGATCCCCAGCCGCTCCCGGTCAACGTCGTCACCGACTTCGACCCGGCCGGCAACGGCGAGGAGAACCCCGACTCGGCCGGGCTCGCTCTCGACGGCGACCCGGAGACCGCCTGGTTCACGCAGACCTACTACGACCCCTTGGAGGTGCAGAAGCCCGGGGTGGGCCTGGTGCTCGACCTCGGTGAGCCGCGGCCGGTGCGGGGGGTGCAGCTGCTGCTCGAGGGGGAGACCTCCGGGGTCGAGATCCGGGTCGCTCCCGAGGATGCCGAGGTCCCGCCGGAGCAGCCGGACGGCTGGGCCGTGGTGGCCCGGGAGGAGGAAGCGGGGGCGAGCGTTGAGCTCACCCTGGACGAGCCCGCCGCCACGGGGTGGGTTCTGGTGTGGTTCACGCGACTGCCGGCGGTGGGTGGGGACTTCCGCGGCGGGATCGCGGAGGTCGTGGTGCTCGGATGACCTCTCCCGAGGCGACCGCCCCGGACACCGGACCCGACGACCCGTCCACCGCTCGGCCCGACGACCCCGACGACCGGACCACGCCCCGGCCGGACCACCCCGACGACATCGATGCCGCGTTGCTGCAGGCTCACGTGGAGGGCGACACCGAGGCCTTCGGTCGGCTGGTGGAGCGACACCGTGACCGGCTCTGGGCGGTGGCGGTCCGCACCCTCGGCGACCGGGAGGAGGCCGCAGACGCGCTGCAGGACGCTCTCGTCAACGCGTTCCGCCGGGCGGAGGGCTTCCGGGCCGAGTCGCGGGTGACGACGTGGCTGCACCGCATCGTGGTCAACGCCTGCCTGGACCGGCTGCGCCGCAGCGCCGTGCGGGCGGCCGACCCCTTGCCCGACGACGACCGCGACGGCCGCCTCGCCGCGCCGGCCGGTCGAGACCCCGCCGAGCTGGCGAGCCTGCGCGGCGACGTCCAGTCGGCCCTCGCCATGCTTCCCGCAGAGCAGCGGGCGGCGATCGTCCTGGTCGACATGCTCGGCTACCCGGTCGAGGAGGTCGCCGAGGTCCTGGGATGCGCCGTCGGGACCGTGAAGTCGCGCTGTGCCCGCGGCCGTGCCCGGCTCGTCCCGCTCCTGGCGCCGGGGCGCCAGGTCCGGTCGTCCCGGGCTGGGAACCCCGCTGCCCGGTCGCCCGTCCCACCTCAGGACGACGCCCGAGCAGCGGGAGGAGGACACCGGTGACCGCCGACGACCGGAGCGCGCACCCGAGCACCGACGACCTGGCCGACCTCGACGCCGGGCTCCTCGACCGCGGCCGGGCGAGCGGTGTACGCGAGCACCTGGCGGTCTGCGCCGCTTGTGCCGAGGAGAGCGCCGCGTTCCTGGCCGTCCGCTCCGCGCTGGCCGCCGAGCCGGATCCCGGGCCGGTCCCCCACGACGTGGCCGAGCGCCTCGACGCCGCCCTGGCCGTCGCCGCGGCCGAGCGCGGGCTGCCCGTGTCGGCCACCGCCGACGCCGACCGGGAGCAGCAGCCTGTGGACGAGCTGTCCGCCCGACGCCGCGCGCTCCCGCGCCTGCTCGCAGCGGCCGCGGCCGTGGGGGTCGTCGGGCTCGGGGCCTGGGCCGCCCTCGGCGGGATGGGTGGTGCCGACGAGGACGCGACCACGGCCGGTGAGGCAGGTACCGCGCGGGAGCTGTCCACCGCCGAGGCCCTCGTGCCGGATGCCGACGAGGGTGCCGGTGCCGCCGAGGAGGACGCCGCCGCCACGGAGTCCGAGTCGCTGCTCAGCGAGCCGGAGGCGGCCGCGCAGGAGGACCCCGCCGCACCACCGGAGCCCGAAGCCGACCCGCCGCCGACGGAGGAGCAGGAGCTGCAGCGGGTGACCGACCTGACCGCCGCGGTCGCCGCCGGTGAGGCACTGTCGCCCAGCGGGCCGCCGGGGTGCGGCGAGGCGTTCACCGAGGCCAGCGGCACCGGCCTGACGGCCACCGTCCCCACCACGTACGAACGGGCGGACGCCGTCCTGCTGGTGGTGCCGGGTCCGGGGTTCGGCGTCTACACCGGTATCGTCGTACCCGCCTGCGACGCGCTGCCGGGCGACGAGCTCGCCACGGTCGAGGTTGCCTCCTGACCGGTGCGCCCGTCCGCTGGCGGCAGGGCGGCGGGCAGGGTTGCCGGCAGGAGCGGGCGGGCCCGGGCGGCGCCCGGCGGGGAATGCGGTGGACCCTAGGATCGGTTGAGCAGGCGCAGCCCCCGACCCCCGTCTCCAGAGAGGGAGCAGCGTGACCGAGGTCCGCAACGTCGTCGTGATCGGATCCGGCCCCGCCGGCTACACGGCCGCGATCTACGCGGCGCGCGCCCGGCTGGCCCCGATCGTGCTCGAGGGCTCGGTGACCGCGGGGGGTGCCCTGATGACCACCACCGACGTGGAGAACTTCCCCGGCTTCGCCGACGGGGTCATGGGGCCCGAGCTGATGGAGGCGATGCGTGCCCAGGCCGAGCGCTTCGGGGCCGACATCGTCACCGACGATGCCGTGGAGGTCGACCTGACCGGGCCGGTCAAGACGGTCCGAGACGGGTCGGGCCGCGAGTACCGCGCCCGGACCGTGATCCTCGCGATGGGCTCCGGCTACCGCGAGCTCGGGGTCGAGGGGGAGAAGCGGCTCTCCGGGCACGGCGTGTCCTGGTGCGCCACCTGCGACGGCTTCTTCTTCCGCGAGCAGGAGATCGCGGTCGTGGGCGGCGGTGACTCCGCCGTGGAGGAGGCGACCTTCCTCACCCGCTTCGCCAAGAAGGTCTACGTCATCCACCGCCGTGACGAGCTGCGCGCCTCCAAGGTCATGCAGGAGCGCGCGTTCGCCAACGACAGGATCGAGTTCATCTGGAACGCCGAGGTCGTCGAGGTCCTCGGCGACCAGAAGACCTCCGGCGTCCGGCTGCGCGACACCCGTACCGGTCATGAGCGCGAGCTGGCCGTGAGTGGCCTGTTCGTCGCCATCGGCCACGACCCGCGATCCGAGCTGGTCCGCGGCCAGGTCCGCACCGACAACGAGGGCTACGTACTCGTCGACCACCCCTCCACGCGCACGAACGTCGCCGGCGTCTTCGCCGCCGGCGACCTCGTCGACCACATCTACCGTCAGGCGGTCACGGCGGCCGGCACCGGCTGCCAGGCCGCCCTCGACGCCGAGCGTTACCTCGCCGCCCTCGACGACAGCCAGGCCGTGGGCGCCGTGGCGGTCGCCGACGCCGTCGGCGCCGAGGTCTGAGTCCGTCCTCCCGGGAAGGAGCCCCGTGGGCAACGTCAAGGCCGTCACCGACAAGGACTTCACCGAGGCCGTCCTGCAGCACGACAAGCCGGTCGTCGTCGACTTCTGGGCCGAGTGGTGCGGACCCTGCCGCCTCGTCGCGCCGGTGCTCGAGGAGATCGCCGAGAAGCACGGCGACAAGATCACCGTCGTCAAGCTCAACGTCGACGAGAACCCCGAGACCGCGGCAGCCTACCGGGTGACCTCGATCCCGACGCTCAACGTCTACTCCGGCGGCGAGGTGGTCAAGCAGGTGATCGGCGCGCAGCCCAAGGCCCGGCTGCTGGGCCACCTCGAGGAGTTCATCGCCTGACCGGCGCCGTTTCCCGGGCGGCCGATCCACCGCGTACCCTGCCCGCGCCTGCCCGTGACCGCCCACGAGCCGACGACGACAAGGAAGCTCCGCGATGATCCCCCTGTACCGCCTCGGCGACACCGGGCCGGCCGTGGTCGAGATCCGGTCCAAGCTCGAGCAGCTCGGCGTCCTGCCGGGAGGTGGTGGGGCTCCCGACGTGTTCGATGCCGCGCTGGACGACGCGGTGCGGCACTTCCAGCAGGAGCGGGGAGTCACCGCCGACGGGATCGTGGGCGAGCAGACCTACCGGCTGCTGGAGGAGGCGCGGTGGCGGCTGGGTGACCGGTTGCTCTCGTACGTCGTGGCCAACCCGCAGGCCGGCGACGACGTGCTGGTCCTGCAGCGGCGGCTGACCGAGCTGGGCTTCGACGTCGGCCGGGTCGACGGCGTCTTCGAGGCCCGGACGGCGGCCGCGCTGCGCGAGTTCCAGCGCAACGTCGGGATCCCCGCCGACGGGACCTGTGGCCCCAGCACCTTCAAGGCGCTGGACCGGCTGGCGCCACGGGTCACCGGCGGCCGTCCCGACTCGCTGCGGGCGTCGGAGGCGCTGCGGCGCGCGGGCAAGCGCCTGTCCGGCAAGATCGTGGTCCTCGACCCGGGCCACGGTGGTCGGGACCGGGGCTACGTGGCGCACGGGCTGGAGGAGGCGGCCGTCGTGGGGGACCTGGCCGCCCGGCTGGAGGGGCGGCTCGCGGCCACCGGTGTCCAGGTGCTCCTGACCCGGGGCCGGTACCAGGAGGCCGAGCTCGACGAGCCCAGCCGAGCCGCCTTCGCCAACGACACGGGCGCCAACCTGGTGATCTCCATGCACGTCGCCGCCCACCCCAACCCCGAGGCGCAGGGTGTGGCCACCTACTACTACGGCAGCGACCGCCCGGGCGCCAACAGCGCGATCGGCGAGCAGATCGCCGGTCTGATCCAGCGCGAGATCGTGGCGCGGACCGACCTGCTCGACTGCCGCACCCACGCCAAGACCTGGGACCTGCTGCGGCACACCCGGATGGCCGCGGTCCGCCTGGAGCTCGGTTACATCACCTCCGAGCGCGACGCGGCGCGGCTGGCCGACCCGGAGTTCCGCGACGTCGTCGCGGAGGCCATCGGGGTCGCCGTCCAGCGCCTCTACCTCCCGGAGGAGGAGGACCCCACCACGGGCATGCTCAACCTCGAGGAGCTTGCCCGGGCGCAGGGCTGAGCCCCTGTCCGGTCCGAGCGGGACTGCGAGCGGCAGCACGAGCACGCCGGCGGTCGCCCACGCGAGTGCCGGAGCGAGCTCGGTCAGACCGGGCGCATGGACGGCTCGGGGCTCATCGACCCGAGGATGCGCTCGAGCGCCACCTCGACCTCCTCGCGCCAGCTCACGGTGGAGCGCAGCTCCAGGCGCAGCCGCGGCCAGCGGTGATGTGGTCGGACGGTCTTGAAGCCCACCGAGAGCAGGTAGGTCGCGGGGACGACGCAGGCAGGCGCCTCCCACCGGGCGTCGCCGTAGGCCTCGAGCGCCCGGATCCCGCGGCGCAGGAGGTCCTTGGCGCTGGCCTGCACCAGCATGCGCCCCAGCCCGCCACCGCCCACGTCGGGCAGGACCCGCGCGGTCATCAGCAGGGCGGCGTCGGGGCTGACCGGGGCGGTGGGGAACGCGACCGACCGCGGGACGAATGCCGGCGGCGCGTACAGGACGAACCCCGCGGGGACCCCGTCGACGTAGGCGACCTGACCGCAAGAACCCCACTCGAGCAGCGTGGCGGAGATCCAGGCCTCCTTCTCCAGGGCCGGGTCCCCTGCCTCGGTGGCCCGCTGGCCGGCCACGGGGTCGAGCTCCCAGAAGACGCACCGCCGGCACGGGTCCGGGAGATCGTCCAGGTTGTCCAGCGTCACGGGGACCAGCCGGCGGGTCATCGGCATCAGCCCGCCGTGGGCGGCGGCACCTGGTGCGGGCCTGCCACCCGCTCGTCGGTCGCCGGCTCCGGCGATACGTAAGCGACCGTCCCGGCCGGCTGGGTGTGCCGGCGCAGCAGGCCGCCGACGAAGCCGGCGAGCACGGCGAGCAGCACCCCGGCGACCACCCAGCGAAGAACCCGCACCCGTCGCCCTCCCGAGCCGACCGTCTCGCCCCTCGGACACGCCGGACCCCGGCGGGGCCGTCGTCACCGTCCGTACGGCATCGTAGTGCTCCCGGGACCCGCGGCGCGGGTCCGAGCCATGCGGGAGGCGATCATGGTCACGGTCCGGCGCGACGGCACGCGGCTCGACACCTACGTCGACCGCTACGCCGCGCGCACCCGCGGCATGACCGCCTCGGAGATCCGCGCCCTGTTCGCCGTCGCCTCGCGACCCGAGGTGGTCTCTCTCGCCGGCGGGATGCCGAACATCAGCGGGCTGCCGCTGGACGTCGTCGGGTCGCTGGTCGAGGACCTCGTCACCGAGCGTGGTCAGGTGGCACTCCAGTACGGCTCGGGGCAGGGCGACCCCCGCCTGCGGGAGCAGGTCGTCGAGGTGATGCGGCCGGTCGGCATCGAGGCTCACCCGGACGACGTCACGATCACCGTCGGGTCGCAGCACGCGCTCGACCTGGTGACCCGGATCTTCGTGGACCCGGGCGACGTCGTGGTCGCGGAGGCGCCGTCGTACGTGGGGGCGCTCGGGACGTTCCGCGCCTACCAGGCCGAGGTCGTCCACGTCGAGATGGACGACGACGGGCTGGTGCCCGACCGCCTGCGCGAGGCGCTCGCGGCGTGTGCCTCGGCGGGGCGACGGGTCAAGTTCGTCTATATGGTACCCAACTACCACAACCCGGCCGGTGTCACTTTGTCGACATCTCGCCGTGTCGAGATCCTCGAGATCTGCCGCTCGGCCGGCGTGCTGGTGCTCGAGGACGACCCGTACGGCCTGCTCGGCTTCGACGGCGAGGTGCCCCGGGCGTTGCGCGCCGACGACCCCGAGGGCGTGATCTACCTGGGGTCGTTCTCCAAGACCTTCGCCCCCGGCTTCCGGGTCGGCTGGGCGCTCGCCCCTCACGCCGTACGGGAGAAGCTGGTCCTGGCCTCGGAGGCCAGCGTCCTGTGCCCACCCGCCTTCAGCCAGCTGGCCGTCTCAGCCTATCTCGCGGGACACGACTGGATGGGCCAGGTGAAGGTCTTCCGGGAGACCTACCGCGAGCGCCGCGACGCGATGCTCGACTCGCTGGAGGACCTGCTGCCGCCCGGCGCCCGGTGGACCAGGCCGCGCGGCGGCTTCTACGTGTGGGCCACGCTGCCGGAGGGGCTCGACGCCAAGGCCATGTTGCCACGGGCCGTGACCAACCGCGTGGCCTACGTCCCCGGCACCGCCTTCTACGCCGACGGCCTGGGGTCGCGCTCCATGCGGCTGTCGTACTGCTACCCGAGCCCGGACCGGATCCGGGAGGGGGTGCGGCGGCTGTCCCAGGTGGTCGAGCAGGAACTCGAGCTGCACGAGACCTTCGGGCCGTCCCGGCCGCACGGCCGACCGGGCCTCGACGGCCCTGCCCCCGACCTCAGCTGACCATCGATCCCTGGAGACCCGCATGAGCGACCTCGGCCGCGTCGTCGTCCTGGCCGGTGGCCTGTCCCACGAGCGCGACGTATCGCTCCGCTCCGGGAGACGGGTCGCCGAGGCGCTGCGTGGCGTGGGGGTCGAGGTCGACGTGCTGGACGCCGACTCCGGTCTGCTGCCCGGACTGGCCCTCGACCGGCCGGCCGCCGTGTTCCCCCTGCTGCACGGGGCCCAGGGCGAGGACGGTGCCGTCCGGGGCGTCCTCGAGCTGCTGCGGCTGCCGTACGTCGGGGCCACCCCGGCCGCCTCCCGGACCGCCTTCGACAAGCCGGTCGCCCGGGCCCTGGTCGCCGCCGTCGGCCTGGCGGTGCCGGAGGGGGTGGTGCTGCCGCACAGTACCTTCCGCGAGCTGGGCGCCGCCACGTTGCTGGACGCGATCGTGGCGCGCATCGGGCTGCCGCTGGTGGTGAAACCGGCCCGGGGCGGGTCCGCCCTGGGCTGCGCGGTCGTCCGGGACCCGGTGGACCTGCCCGCGGCGATGGTCTCCTGCTTCGCGTACGGAGAGGACGCCCTGGTGGAGGGGTACGTGACGGGCACCGAGGTGGCCGTCTCCGTCGTGGACACCGGGTCGGGCCCGGTCGCCCTCCCCGCGGTGGAGATCGTGCCGGACGGGGGCATGTACGACTACGAGGCCCGCTACACCGCCGGTGAGACGGAGTTCTTCGTCCCCGCCCGGCTCGATCCCGCCGCCACGTCGGCGGTGGCGGACGTGGCCGTGCGGGCCCATCGCGTCCTCGGTCTGCGCGACGTCTCCCGCACCGATCTCATCGTGGACGAGGCCGGCCGCCCCTGGTTCCTCGAGGCCAACGTGGCGCCGGGCATGACGGAGACGTCACTGCTGCCGCAGTCGGTGGTGGCCGCCGGCCTGGACCTCGGGGTGCTCGCGCGCGACCTGCTGCACCTGGCCGTCGCTCGTTCGGCCGACGTCGGCGGGCCGGCCGGACCCGCCGGTTGAACCGGTCGTCCACACCCTCGAGCCCCTCCCACCGCGGACCATCCACAGGTTGTCCACAGGAAAGACTTGCGGTGCGTGACCACCCGGACACGGGTGCACGTGCGTCAGTCGACCGCCGGCTCAGCCTCGCCGAGATGGGCGACGGTATCCGGAGCGATGGTGCCGACGATCCGCTCGAGGTCCTCGATGCTCGCGAACTCGATCGTCACCCTGCCCTTACGCTGGCCGAGGTTGACCTTGACCCGCGTGTCGAGGCGCTCGGACAGGACCGAGGCGAGGTCGGCGAGTCGGGGAGCCACCGGGCGCCGTGCAGGCGTCGGACGTGACCGCTGCCCCGCGTCACCCCCCAGCGCGACGATCTCCTCGACGGCCCGGACGCTCAGCCCCTCGGCCACGATCCGCTGCGCCAGCCGCTCCTGGCCGGCGGCATCCGATAGCCCGAGCAGGGCCCGCGCGTGGCCGGCGGAGAGCACCCCCGCCGCCACGCGGCGCTGGACGAGCGGCGGCAGCTTCAGCAGGCGCAGCGTGTTCGAGATCTGCGGCCGGGAGCGCCCGATCCGCTCCGCCAGGACCTCGTGGGTGCAGCCGAAGTCGTCCAGCAGCTGCTGGTAGGCCGCCGCCTCCTCCAGCGGGTTCAGCTCCGACCGGTGCAGGTTCTCCAGCAGAGCGTCCCGGAGCAGGTCGTCGTCGGGGGTCTCCCGGACGATCGCCGGAATCGTCTCGAGGCCGGCCTGCTGCGCCGCACGCCACCTCCTCTCCCCCACGACCAGCTCGAACCCGCCCACCCCCGCGCTCCGCAGGACGACCGGCTGGAGCAGCCCGACCTCGCGGATCGAGTGGACCAGCTCGGCCATCGACTCCTCGTCGAAGACCTGTCGCGGCTGACGCGGGTTCGGTGTCACGGCGGCGAGCGGGACCTCGGCGAAGTAGGCGCCCTGCACGGGCACCAGGTCGGACTCCGCGTCCCTGGCGTGGTCGACGCTCGGGTAAAGACCGTCGGCTCCGTCCGTGGCGGCGGGGTGCGCAGGAACGGCCACGTCATGGGCCGCCGTTTCACGTGGAACATCGCCCCTGGCTCGGTGCGGGAAGAACACGTCGACCGGCGACGACCCCGTGCGGTCCTCGGTCTGCCGAGGTGGTGGTGCCGTCGGGATCAGTGCGCCGAGCCCACGACCGAGTCCTCGTCGGCGTTCGCTCATCGGACCTCCTCCATCGCTGCCTGCGCCGTGGTCACGGGCGCGCCCGCCACCGCCAGCTCCCAGGCGGCCTCGCGGTAGGAGAGGGCGCCACTGGAGCCGGAGTCATAGGTCAGGACCGTTTGGCCGTAGCTGGGCGCCTCGCTGATCCGCACCGACCGCGGGATGGTGGTCCGGAGCACCACGTTGCCGAAGTGGGCCCGGACCTCCTCTGCCACCTGGGCCGCGAGCCGGGTCCGGCCGTCATACATCGTCAGCAGGATCGTGGACACGGCCAGATCCGGGTTGAGGTGCGCCCGCACCAGGTCGATGTTCCTGAGCAGCTGGGACAGCCCTTCGAGCGCGTAGTACTCGCACTGGATCGGGATCAGCACCTCGTCGCCACCGACGAGGGCGTTGACCGTGAGCAGGCCGAGCGAGGGTGGGCAGTCGATGAGCACGTAGTCGTACCTGGTGCCGTCCTGGAGATGGGCGGTGAGCGCCTTGCGTAGCCGCGACTCCCGGGCCACCAGCGAGACGAGTTCGATCTCCGCGCCGGCGAGGTCGATGGTGGCCGGGACACACCACAGCCGCGGCACGACGGCGACCGGTTGCACCGCCTCGTCGATCGTCCGCCCCTCCACCAGGACGTCGTAGACGCTGGGGATGTCGGCGTGGCGGTCGATCCCCAGCGCGGTCGAGGCGTTGCCCTGCGGGTCGAGGTCGACCACCAGGACGCGGAGGTCGTTGAGGGCGAGGGCCGCGGCCAGGTTGACCGTCGTGGTGGTCTTTCCCACGCCGCCCTTCTGGTTCGCCACCACCATCACCCGCGTGCTTCCGGGGGCAGGGAACGGTGGCCCGGTGAGTCCGTGCGTGCGCACGGCAGCAGCCGCCTCCAGCGCGATGGGGGTGTCGGGGTCGGCCAGCCCTCCCGTGGTGTCGTTGGCGGCCTCGGCGACGATGTCGGCCGCGGTCCGCACCCGGTGCACCGCCGTCTCACGTGGGACGCCAGTCTCACCGACGCCCGCCTCGACCGGCGAAGGAGCGGATTCCGGTGAGGGACCGGCTCCCGGCCACCCCAGCCCGCGCGCCAGGTCCTGGTCCGTCGGGTCCGACTGCTCCGGCCAGCCGAGGCCGGTCGACTCTGCCGTCACGCCCTCCTCCTCCTGCCCGCGCCGCCGTTCCGTCGGGGACCACCCTCTCGCACTGCGCGCCCTGCGACGACCACCACGGCCCGTGTCGGGAGGAATCCCGGAGCCACCTCCATCTGGAGCACCTCCCAGTGCCGCGCGCCCAGCCCCTCGAGCACCGGGACGGCCGCCCGCAACTCCGTTCCGGCCCCTGCCCCCTTGAGGGCGACCAGCTTTCCACCGGGGCGCAGCAACGGCAGCGTCCACCGGGCCAGGCGATCCAGGGGTGCCACGGCCCGAGCCGTGACCGCGTCCACATCGCCGGTCATCTGCTCCGCGCGCACCCGCTCGACCCGCACGTTGTCCAGCGACAAGGCGTCCACCGCCTCGATCAGGAAGGTCGTCCGGCGCAGCAGGGGCTCCGCAAGGACGATGGTGAGATCCGGCCGGCAGATGGCCAGGACGATGCCGGGCAGCCCGGCACCGGAACCCACGTCGACGAGCCTGCTGCCCGGGGCGAACAGCTCCGCCACGACAGCGCAGTTGAGCAGGTGTCGTTCCCACAGGCGCGGCACCTCGCGCGGCCCGATCAGGCCGCGTACCACGCCCGCGTCGGCGAGCAGGTCGGCGTAGCGCACGAGTCTCGGCAGGTGGTCTCCCAGCAACGCCGCTGCCACCGGCGGTGGTGCCGGGGCCTGCGATGTTTCACGTGGAACCGCGGATCCGGAGGACGGATCCCCGACGGCACGGTCGGGCTCCACGAGCTCAGGCAGGCAGCACGACGACGCGTCGCTGCGGCTCCTCACCCTCCGACTCGCTGCGCAGGCCCGCCGCCGCCACAGCGTCGTGCACCACCTTGCGCTCGAACGGCGTCATGGGCTCGAGCCGGACCGGATCCCCGCTGGACCGCACGACCTCCGCCGTCTCGCGGGCCAGCCGGGCCAGCTCCTCCCGGCGGCGCGCGCGGAACCCGCTGATGTCGAGCATCAGTCGCGAGCGCTCGCCGGTCTGGCGGAGCACGGCGAGCCGGGTGAGCTCCTGAAGGGCCTCGAGCACCTCCCCTTCCCGTCCCACGAGGTCGTCGAGGTCCGCACCGACGATCGAGACCACGGCGCGGTCGCCTTCGACGTCCATGTCGATGTCGCCGTCCAGATCCGCGATGTCGAGCAGACCCTCGAGGTAGTCGGCGGCGATCTCTCCCTCCGTCTCGAGCGCCCCGAGCCGGGCGGGGTGGCCCTGCTCCGCCGCCGCCCGCGCAGGAGTCGGGACGGGGGTGGTCCCCGCACTGCCGACCTCGAGCCGGTCGTCGGGCGCCTTCTCGGTCACGGATCCTCCAGCAGTCGGAGCGGTGCCGGGCCGGCCGCGCAGGCTGCGGCCACGACCCCGGCCAGGTCAGGACTTGCGGGTGCCCTTGCGCTGGGCGCGGGTGGTGCGCTTGGGCTGCTGTCGGCCCGGGGGTCGCGGCGGGGGCGGTGGCGCGGCGGTCGTGGTCGGTCCGGTCCCACCCGGCTCGGGGGTGGGGGCCGGGGGGGTACCGCCACGGCGCGCCGCCTTCGCGGCCAACCTCCGCTTGTAGGCCTCCTCGGCCGGGGTTCCGGGCGCCGGCATGCGCCGGATCACGTAGAACTGCTGGCCCATCGTCCACAGGTTCGAGACACACCAGTAGAGAACGACACCGATCGGGAAGAAGTACCCGGAGAACAGGAAGGTCAGTGGCAGGACGTAGAGGAGAATCTTCTGCTGCTGCGCGAACGGCCCCTCGAGCGCCGAGGCCGGCATGTTCTTGCGCATGAGTTGGCGCTGGGTCAGGAACGTGGTGGCGACCATGATCGCCACCAGCACGCCTGCGACGACCTGGACCCCGGTGACGTTGATGGTTGCCGTGATGTCGGCCGGCAGGCCCGGCGGGATGGGCTGGCGGAAGGAGGAGGAGAGCGGGACGCCGAGAAGCGTGGCCTGTCGGGCGGACTCGAACAGGGCTTCCTGGCTGGTGAAGGCGCCGCGCGGGACGTCGACGGCGATGCCGTCGAGCACCCGGAAGAGCGAGAAGAAGAAGGGTGCCTGCAGGAGGATCGGCAGGCACGACGCGAACGGGTTCGTCCCCGTCTCCTTGTAGAGCTTCATCATCTCCTGGCTCATGCGCTCGCGGTCGCTGCCGTACTTCTTCTGCAGCTCGCGCATCTGCGGCTGGAGCATGGCCATCGCCCGGCTCGCCTTGATCTGGCGCACGAAGAGCGGGATGAGCAGGATGCGGATGACGACGACGAGCCCGACGATCGAGAGGGTCCACGAGAGCGCATCGTCGATGCCCAGCACGGTCGCGAACAGCGCGTGCCAGCCGATCATGATCCAGCTGACGACGTAGAGCAGCGGGCTGAGCAGGGTGTCCACGAGCGGTCATGCTCCTCGGGCGGCCGTGGGGTGGGCGGGTGGCGGAGTGGGTCGGTCGACCCGGTCCCCGACGTCAAGGGTCTCAGACTCGCCGACGGTCGGGGTGCCGAGCCGTCCACGGTCGTCGGCAGGCATCACCCGACCCCACCACCGGTAGGCACCGGACGGGGGCACCCGGTCGATCCCCCCCTCCGCCCAGGGGTGGCAGCGGGCCAGCCGCCGAGCGGCGAGCCAGCCACCACGCACGCCGCCATGCGTCTGGACCGCCTGCATAGCGTAGGCCGAGCATGACGGATAGTAGCGACAGACCTGTCCGTACAGTGGGCTCACGACACGTCGGTAGACCCGCAGCAGTCCGACGAGCACCACGGCGAGCGGGCTTCTCATCGCCGCGCTCCCACCGAGGCACCCCGTCCGGCCCGCCGCCATGCCGCGTCCAGCGCGGCGTCCAGGTCGTCAGCCAGCCGTGCCGAGGATGCGGCGGCCGCGTCGGGGAGGGCTCGGACGACCACCCGGGAACCCGTCGGGAACCGCGCCAGGCGCTCCCGCAACAGCGACCGCAACCGACGACGCACCGCGTTGCGCACGACGGCACCGCCCAGCGACCTGCTCACCACCAGGCCTATCCGAGCCGGTCCCTCACCGGATCCGGGAGCGAGGTGGACGACCAGCGTCCGGCCGACACCGCGAGTGCCGGTACGCACGGTGACCCGATAGTCGTCGCGGCGCCGCATCCGGTACTCGGAGGGGAGCACGGCGGGTCCTCCCGGGTCCACGACGGTGGCGGCGGGGTTCAGGCGGACAGCTTGGTGCGGCCCTTGCCACGACGGGCAGAGATGATGGCGCGCCCGGCGCGCGTGCGCATCCGCAACCGGAAGCCGTGGGTCCTGGCGCGACGGCGGTTGTTCGGCTGGAAGGTGCGCTTCACGTCCGGACTCCAGAGTTCGGCTGGTCCACAGTGGTCAGGGGTCGAACGCTCTCGCACACCCCGCCTCGGGCGCTGTCGGTGAACGGCGTCAGACCGATGTACGGTACGCGGCCGGCGCGAGCCCGGTCAAACGGCGGCCCGCCGGGGCGGCGACCGGAGATCGAACGTCGATGATTTCACCCCGACCGTCGGCGTGCCGCGCGAGACACGCCGAGAAACCTCGACGGAGCTGTGGACATAGGTTGAGGCCGAGCCCCGCAGTTGTTAGCGTCCGCCCTCGTACCGTACTGCCTGGTCCTGGTGCCCCCGACCCTGACGGACTGCATCGCGGCAGGCCAGTGCGGTCTCCATGGGGGATGGGGTGGTGCCACCACGTGATCCACAGGTGTGGACGCGGCATGTGGACGAGTGTGTCCGGGGCCCATCAGGGGTAGCGGTCGGCGTGACGGCTTCGGCCGGGTGCGCAGGGCGAGGACGGGAGACGGCGTGACGGACGGGACCGGTGCGGGAACGGCCTTCGCCGAGGTCTGGGCCCGCGCGATGGCAGATCTCGACGGGCTCTCACCCCAGCAGCGCGCGTTTCTCGGACAGGTGCGACCGGTCACCGTGATGGACGGCACCGTGTTCGTGTCGGTCAACACCGGCTTCGCCCGCGACCACATCGAGCAGCGCCTGCGGCCGGCCATCCTGGATGCCCTGCGTCGCGTCACCGGCACTCCCCTGGGGTTGGCCGTCAGCGTGGTCCAGGACCCCGACGGAGCCGAACCGGAGGCGGGGCCGACAGCCCCCCCTGGACCACCGGAGCCGGGCGTCCCCGCAGGGGCCGGCGACACCCCCGGCGCCTCGGCGATCGCGGACGGCTCGCAACCGGTCCGGGGGGAGCCCACGCCACCGTCGTCCGCGTACAGCCCCCAGCACACCTCCGACGCCGTCCGTCGCGATGCGGAGCAGGCTCGGCTCAATCCCCGCTACTCCTTCGACACGTTCGTCATCGGATCGAGCAACCGCTTCGCCCACGCCGCGACCGTGGCCGTCGCCGAGGCGCCGGGCAAGGCGTACAACCCGCTCCTCGTCTACGGCGACTCAGGGCTGGGCAAGACCCACCTGCTCCACGCCATCGGTCACTACGCCCGCACCATCTACCCCGGGACGCGGGTCCGCTACGTGAGCTCGGAGGAGTTCACCAACGACTTCATCAACTCCATCCGCGACGACAAGGCCTCGGCCTTCCAGCGCCGGTACCGCGACGTCGACGTCCTGCTCATCGACGACATCCAGTTCCTCGAGGGCAAGATCCAGACCCAGGAGGAGTTCTTCCACACGTTCAACACGCTGCACAACGCCAACAAGCAGATCGTCATCACCTCCGACCGGCCGCCCAAGCAGCTGTCGGCGCTCGAAGACCGTCTGCGCAACCGGTTCGAGTGGGGCCTGATCTGCGACGTCCAGCCCCCCGACCTGGAGACGCGGATCGCCATCCTGTCCAAGAAGGCTGCGCAGGACCGGCTCAACGTCCCGCCGGAGGTCCTGGAGTACATCGCCAGCAGGATCTCGACGAACATCCGTGAGCTCGAGGGTGCGCTGATCCGCGTGACGGCATTCGCCAGCCTCAACCGCCAACCGGTCGACCCGGCGCTCGCGGAGGTGGTGCTCCGCGACCTGGTGCCGACCGACAGCGGGCCCGAGATCACCGCGGCTCTCATCATGGCCCAGACCGCGGCCTACTTCGGGCTCTCGATCGAGGACCTCCAGGGCTCCAGCCGCAGCCGTGTGCTGGTGTCCGCGCGCCAGATCGCGATGTACCTGTGTCGTGAGATGACCGAGCTGTCGCTGCCCAAGATCGGCCAGCAGTTCGGCGGCCGTGACCACACCACGGTCATGCACGCCGACCGCAAGATCCGCACGCTGATGACGGAGCGCCGGAGCGTCTACAACCAGGTCACCGAGCTGACCAACCGGGTCAAGCAGCGGGCCCGGCAGTCCTGATCGTGGTGCCCAGCGTGATCCACTTCTCACAGGGTGGGGACAACCCTGTGCACAACCCGAGGCAGACGGAGGACACGCTGGGGACGAGAGGTCGGTCCCGGTGGGCGGACGACGCTCGTCCACCGGCGCGACCACGGGGACGCACAGGCACGGTGGACACGTGCCTCGGGCCTGACCTGCGTCGATGCCGGTCGTCCACATCGTCCACCACCCCGATGACCACCACGACTCCAGGACGAGAACGGTGACCCGGGGCAGTGCGCTGCTACCCCGACCTGTGGACAGAGATGGTCGAGGTGTGTGAGCGCGGTCACATCGGACGTCTGACGGGGGTGCGTGGAAGGATGACCGTGCCCGCGACGGGCCACGGTGACGGTGAGGACGGTGAGCGGTGAAGTTTCGGGTCGAACGAGACGTGCTGGCCGACGCGGTGGCGTGGACGGCGCGCACGCTCCCCAGCCGCCCCACCGTTCCCGTCCTGGCCGGGCTCCGGGTGGACGCGGACGCCGACGGGGTCACCTTCTCCGCCTTCGACTACGAGGTCTCCGGGCAGGTGACGGTCCCCGCCGAGGTCGCCGACGACGGGACCGCCCTGGTCTCGGGTCGACTGCTCGCGGACATCTGCCGGTCGCTGCCGACCCGGCCGGTCGACCTCACCGCCGACGGTGGCAAGGTCGTGCTGACCTGCGGGTCGGCCCGGTTCACCCTCCTCACGCTGCCGGTGGAGGAGTACCCGTCGCTGCCCGCGATGCCCGCGGCCTCGGGCACCGTCGACGGTGCAGTGCTCGCCGAGGCGGTCTCGCAGGTGGCCGTGGCGGCCGGGCGGGACGACATGCTGCCCGTGCTCACGGGTATCCGGGTGGAGATCGAGGGCGAGACCGTCACGCTGGCCGCCACGGATCGCTACCGCCTCGCGGTCCGTGAGCTGTCGTGGCGGCCGGAGCGTCCTGACGTCTCGGCGGTCGCGCTGGTCCCTGCGCGGACCCTCGCCGATACCGCTCGCACGCTGGGGACCGGGGAGGTCACGCTCGCTCTGGCGGGTGGGAGTCAGGACAGCCTCGTCGGGCTGGCCGCCGGCGGCCGCCGAGCCACGACCCGGCTGCTCGACGGCGAGTTCCCCAAGTACCGCACGCTCTTTCCGGGCGAGTCGGTCACCGTCGCCCGCGTGGAGACGTCCGCCCTGGTCGAGTCGGTCAAGCGGGTCGCGCTCGTGGCCGAGCGCAACACCCCCGTACGCCTGTCGTTCTCGGGGGACCAGGTGGTCCTCGAGGCCGGTAGCGGCGAGGAGGCGCAGGCCTCCGAGTCCCTGTCCGCGACGACCCAGGGCGAGGACGTGTCGATCGGCTTCAACCCCGGGTATCTCCTGGACGGACTGGGCGCGATCGACGCGGTGTTCGCGCACCTGTCGTTCACCCACGCCACCCGCCCGGCGGTGTTGCAGGGGGTCGGGAGCCTGGATGCCGATCCCGACGGCAGCTACCGCTACCTCCTGATGCCGGTGCGGCTGTCCGGCTGAGGGCAGTAGCGGCCCGGTACGACGACGGAGAGGGGTGCCCGGCATGCAGCTCGGCCTGATCGGTCTGGGCCGTATGGGCGGCAACATGCGCCAGCGTCTCACCCGGGCCGGGGTGGACGTCGTGGGCTACGACCCCCGGCCCGAGGTGAGCGACGTCGACTCCCTCGAGGCGATGGTGCAGCGGCTGGAGGCCCCTCGCGCGGTCTGGGTCATGGTGCCGTCGGGCGAGCCCACCCGGCAGACCATCCAAGCCCTCGCCGAGGTGCTCAGCGCCGGGGACGTCGTGGTCGACGGTGGCAACTCGCGCTGGACCGACGATGCCCCGCACGCCGAGCTGCTCGGGGCGCGCGGCATCGGGTTCGTCGACTGCGGCGTGTCCGGCGGCGTCTGGGGACTGGACAACGGCTACGGCCTGATGGCCGGAGGTGACGTCGAGCACGTCCAGCAGCTCATGCCCGTGTTCGACGCGTTGCGGCCGGAGGGCCCGCGCGATGAGGGGTTCGCTCACGCGGGGGCGGTCGGGGCCGGGCACTTCGCCAAGATGGTCCACAACGGAATCGAGTACGGCCTGATGCAGGCCTACGCCGAGGGCTATGAGCTCCTCGACGCCGCCGGCGTCGTGACCGACGTCCACGCAGTGCTCAAGGCGTGGAGCCGGGGGACCGTGGTGCGGTCCTGGCTGCTCGACCTGCTCGTGCTCGCGCTCGAGGAGGACAGGGGGCTGAACAAGATCGACGACTACGTGGAGGACTCGGGCGAGGGGCGCTGGACCGTGGACGAAGCCGTGGACCACGCCGTGCCGACGCCGGTCATCGCCGCAGCGCTGTTCGCCCGGTTCGCGTCCCGCCAGGACCGGTCCCCGGCGATGAAGGCGGTCGCCGCCCTACGTCGCCAGTTCGGCGGCCACACGACGAGGCCGGCCGACGAGGCCGGTCCCACGTCGGGAGCCGGCGAGGTCCACGACTGAGCCTGGCGTGTACCTCGCCCATCTGTCGCTGGTCGACTTCCGCTCGTACGCGGCAGTCGAGCTGCCGCTGGAGCCGGGGGTGACGGCCTTCGTCGGCCCCAACGGCCAGGGCAAGACCAACCTGGCCGAAGCCGTCGGCTACCTCGCCACGCTGGGTAGCCACCGGGTGGCGCAGGAAGCCCCGCTCGTACGGCTGGGTACCGAGCGGGCCGTGGTGCGCGGCAGCGTCGTGCGGGACGGCCGCCCGACGCTCGTCGAGATCGAGATCACCCCGGGCCGGGCGAACCGCGCACGGGTCAACCGTGGGCCGGTCCCGCGGGCCCGTGAGGTCCTCGGGCTGCTGCGCGCCGTCCTGTTCGCCCCTGAGGACCTGGCCCTGGTCAAGGGCGATCCGTCGGAGCGCCGCCGGTTCCTCGACGAGTTGCTGGTCGCCCGCGCCCCCAGGCTGGCGGGGGTCCGGGGCGACTACGACCGCGTCCTCAAGCAGCGCAACGCGCTGCTCAAGTCCGCCGCCGTCGCGGTCCGGGCCAGCCGCGGTGGGGGTGGTGGGGTCCCCGACCTGCGGACCCTCGACGTGTGGGACAGCCACCTGGCCCGGGCCGGGGCCGGGCTGCTCGCCGCCCGCCTCGATCTGGTCGAGGCGTTGCGGCCACTGGTCGCGAAGTCCTACGACGACGTCGCCGCCGGGGCCGGTGACGCCCGGCTCGACTACCGCTCGTCCCTCGGGTCCGACGTCGCGCTCGTCCCGGATCGCGACGTGCTGGCGGCCGCCCTGCTGGAGACGATGGCCAGGACCCGCCGCGACGAGCTGGACCGCGGGATCTCCCTCGTCGGGCCGCACCGCGACGACCTGGTGCTCTCACTCGGCCCGCTTCCTGCCAAGGGCTATGCCAGCCACGGCGAGTGCTGGTCCCTCGCGCTGGCGCTGCGACTCGCCTCGTACGACCTGCTCACCGCCGACGGCGGCGAACCCGTGCTGATCCTCGACGACGTCTTCGCCGAGCTCGACACCGGCCGGCGGGACCGCCTCGCACGCCTCGTCTCGAGGGCCGAGCAGGTGCTGGTCACGGCCGCGGTGGCGGCCGACGTCCCGGAGACGCTCACCGGTGCGCGGGTGGACGTCATGGGCTCCGAGGTCAGGCGGGTGCGGTGAGCGATCCACCGCCCACGGAGCCCCCCGGGCAGGGAGCGGCAGGTCCCGTGGACCCGGCGTGGGACCCCGAGGGGACGGATCTCGCCCGAGCAGTGTTCGCGCAGGCCCGGGCGACCGCACGCTCGGGCCGACCGGGGCCGACCGGCGCAGCTCCGGCCCGGCGACCCTCGGGGCGGTCGTGGCAGCGACGGCCGGTGGGCGAGTCCACCTGGAGTGGGCCGGGGCGGGACGACCGCGACCCCCAGTCGCTCTCGTGGGCGGTGGAGCGGCTGGTCGGCGAGCACGGCTGGGCCGAGGACCTGGCCGTCCAC
>DASTQL010000009.1:0-18547 GCA_035761805.1 Jiangellales bacterium | reverse complement strand
GCCGGTTCGGCGCCGGCGGCGGACGCGGTGCTCGAGGCCGTGAGGTGGCACCGACCCCGTCGCGGCGGGCCGCTGCGCGACGACCTGGTCGCCTGGACGCTCCGGGAGGCGGAGGCGCTGGGGGTCACCGGGCTGGGCGCGTTGTCCAGGGCCGGGCACGCGCTGCTCGCCGACGACGTGGCTGCCGCCGACGCCGCGCTGGACGCCGTGCTGCCCGAGCCTCTCGACCACGTGCTGCTGCAGGCCGACCTGACGGCCGTGGCGCCAGGGCCCTTGCGCTCGGACCTGGCTCGTGAGCTGGGCCTGATGGCCGACCTGGAGAGCCGGGGCGGCGCCTCGGTTCACCGGTTCAGCGCCGACTCGGTACGCCGGGCCCTGGACGCCGGCCGCAGCGCCGCCGACCTCCACGGCTTCCTGGCGCGGCTGTCCAGGACGCCGGTGCCGCAGCCCCTCTCGTACCTCGTCGACGACGTGGCGCGCCGCCACGGCCTGCTGCGGGTGGGCAGCGCCGGTTCGTTCGTACGGTGCGACGACGACGCCGTGCTCGCGGAGATCCTGGCGGACCCGCGATCCGCTGCGCTCGGGCTGCGCCGGCTGGCGCCGACGGTGCTGGCCGCCGAGGTCGGGCCGGCGCTGCTGCTGGACCGGTTGCGCCGGCTCGGCTACGCCCCGGCCCCGGAGGCGCCCGACGGCTCGGTGTTCGTCGCGCGGGCCGAGCCCCGCCGGGCGCCTGCTCGGCAGGCACCCGAGCCGCTGCGCGCGGAGCGCCCCGTACCGGGAGAGACGCTGCTGGCCGCGGCGGTCCGCGCCGTACGAGCGGGGGACCGGGCGTCGGCGAGCAGGACGGCCGAGGCCGCACCGACCCGGCTCGGTCGCAGTGCCTCGGGACAGACGCTGGCAGCGCTGCGCGCGGCGGCGGAGGCGGGGACCTCGGTGTGGATCGGCTACGTGGACCACCACGGGTCCACGTCCGAGCGGGTCGTCGACCCGGTGCGGGTCGAAGGCGGCTGGCTGACCGCCTACGACCACCGCAGCGGCGAGGTGCGGTCCTTCGCCGCCCACCGGATCTCCGGCGTCGCCCAGGCCGAGCCCTCCCGGGCTTGACCCGGGGCGTCCCCCCAATGATCACGGCAGCCGCGTATGTGGGTGCCGAGCCAAGTGAATCCGCCGCGGCACCCGCCCACTTACCCGGCTGCCGTGATCATTGGGGCCGGGGCGACGAAGCCAGCCGAGCACGCAGCTGCCGGCGCCCCTCGACGGCGTGGCTGGTCACCTGGGCGAGCGCGCCCCCCAGCAGCGAACCGGCGATGACGTCCCCGGGGTAGTGCACCCCGGTGTGGACGCGGGAGTACGCCACCAGCGCGGCCAGGGCGCGCAGGGGGACCGCGGCGGCCGGCCACTGGTGACCCACCCCCGTGGCGAAGGCGAAGGCGGCCGCCGAGTGGCCCGACGGGAAGGAGCTGGAGAGCGGCATCCGGGCGTGACGCGCGACGATCACCCGGGCGGCCTCGCGGTCGGGGCGGGTGCGCCGGACGCTGTACTTGCCGAGAACGTTCACCGTGGTCGTGGTGACCCCGAGCGAGGCAAGCCCGGCGACAGCGGAGCGACGGCCTCGCTGCCCACCGACCAGCGCAAGCAGGGCGGCCGACGCCAGGGACAGCTTCGAGTAGTCGGACGCTCGCGACAGCCGTCGCAGTGCGTCGTCGATGCCTTGCGTCGGCGTGGCCGCGACGGCCCGGTAGACGGCGAGGTCCAGGCCGTGCAGCTCCGCCCTCAGCTGACTCCAGCGCGAGGCCTCGCCGGTTGCAGTCTCCGCTATGGGCTCCAGGCCTGGCGTCATGCCCGATAGTTTGCCTCCGTGCCGGCCCGCCGTCTCGCTGCTCTGGCGACATTGGTCCTCCTTGCAGCCGCCGTCGTCGTGATCGTGCTGGTCGTGCTCAGGGGGGAGCTCCGGGGTTTCCTCCTGCTGGGCCTCGTCGGGCTTGCCATCGTCGCCGCCTGGGAGGGCGTCCGTCGCCGCGGACCGGCCAGGGTGACCCTGCTCCTCCTGGCGCTGGCTCTCCTGGTGGCGTCCGTGGTCGTGGCGCTCGCCGGCCGGGTCTTCGTCGACGGGCTTCTCGTCGTGGCACTGGTCTCCGCGGCCGCGGTCGCTCAGAAGCGCGCCTTCAGCCTGCACGTGGACCTGGGTCGCGCCGAGCGACCGCAGCACCCCGTCGTCCTCTGGAACGCGAAGTCCGGCGGTGGCAAGGCGCTCGCGGTCGGCCTGGCCGACGAGGCACGCGCGCGGGGGATCGAGCCGATCGAGCTCGAGCCCGGCGACGACCTCGAGCAGCTCGCGCGCGACGCGGTCGCAGGGGGTGCCGACGCGCTGGCAGCAGCCGGTGGTGACGGGACGCAGGCGATCGTGGCATCGGTGGCCGCCGAGCACGGGCTGCCCTTCGCCTGCATCCCCGCGGGGACGCGCAACCACTTCGCGCTCGACCTCGGGGTGGACCGCGACGACGTCGTCGGCGCACTGGACGCCTTCGTGACCGGAGGGGAACGCCGGGTCGACCTCGCCGCGGTCAACGGCCGGACCTTCGTCAACAACGTCTCGCTCGGCCTCTATGCAGTGGCGGTGCAGCGGGAGGGCTATCGGGACGCGAAGCTGCGCACCATCCTCGACACGGTCCCCGACGTCTTGGGCCCTCGGCCCGCCACCAGCGACCTGACGCTGCGCTGGACCGGCCCCGACGGCCTGCAGCACGACACGGCGGTCGTCGTGCTCGTCTCCAACAACGTCTACCGGCTCGGTCGCGTGGTCAGCTCCGGCACCCGGCCACGGATCGACGAGGGCCTGCTGGGCATCGCCGTCCTCGGCCCGCCGCCGGGGGTGCGGCCCAGCGGGCGGACCAGGCAGCCGTGGTGGCTGTGGTCCACCGAGACCTTCGAGGTGGGCTCGCCCGATCCCGTGCCGGCGGGCGTCGACGGGGAAGCCCTGGTCCTGGACCCGCCGTTGCGGTTCACGGTGCGGCACCGGGTGCTACGCGTCAGGATCGCGCCGCAGCACCCCGGGGCGTCACCCTCGGCCGCACAGCCGGAGGGCCTCCGGGACGGCGTTCGGATGCTCCTGCAGCTGGCCGCGGGACGCGACCCGGAGTCCGTGCTGGCGCGCCGGCCGGTGGGGTGACCGACGGGCTCCATGCTGGCCCGCCGCCCGGTGGGGTGACCGTCGGGGGCTCTGCTGGGGGTTCCGCGGCCCCGTGCCGCGGCATGTGGGCACGCGCCGCAGTGCATTCACCTGGCTCAGCACCCACTTACGCGGCGGCCGTGATCGTTGCGGGCCAGGTCGCGGCCGGCGCGCACCGGGCCGGTCGGAGGACGTACGGTCGCGGACGTGACGACCGACGTCGAGGTGCTCGACCTGGTCAAGCGCTACCCCAAGAGCGACGTCAACGCGGTCGACGGTGTGAGCTTCCAGGTCGCCCCCGGTGAGGTGTTCGGGCTGCTGGGGCCCAACGGCGCCGGCAAGACGACGACCGTCGGGGTGCTGACGACCCGGGTCCGGCCGACCGGGGGGCGGGCGCTGGTAGCCGGGGTCGACGTCGTGCGCGACCCGGTGCTCGCCCGGTCGCTGCTCGCCGTCGTCCCCCAGCGCAACAACCTCGACCGCTCGCTCACCATCCGCGACAACCTCGTCTTCCACGCCGCGTACCACGGCGTCCCTGCCTCGGTACGGGGGGAGCGCGCCGACGCGCTGATCGAACGCTTCGGGCTCGGCGACCGGGCCGCCGAGAAGCCCGACCGCTTCTCCGGGGGGCAGGAGCAACGGGTGATGATCGCCCGGGCCCTCATGCACGAGCCCCGGGTGCTCTTCCTCGACGAGCCGTCGACCGGCCTCGACCCCGCGGCGCGGCTGTTCGTGTGGGACCGCGTGCGCGAGCTCCAGGAGCACGGCGTCACCATCGTCCTGACCACGCATGACATGGACGAGGCGGCGGCGCTCGCGGACCGCGTCGGGATCATGGACCGCGGCCACCTGCTCGCCCTCGACCCGCCCGAGGCGCTCACCAGGTCGCTCCCTGGAACCAGGACGCTGGACGTCACCACGTCCCGCCCGCCGGCCGGGGCCGACCCGGTGGTCGAGGCACTGGGGCGCCTGCCCCGGGTGGAACGGGTCGAGACCCTCGGCGACGGGGCGGGGCCGCTGCAGGCGCGCCTCCTCGTCGACGGGGACGCGGCGGCGCTCGTCGGTCCGGTCGCCGTCGTGGTCCGGGAGCACGGCGGGGAGCTCACCGACGTGGCGCTCGGCCGGCCGAGCCTGGAGGACGTCTTCATCCACCTGACGGGCCGGACGCTGCGGTGACGAGCGCTACCCGGACCGAGGCGCCGCCACGCCCGAGCATCACCAAGGCTTTCCGTGCGGTGCTCTGGCGCGACGTCTACGTGACCGGGCGGGAGCTGCCGACCTTCGTCGCCCAGGTCGTGCTGCAGCCGTTGTTCCTGCTGTTCGTCTTCGGGCGGATCCTCACCCAGCTCGGCTACGCCGACGAGTCCTACGCCGACCTGCTCTTCCCCGGCATCCTGGCGCTGACCGCGGTGCTCACGGGGGTCCAGGGCACGGCGTTCCCCCTCGTCATCGACTTCTCCTTCACCAAGGAGATCGAGGACCGGCTGCTGGCCCCGATGCCGGTCTCGCTCGTCGCCGTCGAGAAGATCCTCTTCGCCGCGACCCGCTCGCTGGTGGCCGCGCTGGTGATGTTCCCGATCGGCGTGTGGGTCCTGGGGTCGATCCCCTGGCAGTCGGAGAACTGGGCCTGGGTCGCCGCGTTCCTGCCGCTCGGCTGCGTGCTCGGGGCCTCGATGGGGATGACGCTCGGCACCGCGGTCCCGCCCAACCGGATCAACGTCGTCTTCGCCCTCGTCCTGACCCCGCTGCTGTTCACCGGCGCCAGCCAGTACCCATGGCCGTCCCTGGAGTCGCTGCGCTGGTTCCAGGTGGTCACGGCGCTCAACCCCATGACGTACGTGTCGGAGGGCCTCCGCGGCGCGATGACGCCGGATGTCCCGCACATCGCCCCATGGGTGTGCCTGGTCGTCCTGGCCGGAGCCGTCGGGCTGTTCGGGTGGCTGGGGATCCGGGGTTTCCGGCGCCGGGCCGTCGACTGAGGACTGGCACGCCCTCGCCCCGCCCGGGCCTGGAGATCACCGTGGGGTCCACGTCCCGCCCCCGGGACCTCCAGCCCACGCCGATCATGAGCACCCGGCCCCACCCCAGGACCGTGAGATCACCGTGGGGCCCACGTCCCGCCTCGCGGGACCTGCAGCCCACGCCGATCAGGGAGCGACCTCCCCCGTACGGTGGCGGGCGTGACCACCACCGTCGGCATGGCCGGGCTCGGGATCATGGGCTCCGGCATGGCCCGCAACCTGCAGCGCGCCGGCTTCGACGTCGTCGTCTGGAACCGGACGAGGGGCCGCGCCGAGGCCCTCGCCGCCGAGGGGATGGCGGTCGCGGACGACCTCCCGGACCTGGCCTGGCGATCCGACGCCGTCCTGGTCTGCGTCAGCGACACTCCCGACGTCGAGCAGGTCGTGCTGGGCGAGGAGGGGCTGGTCCACGGCCTCGGTGAGGACTCGCTGGTCATCGACTGCTCGACGATCAGCCCCGCGGCGACCCGGCGGGTGGCGGCCGCCCTGGCCGACCGGGGCGTGGCGTTCGCCGACGCACCGGTGAGCGGTGGCTCAGAGGGGGCGGCCAACGGAACGCTGTCGGTCATGGTCGGAGGCACCGACGAGGCGGTCACCGCCGCCGACCCCTACCTCCGGGCCATCGGGTCCAGCGTCACCCACGTCGGACCGGTCGGCGCCGGCCAGACCTGCAAGCTGGTCAACCAGGTCCTCGTCGTCGTCACGATGCTCGGCGTCTCCGAGGCGCTGCTGCTCGCCGAGGCCGGGGGGCTCGACCCGCTCACCGCGATCCGCGCCGTCGAGAACGGTGCCGGCGGGTCCTGGATGCTCAGCAACCGCGGGCCCCAGGTCGTCGCCCGCGACTGGCGCCCCGGCTTCACCGTCGACCTCCAGCAGAAGGACCTGCGCCTCGTGCTCGAGGCCGCCGACGAGCTCGGACTGCCGGTGGTGGCCACGTCTCTCGTGTCGCAGCTCTACCGCACCCTCCAGCACGACGGGCTCGGCGGCGAGGGCAACCATGCGCTGGTCAAGGCGCTCGAGCGGCTCTCGGGATTCACCGTCGGTGGGCGCCGGTGACGCTCTTCAGCGGGGTCGGGGTCGCACTCGTCACCGCCTTCGACACCCGGCTCCGCGTCGACTGCTCCGCGACGGCCGACCTCGCCGTCCGCCTCGTCCACTCGGGTATGCGCGCCGTCGTCGTCGCCGGCAGCACCGGCGAGGCGGAGACCCTCGACGACGCCGAACGCCTCGCGCTCGTCTCCTCCGTGCGAGATGCCGTCCCCGTCGGCGTCCCCGTGATCGCCGGTACGGGTGGGACGTGGAGCGGTCAGGCCGTCGCCCGCACCCGGGCGGCACTGGACGCCGGGGCCGACGGCGTCCTGGTGCTCTCGCCACGCGGGGTGGCCGACCCCACGCCGTACTACGAGGCCGTTGCGTCAGCGGCCGAGGGCCACCCGGTGCTCGCCTACCACTTCCCCGCCATGTCGGCCCCGGGCATCCCGGTCGACCTGCTCGCCGGGCTGCCCGTCGCGGGCGTCAAGGACTCCACCGGCGACCTGGAACGGCTGCTCGAGATCCTTGCGACCTTCCCCGGCCGGACCTACACCGGCTCCTCGGCCCTGCTGTCCGCGGCGGGACCGCTGGGTGCCGCCGGAGCGATCCTGGCCGCCGCCAACGTCGAGCCCGTGCTGGCAGCCCGGGCCTTCGGCGGCGCCGTCGAGGCCCAACGCGACCTGCTCGCCGTGCACCTGGCCACGCGCGCCGGTGGCCCGGCCGCCGTCAAACGCCTCGCCGCCGAGCGCTACGGCTTCCCGCCCCACACCCGGCTGGCCTGACGCCAGGTGGTCCGCGCGCCGGAAGGGGGCTCCCTGGTCGCGCGGGCCGCCGAGTCGATCAGCTCCACCGTCGCGACGCCGACACCGACGTCAGCAGCCGGGCGCGGGCTCGGGCGCCCCTGCCGGCAGGCTCGCCGCCGCACGGAGGAAGCACCAGGGCCGCCGACGTGTTGGGGACACTGGTGCCCCCGACCCGGAAGGCCGCACGTGACCGACGGACCTCTCATCGTCCAGAGCGACAAGACGCTGCTGCTGGAGGTCGACAACGACCAGGCGGACGCCTGCCGACGGGCCATCGCGCCGTTCGCCGAGCTGGAGCGGTCGCCCGAGCACGTCCACACGTACCGGCTCACCCCCCTCGGCCTGTGGAACGCCCGCGCCGCCGGGCATGACGCCGAGCAGGTCGTCGACACGCTTCTCACGTACAGCCGCTACCCCGTCCCCCACGCGCTCCTCGTCGACGTCGCCGAGACGATGAGCCGCTACGGGCGGCTCCGCCTCGAGAACCACCCCACCCACGGCCTGGTCCTGCACGGCACGGACCGGCCGGTGCTCGAGGAGGTGCTCCGGTCCAAGCGGGTCGCCCCCCTCACCGGTGCCCGGGTCGCCGAGGACACCGTGGTCGTCCACCCGTCCGAGCGCGGCGCCCTCAAGCAGGCGCTCATCAAGCTGGGCTGGCCGGCCGAGGACCTGGCCGGCTACGTCGACGGCGAGGCCCACCCGATCGAGCTGATGACCGACCGCTGGGCGCTCCGCCCGTACCAGGTCGCTGCCGTCGAGGGCTTCTGGCACGGCGGGTCGGGGGTCGTCGTGCTCCCGTGCGGGGCCGGTAAGACGCTCGTCGGGGCAGGGGCCATGGCGCGGGCCCAGGCGACCACGCTGATCCTCGTCACCAACACCGTCGCCGCTCGGCAGTGGCGCGACGAGCTGCTCCGGCGGACGAGTCTCACCGAGGACGAGATCGGCGAGTACTCGGGCGCCCGCAAGGAGATCCGGCCCGTCACCATCGCCACGTACCAGGTGATGACCACGCGGCGCAAAGGGGTCTACACCCACCTCGAGCTCCTCGACGCCCGCGACTGGGGGCTCGTCGTCTACGACGAGGTGCACCTCCTGCCCGCGCCGATCTTCCGGATGACCGCCGACCTGCAGGCCCGCCGTCGGCTGGGCCTGACGGCGACCCTCGTACGGGAGGACGGCCGCGAGGACGACGTGTTCACCCTGATCGGGCCCAAGCGCTACGACGCGCCGTGGAAGGAGATCGAGGCGCAGGGCTGGATCGCGCCGGCCGACTGCGTCGAGGTCCGGGTCACGCTGCCGGAGGCGGAGCGCCTCGCCTACGCCACCGCGGAGCCGGACGCGCGCTACCGGCTGTGCTCGAGCACCGACACCAAGACCCGCGTCGTCGAGCAGCTGCTGCAGCACCACGCCGGTGAGCCGACGCTGGTCATCGGGCAGTACATCGACCAGCTCGACGACCTGGCCGAACGCCTCGACGCCCCGGTGGTCAAGGGCGAGACGACCGTACGTGAGCGGCAGCGGCTCTTCGACGCCTTCCGGGCCGGCGAGGTCCCGGTGCTCGTCGTGTCCAAGGTCGCCAACTTCTCAATCGACCTGCCGGAGGCGTCGGTGGCCGTCCAGGTCAGCGGGAGCTTCGGGTCGCGGCAGGAGGAAGCCCAGCGGCTCGGCCGCGTACTCCGCCCGAAGTCCGACGGCCGGACCGCCCGGTTCTACGCCGTGGTGGCCCGCGACACCCTCGACCAGGACTACGCCCAGCACCGCCAGCGGTTCCTGGCCGAGCAGGGCTACGCCTACCGGATCGTGGACGCCGAGGACGTGCTGTCCGGCGAGGTGTGACCGGCCCGGCGCTGGGCCGGATGGTCACGACCCGCCGGACAGACGCGCGTCCAACCGGCGGGTCGTGACATCCGTGGCCTGCTGAGGCGGCGGTCAGCGGCCGCCTGCCGGGACGAGCGGCTCGGGGTGCTCGGGGCGCGGGTTGAAGTTGCCCTTGCCCCTGACCCCGTTGACGATCGCCGTGCTCTGGGCCAGCGAGATCGTGGCGTGCGCCGCAGCGTCGGCCATCTGGTCGAGCGCCGTGAGGCTGACGTTGTCGAAGTCGTCGCAGCCCAGGTGGTAGCACTGGTCGTACTGCTCCCCTGCTGTGCCGCCGTACACCGCCTGCTGCGCGGCTGTCTTGATCCCCTCGGCGCCGGTGAAGAGCCCACCGGCCGGGATGCCGGCCGCGATGAAGGGACCGTAGTCGGAGCGACCATCGAAGGGGGTGGGCTCGGTAGCCAGCCCCTGCGATGCGAAGTAGTCGAGGAAGAGCCGCTCGATCTGGGCGGATCCCTCGGGAGCGCCGCCGGGCGGTGGGGTGGAGTCGGACAGGTCGCCGTCGTAGACGAACCGGACGAAGTTCGGCGACCCGATCATGTCGAAGTTCAGCATCGCCGCGATCTGGGCCTTTTCGGCTCGGGTGAGCGAGGCGACGTAGGCCTCCGAGCCGAGCAGGCCCGACTCCTCCGCGCCGAACCACATGAAGCGCACCTGGTTGCGCGGCTTGACCTTGGCCATCTCCTCGGCGATCTCCAGGATGGCCGCCGACCCGGAGCCGTTGTCCTGGATGCCGGGCCCGACGCCGACGCTGTCGAGGTGTGCACCGACCACGACCACGTTGTCCGGGTCACCCTCGGGCGTCTCGGCGATGACGTTGCTGGTCTCGTACGTACCGGGCCGCCAGTCGATCTTCAGGTGCGCCTCGAGACCGGTCAGGCCCTGCAGCACGCCGTTGGAGAGCACGGTCGCGGTCTCGACCGTCGCCGCCACGGTCGGGATGTCGAGCCCGTCGAAGTTGAACCAGAGCGGAACCTCGCGGCCGGGTTGCCCCTCGTTGAAGAACACCATGCCAGCGGCCCCGACGCTGTCGGCCAGCGTGAACTTGTCGGCGAAGGTGCAGGTGCCCCGCTGGACCAGGATGATCGCGCCTGGAGGCATCCCGGCGTAGTCCTCCTCCTCGCAGCCGCTGGTGCTCGTGTTGGGCACAGCGGCCGGCGGCAGCACCAGGTCGGCTGCCCAGACAGGCGCGGTCACGTCGACGCCGTACGCCGTGCTCTTGAACATCGAGCCGAAGTCGCCGCCGAGACTCGCGCCGGCTATGCCGGGCACGAACTCTTGTCCACCCACGACGTCCAGCACGGGCGGAGCGAAGTCCGCGAGGAAGGTCAGCTCGTACTGGAACTTCTGAACCGAGACGTCGTAGCCGGCGGCCGCGGCCCGGTCGGCGACGTAGCCGGCCGACCCGTCGTACCCCGCGGTGCCGGACAGCCGGTTGCCGCCCCCGTCGTCGCTGACGGCCTGGAGGGCGGCCTGGTGGGCCCGAACACCGGCCACGTCCACGGCAGCCCTGAGCTTCTCCGAGTTGTTGTTGTTCGGCGCAGCCGCCGACGGCAGCGTTGCGGCGAGCAGACCGGTCACCGCCAACGCGGCGATCCCGGTTCGGACGGCGGATCTGTGCACGTCGACCCCCTCGGTGGACGCGAGCCGCGCGGGTCGCGGCCCGATCAGGATCGGGGCCACACTCGTGGGCGGTTCCCCGCTCAGTCAAGAGATCGACGATCCTTCCGGCGTCCCACGACCCGCGCCGAGCCCCGCGATCCGGCGCAGCGACTCGTGAACATCGGGCGGGAACAGGCCGATCCCACTAGCCTCCGGCCCATGCCGTTGCTGGAGCGCGACGACGAGCTGGGGAGCCTCCTGGCCACCCTGGAGCCGGCCCAGGGTGGCCAGGGCGCGGTCGTCCTCGTCTCCGGCGAGGCGGGGATCGGCAAGACCAGCCTGGTGCGCGCCTTCCTCGACGACGCCCGTGGTCGCACCCGGGTGCTCACCGGCGCCTGCGACGACCTGACCACCCCCCGCGCGCTCAGCCCCTTCCGCGACATGGCCGCCTCGGACGGCCCCCTGGAGCGGGCGCTGGCGGCAGGAGTCTCACGGGACGCCGCCCTCGACGCCGTACGGGAAGAGCTCACCGACCCACACCGGGTCACCGTGGCCGTCGTCGAGGACACGCACTGGGCGGACGACGCGACGCTCGACGCGGTGCGCCTGCTGGGCCGGCGCGCAGCGACCATGCGCTTGGTGCTCGTGCTCACCTACCGCGACGACGAGGTCGGCCGCGAGGACCCGCTCTTCCGCGTGCTCGGTGACCTGGTCGGCCCGCACGTGCTGCGCCTGCGGCCGGCGAGGCTGTCCGACCGGGCCGTCGCCGGGCTCGCCCAGCAGGCCGGTCTGCGGGATCCCACCGAGCTGGTCCGGCTCAGCGCGGGCAACCCGTTCTACGTCCAGGCGGCGCTGGCCGACCCCTCGACCGGCGTGCCCCTCACGGCAAGGGACGCCGTCCTGGCCCGCCTGCACCGGCTGTCCCTGGGTGCACAGCGCGCCCTCGAGCGGCTGGCCGTCGTCCCCGGCGGGCTGGACTCCTGGCTGCTGCCGCAGGTCCTCGGCGACGACGAGGCGGCCCTGACCGAGGCCGAGCAGCGCGGCCTGGTCGAGGTCGCCGGACCCACGGTCCGCTTCACCCACGAGCTGGTCCGCCGGATCGTCGAGGAGGACGCGCCGGGCACCGCCCTCGTCCGACACCACCGCGCTGTCGCCGACGCCCTCGTCGCCGCCGGGGGCGACCCGGGCCGGGTGCTCCACCACGCCGTCGCCGCCGGCTCGCTGGAGCACGTCCTCACGTACGGACCGGTGGCCGCCCGCGAGGCGTCCCGGCTGGGCAGCCACCGCCAGGCGCTGATCTCGTACGGGCAGGTACTCGCCCACGCGGCGGCGCTCGATCCCCCCGTACGGGCGGCGCTGCGCACCGAGCAGGCGTACGAGCTGCAGCTCGCGGGGCGGCACCGCGAGGCGTCGGAAGCAGCGGCCGAGGCGGTCAGGGACTGGGAGGCCGTCGGCGACGCGGGGCGGGTGGCCGAGGCACTGCTGGTGTTGTCGCGGGCGGCGTACTTCGACGGCGGGCAGTCGGCCGCGCGCCCCCCGGCCGAGCGGGCGGCGAGCGTGCTCGAACCGCTGCCGCCCTCCCCCGTCCACGCGATGGCCCTGGCGCACCTCAGCCGGCTGGACATGCTCGACCACCGGGACGAGGAGGCGGTCCGCGAGGCCCGCGCGGCCATCGACCTGGCCCGCGAGGTGGGGCACCCGCCCGCGGAGGCCGGCGCCCTGGTCAACCTCGGCGCTGCCCTGCTCGAGGTGGGCGACGAGTCGGGACTGGCCCGCCTGCAGGAGGCCGCCGACCTGGCCCGCCGCGAGGGGCTGCACGAGACCGGGATCCGTGCCTGCGCCAACGCTGGGGCGCACCTGCTCCGGGTCCCCCGGCTCGACGACGCCGCCGGGTGGATCGAGCTCGGGCTGCTTCTCGCCGCCGACTCCGAGGTCGCGTACGGGGAGTACCACCTGCGTGACCTGCGGGCCGAGCTCCTCGTCCGGCGAGGGGACCTGGCCGCGGCTGAGGAGGAGCTGGAGGTACTGGCCGACCCGGCCGACGACGCCGGGGTGGCGCGGGCACGCCCGCTGGCCCTGCTGGCCCGGGTGCTCGCCCGGAGGGGGGACGAGTCCGCCACCGACCTGCTGGCCGAGGCCCGGGAGGTGGCCGGGACGAGCGGCGAGCTCTTCCGTCTCGGCCCTGTGCTCGCCGCCGAGGCCGAGGTCGCCTGGCTCACCGGGTCACCTCCCCCGGAGGTCGACTTGCCCGGTCGCGACGCCGCCTGGCGGTGGTTCACGGGTGACCGCCTGTTCCACGTACGGCGGGGGGGCCGGGCCGCCGAGGCCTTCCCCGGGTGTCCGGAGGGCTTCGCGCTCGACCTGGCCGGCCGGTCCGGCGAGTCGGCCGCGGTGTGGGACCGCGTCGGCCAGCCCTACGAGGCCGCCCTCGCCCGGGCGTGGTCCGCTGACACGGACGAGGCGCTGGAGGGCCTGGCGGCGCTCGACCTGCTGGGCGCCCCTGCGGCTTCCGCGCGGGTCAGGGCACGGCTGCGGGCGGGCGGGGTGTCGTCGGTCCCCCGCGGCCCGATCACCCGGACCCGGGCCAACCCCGCCGGCCTGACCGACCGCCAGGTCGAGGTGCTCCGGCTGCTGGCCGGCGGGCTCACCAACGCCGAGATCGCCGAGCGCCTGGTCGTGTCGGTCCGGACGGTGGACCACCACGTCTCCGCCGTCCTCGGGCGGCTCGGCGTTGGCTCGCGCAAGGAGGCGGCCGTACGGGCAACGGAGCTCGGGCTCGCGTCCTGACTATGCTCGTGCCCGCCGGCAGGGGAGGGGCCGCGTGGCACAGACCATCTTCGAGAGGTACGGGGGCTTTTCCACGATCCGCCGGGTGGTGTCCGACTTCTACGACTCGGTCCTGGATTCGGATCTGCTCGCCCACCACTTCGCCCGCATCGACATGCGGGAGCTGATCAAGCACCAGACGGCGTTCATCGCCCACCTCACCGGTGGCCCGGGGGCCGACTACAGCGACGAGGTGCTGGCCCGGGTGCACAAGGACCTGGGCATCACCGACGAGGAGTTCGAGGAGATGCTGGTGCTGCTGCAGGACGCCCTGGAGGAGCACTCCCTCGGCGACGACGACGTCGCCGAGGTGGTGGGGCAGTTCCGCTCCCGCCGTCCGGTCATCGTCTTCGGGGAGGGCAGATGAGCGGCAACCCCGGTCCCGACGTGCTGCGCCACGCCCTGCAGTCGATCGGGGCAGCTGTCGCCGTGGCCGACCCCGAGAGCTGGGTCCTGGAGTTCGAGAACGCCACCTTCTTCCGGTGGTTCCCGCCGACCGACGAGGCCGACGACGACCACGACACGCTGGCCGCCCGGCTGCCGGCACTGCAGGTGGAGCGCGCCCGTTCTCGGCTCGCGAGCGGCCGCCCGTACACGCACGAGGTGGAGGTCAAGGACGGTGCCCGGTCGGTGAGCATCAAGCTCACGTTGCGCAAGATCGAGGAGGGCGGGCGCGAGGCGGTCCTCGTCGAGGGGCTCGACATCTCCAAGCAGAAGGAGGCCGAGTACATGCTCGACTCCTACTCGCAGATGGTCGAGCGCAACACCCGCGCCCTCCAGCGGGAGAAGGAGCGGGTGGAGAAGCTCCTGCTCAACATCATGCCGCGGACGGTCTTCAACGAGATGACCGAGTACGGCACGGTGACCCCGCAGCGCTTCGAGGACGCCTCGATCATGATGCTCGACTTCGTCGGCTTCACCTCGATGGCGATCTCCCGCGACCCGGGGGCGCTGATCGCCGAGCTCAACGACATCTTCACCGGTTTCGACCGGATCGTGGAGCTGTTCGGCTGCGAGCGGCTCAAGACCATCGGCGATGCCTACGTGGCGGTGGCCGGACTCCCCGACCCCTCCCCCGACCACGCGCAGGACATCGCCCGGGTGGCCCTGCGGATCCGGCGCTACATCGAGAAGCGCAACGCCTCGCATCCCGAGCAGTGGCTGTGCCGGATCGGGCTCAACACCGGCCCCGTGATCGGGTCCATCGTCGGCGTGCAGAAGTACGTCTACGACATCTTCGGCCCCGGCGTGAACCTCGCCGCCCGCATGGAGGCCGCCGCCGAGCCCATGACGATCGCGGTCAGCCAGCACACGTACGAGCTGATCCGCAACGACTTCGTCCTGTCCGAGCTCGGCGAGATCGAGGTCAAGGGGTTCGGCCCCCAGCACGTGTGGTCGCTCGACCGGGAGACCACCCGCCGGTGATGGGTCGCGTCTTCGGGCGTCGCCGACACGTCTCCGCGGGCTTCGCCCACCAGGACAGCGGGCTCGACCTCGCCCCGTCGCCTGGAGCCAACCACTCGAGTTCGGGCAGGCTGCTACGGCAGTCGGGACCGATTGGCAGCCACCCAGTCGTAGACCCGGCTCGCGACAGGGCGCGACAGGGGGCTGCCCAGGAGCCGCCCAGCGACACGCACCGGTGCCCACCGTGAGCTGCGTAGCACCATCGCAACCGCCTCGTGACCGCGCCAGCGACGTCCCGGCGCGACGAACCATGCCGCCTCGGCCGCTGCAGCCTCGGTCAATCCGAACGCCGTCAGCTCGAGCTGCTGGTACGGCGCGGCGGCGCACGTCGCGCCGAGCGATCGGGCCCAAGCCAGGCTGCGACGACAGAACCTGCACTCGCCGTCGTAGATCAACATCTGGCGAAGCTGACCGTTGTCACGGCCCGTCCGTTGATGTCACAGCCACCCCCGCAGCAGGGGGTGCGCACACTGTCCAGATGGGGGACCTCCCCAGTGGTCCGTGGCCTCACCCGAGGTGTGACATCAGCGATCCCGTCGACGTCTTCCCGCAACACGTGAACGGAGCCCAGACGGAGGACAGGCCTCGGATCATCGGCGGTGGCATGCCGACGGCCTCGAGTTGGCTCGATCACGGGTGAGGGCGGTGAACGGTTCCATGGGGGAGGCGGCCCTCTCGGTTTGATCAGGTCAGGAACAGGGTGTAGCGGAGCGTGCCCACGGAGTGACCGGCGATGGCATGTTCCGGCCCGGCGCCGACCAATGTCCATCCGTGATGGGCGTAGAAGCCGCGGGCATCGTGGTTCTGAGCGAGAACGGAGAGGTAGGCCTGGGGCCTACCCCAGCCTCGCGCCGCGTCCAACAGGGCCCCCAACAGGGTGGTACCGATGCCGAATCCGTGCAGATCGGGACGTACATGCAGGGCGTTGAGCGTCGCCCACGAATTGGACTCGGCGGTGACCAGGCCGAAGCCGAGGATCTCGGTGCTGGATTCAGCGACGAGCAGGTGTCGGGTGCCGGGTGAGGCCATCCGGGCGCGCCACGTCGCGTGGGAGTGGTCGTCCTTGATGCCGTCAGTGGCGCCGGGGGGAAGGATGGAGCGATAGGTGGCTCGCTGCGACCACGCGTGAAGCCTGCCGATGGCCGCGAGGTCCGTGGACGCAGCCTCTCGAACCCGTACGGCGCGAGGCAGGCTGGGCGGTGCGATCACGAGGTGTCCGCCCTGGGTCCGAGCTCGGCGGCGAAGCCTTCCCTCCAGTCGGCGTGGCAGGGTGTCCAGCCCAAGTCGCGGCGAGCCTTGGAGTTCGAGGAGGCGCGCGCTCGGGTCATCATGTGCACCAGTCCCTCGCCGCCCACGATCCGGGCGAACCACACCGGGACTCGCCGCGGCGGTGGCGCGTCGATGAGGCGGGCAACATCGGTCAGCCACTCCCCGATCCGGACCGGGTGATCGTCTGCGATGTTGTAGATCCCGCGGCCGCGGGTGAGAGCGGCGACCGCCGCCTCGGCAGCGTCCTCGACGTGCAGGAAGGACCACGTGGCAGCGGCATCGCCGACCAGGGGGAATGCTCGGGTTCGGATCGCCTCGATCTGGGCGCCACCCGTCGCAAGGGAGGTGCCGGGTCCGTAGAGGGCGGCGTAGCGCAGCACCACACCGTTCGGGAATCCGGTGACCATGTCCTCCAGCTCCTTCAGGGCAGCCAAGGTTCGCCGGAAGGCCGGAGCGGGATGGGGGTCCAAGTCGTCCTCCTCCGACTTGACCGGCCCGCCGTCAGGGGCCCAAGGCCACCCACAGAAGCTCTGCACCACCAGACGGGGAGGGGACACCAGGGTGTGCCCGGCCTCGATGAGTGCCCGAGTTCCCTCGACGCGGAGGCGATTGGTGGTGGCGAAGGAGCGGTCGAAGGCGCGCACGTTGTTGCCGATCCTGGTCAAAGCGGTGGCTTGGTGGATGATCGCTACCGGTCGGACCTCGCGCACGATCGACTCGACGGCGCCCAACTCGAGGAGGTCCAGGGACCGGAACTCGGTCCCCGGAAGCAGGTCGGTTGGCCGGTGACGTGCCGTCGCCACGACGTGGTGGTCGGCTGCGACCAGTTTGCGGACCAGCGGCCGACCCACAGCGCCGGTGGCGCCCACGACGAGCACCTTCACGGGATCTCCTGTCTGTTCACGGGGGATGGAGTCGAGACGGCGGGGGTGGCGCTGCCGTGACATCGAATCGTGGACCGGTCCGACAGTGGTGCCGACAGCACTGGATGAAGGTCACCACGAGCCCAGAACGTCGTGCAGGAACCAGCCGAGGCGTTCATTCGCCAAGGGGAGACCCACAAGGCTTGCGGCGGTGAACCAGCCGATCTCCTGATGCTCCGACGGGGCGCGGTTGACCGGTTCGCCGACCCAGGACCGAACGATGTAGACCGTCAGCGTCACATCTCTCGAGGTCGCCTCGACCGCGTCGCCAAGGTCGATGATCTCGACACCAAGTTCCTCCCGGCACTCGCGCGCCAACGCCTCCTGAAGCGTCTCCCCGCGCTTCACATGACCTCCAGGGAGGTCCCAGACCGCCGGATACCAGGCGCGGTCGGCACGTCGATGACACAGCAACACGTGGCCCCTCCGCAGCAGGATGGCGGCCACGACGCGATGGTGCGTCCCGCTCATCCCTGCCACCGGCCCCACACCATGAACGCGCACATCGCCAGCGGCACCATGTTGCCCTTCGCGGTCGCCGGCTCGTCCACGACGTCCGTCATCCCCAGCTCCGCGGCCCCTTCGGTCGACTGCGTGTCCTTGATCAACTCGCTGCCATCGAACACGACGGCGAGCAGGACCTGCGTCACCCACAGGGTCGTGTTCACGACGGCTCTTCCTGTTGCAGGGTGTGCCCGAGGGAACGGACCGATGGCACTGGACGTGACATGGCCGCCGGCCTTCCAGCCAGTGGCACCTTCCCGCCGGTCAGTGGTGGGCATGTCACGCGCGAGGGGTCTGGCCCGTCGACAACGCGTGCACCCAGCAGCGAATCCCATGTCCCAACACCGGCGGCCACCTTCGCGACGTCGTGTCCCGACTCTCCTCCGTGCCGCGGAAGACCCGGTGAAGACCATGGATTGGTGATCGACGCCGTGACAGACCATGACCATGGCCACGTCCGACGGACGCTCCAGGTAGCACGCCGCGGGTTCCCTTCATCAGTCACCGCCGGTTCCGGGACGACCTGATCATCGAGTCCGGGATGTCCCCCTTCGACGCCGCCGGCGTGGTGGCGTGGTGGCGTGGTGGACGGAGTCCACCACGACGGCAACGGTGTCGGACACTCGTCGGTGAGCGCGGACCTCACCGCGCGGGTGCTGCTGGCTGCGCTCATGCACGCCACCTGGAGCGCCTTGGCGTACCGCTTCTCCGACCAAGCGGCGGGCTTCACCATGCTGCTGTGGGACACGGTCCCGATGGCGCTGACCCTTGTCGTCCTCGCGCCGGCGCCCGACGCAGGCAGCCTGCCCTATCTGGTGGCCTCGGTGGTGCTGCATATCGCCTACACATTGGGCCTCGTGCGCGCCAACCAGGTGGCCCTGTTCAGCCACTCCTACCCCATCTCCCGGGGACTTGCGCCGGTGATCGTGGCGGTCGCGGTGCTGAGCGACTGGTCCGGGGTCGACGAAGACCTGTCCGCCCGTCAACTCGTGGCGATCATGGTGGTCCTCGTCGTGCCGTTGCTGCTCGCCTCCGCCCGCGTACACGCCGAGGCAGAGG
>DASTQL010000008.1:0-11992 GCA_035761805.1 Jiangellales bacterium | reverse complement strand
CAACCTTCGGCATCGCCACCTCCCAAGCATCCTCCCGGACGCCTGGGAGTCGCCGTCACCCGATGAGGTTGACACGCTCCCGACTGGGAAGCCGACGAGTTCCCGGCACTCGCATCAACCGCCGAGGCGTCAGTGACCCGGGAACCAGAGGGCCAGCTCGCGTACGGCCGCCTCGGCCGAGTCGGAGGCGTGGACGAGGTTCTCGGAGTTGGAGAGCGACAGGTCGCCGCGGACCGTGCCAGGAGCCGCCTTGCGCCCGTCGGTAGCGCCGTTCATCGCCCGGACCACGTCGACCGCCTGGTCGCCCTGGAGGATCATCGCCACGAGGGGCCCGCCAGTGATGAACTCCCGCAGCGACGGGTAGAACGGCTTGTCGAGATGCTCGGCGTAGTGCTCGTCCGACAGGGAGACGTCCGCAGTGCGCAGGTCCATCGCGACGATGCTCAGTCCCCTGCGCTCGTAGCGCGAGACGATCTCACCGACCAGGCCGCGGCGGACGGCGTCGGGCTTGACGAGGACGAGCGTGCGCTCGGACACGGTGCTGCTCCCGGGCTTGTGCGGCGACGTCGGCTGCCGGGCCGGCAGCCGTCGGGCACCCTAGCCGACGGCTGGCCCGCCTCCGATGACGTGGACCAGCCCCGATGAGGTGGGGTGGGTGCTGGTCCCTCATGCGAGTTGCGGTGGGAGTCACCGTGTCGGGTCGTGGTGCTGGGTCCCGCGGTCAGTGGGTGCCGGGTGGTCGGTGTGGGGTGTTGCGCCGGGGTCGGCGGGCCGGGTCGAGCCAGGCCGGGGGGTGGAAGTCGGGTCGGCCGTCGAGGCCCATCACCACCGCCCATTCGCCGCGGTGAACCACTTGGTGGTGCCAGCCGCACAGCAGCACCCCGTTGGAAAGGTCGGTCGGGCCGCCGTCGGCCCAATGTCGCAGGTGATGCGCGTCGCACCACGACCCGGGCCGGTCACAGCCGGGGAACGCGCACCCGTCGCCGTCGCGCAGGGCCAGCGCCCGCCGTTGGGCCGGCGTGAACAGCCTTCGGGCCCGGCCCACATCCAGCGGGGCCGACTCGCCGTCGAGGACGACCGGGATGATGCGGGCGTCGCAGGCCCACCGGCGGGCCGCAGCGGCGGAGACGAGGTCCCCGGTGGGCAGCAGCCCGGCGCCCAGCCCGGTGCGCAGCGCGTCCAGGGACAGCGTGACCAGCAGCGTGGCGGCCTCCCCACCGGTGTCGGGGAGCCCGCCGCCGGCGCAGCACTGCCCGGCCAGCGCCCGGCGGGCCAGCTCGACCAGCGCGTCGGCGTGCCGTTGCGGCATGGTGCGCGGGTCCGGGCCCGCCCCGTCGGAGGGGCGGGACCGGGACAAGGGTTGCAGGGCGGCGTCCAGCATGGCGGCGCCCTCCGGGTCGAGGTGCCCGGACAGCCGGGCCCCGCCCGACCCGTCCGGGCGGATGAACAGCTCCCGCCGGCCGGCGCGGGCCTCCTCCCGCTTGAGCTGTTCGCCGAGGAGCCGGTCGGCCTCCTCCGGGGCGATCACTTCCAGCAGCCGCCGCCCCAACCGGGCCAGCTCCACCGGGTCGAAGGTGGCGGCCTGCTCGATCAGGTGCGCCTCACCCTGCCGCCGGACCGCGGTGTCGATGCTTGACGGCAGGGCCGCCACGGCGCGCACGATCACCCGGGCCTGCTCCTCGCTTACCCGCCCGCTGCTGAGGGCGTCCGCGGTGAGGGTGAACTCGCCGTCCAACGACTTCGCAAGTTTCACCGCCCGCCCGGCGACCACCCGGTCGGTGCGGGTGTTGGCCCGCAACCAGGATGCGGTATTCGGGGCCCCGGCCTGCTCGGCGGTGCCCGCGGCCTCGGCCGCGCACAGCAGCCGCAGCCGCAGCGACGCCAGCCGGGACTCCAGGCCCACCACCGTGGCCAACAGATCACCACACTGTTCGGAGCCAAGCCCGTACAGCGGGCAGTCGGTCACAGCGTCGAGGGCGGTGCCGATGGCCGTGACGGTGTCGGCGACCGGGTGCGCCCCGCCCGCCGCTGCGTCCCATCCCAGCCCACCGTGCATACGAACAAGTGTACGAACGAGGCCTGACAGAATCGGCCGTCGGGAACCGTTACTGCACAACGGTTCCCGTCACCGCACCACCACGGTGAGGCCACCCGCGTGGCGCCGGCCCAACGTCCCTCCCGCAGACCACCGGGCCACCACCAGGCGCACCCTCGTGATGACAACACCCGATGGTGAACGTGTCATTCGAGGCCGGGCCGGAGGTCTCAGCCGCGGGTGCACACTGACGGCGTGGTGGACGCCGGGTCGGTCGCGCCTGTCCGCGTCGGAGACCTCTTCGGTCGCGACGCCGACGCGGCCCGGCTCGTCGACCGCCTGCGTGACCACCGGCTCGTGACGCTGACCGGTCCCGGCGGTGTCGGCAAGACCCACCTCGCCCTCGCCGTGAGCCGGACCGCCGACGTCGGCGCGCACGCTTTCTGCGCGCTGTCCGAGGTGACCGACCCCCACGCGGTACGGCATGCTGTGGCGGCGTCGCTCGACCTCCCCGCGACAGCCGAGCCCCTCGGCACCAAGATCCCGCCACCCGTCCACGGCAACCGGGTCCTCGTGGTCCTCGACAACTGCGAGCACGTCCTCGACGCAGCGGCCGCGGCCGCCGAGGGACTGCTCGCCGCCGAGCACGTCGGGGTGCTCGCCACGAGTCGCGAGCCGCTCCAGCTGCCGGGTGAGCAGGTCGTGTCACTCGCGCCCCTCGCCGTACCGGAGGCGACAGATCCGCCGGAGACCGCGGCACACGCACCGGCTGTGGAGCTCTTCGCCGCCCGCGCCCGCGCGGTACGGGACGACTTCCGGCTGGATGAGTCGACGCTGCCCGCGGTGGCGGAGGTGTGCAGGTCGCTCGACGGGCTGCCACTCGCCTTGGAGATCGCGGCCGCACGGGTGCGCTCGCTGTCGGTGGACGACGTCGCGGCCAGGCTGGTACGCCGCTTCACACTGCTGCGCTCGTCGACGCGCAGCCGGCCGGCGCGCCACCGGAGCCTGCACGCGGTGGTCGAGTGGTCGTACGGGCTGCTCGACGAGGAGGAACGCGTCCTCTTCGACGCGCTGGCCGTCTTCCCCGGCGGGTGCGACCTCGACGCGATCACCGAGGTCTGCGCCGACGTCGGCCTCGAGCACGACCCGCTCGACCTCGTCGACTCGCTGGTCGCTCGGTCCCTCGTCACGGCCGCGCCGTCGCCGGGCGGCACGCGCTACTCCATGCTCGACACCCTCCGCGCGTACGGGCTGGAGCGTCTCCAGGCCACCGGCCGGCTGGACGGAGCTCGTGACCTGCACGCCGGCCTCTACGTCCGCGTCTTCGCGAGGATGCAGGAGCTGAGCCTGCAAGCGTGGACGCCCGAGATGGCACCGCTCTTCGAGGAGTTCGACAACGCCAGGGCCGCGCTCGACCGCGCCCTCGCCGTGGACGAGACACCGGACCGCGCGTACGGGATCCTCGCGCCGCTGTGGTACCTCGCCCTCCAGCACCGCTCGGGGGAGATCGCCGAGATGGCCGACCGCGCACTGGATCGGTGGAATCGGGCCCGGCACCCACGGCTGTCCGAGGTGCTGGCGACGGCGGCGACGGCACGGCTGTCGGTCGACGAGGTGGAGGCCGGTACGGCGCTGGCGCGCGCAGCGGTCGACGCAGACACGTCGTCCGTCGGCGTGGCGTGGGCCTGGGGTGCACTGGCGCGCGCCGACAAGCGCACCGGCGGAGACCCGGAGCGGGCGCTCGCGCACCTCGAGGCGGCGGACCTGGCGGCCGCGGCGGCTGGCTTCGAGCCGTACCGCTGCGACCTCATGGGGCACCGGGTCACGGTGCTCTACCAGGCAGGCCGGGACGACGAGGCGCTCGACTGCGCCCGGGGCGCGCTGGCGATGGCCGAGCGGCAGGGCAACGCGTACGAGCACGCATGGGACTCGCACCTCATCGCGACGCTGCTCGCCACGTCGCGGCCGGCCGAGGCGCTGAGGTGGGCCGAGGCGGCCCTCGCCGAGTCCGAGCCGATCGGCTACGTCTACGGGATCAACGCCTCGTACCGCGCGCTCGGCGTCGTCACCACCGAGCTGGGTGATTTCCGGGAGGCCGCGACGTGGTTCCTCCGGGCGCTCGACGCCTTCACCCGGTCCGGAGGCGTCACCGAGCGGCGCGCCACGCTGGCGGCGGCGCTGCCGCTGCTGGTGCAGACGGGTCAGGAGTCGCTCGCGATCTCGGTGCTCGAGGTCGTCGACGGTGGCGAGGGCGTGGTGGAGCGCATCTCGGCGCCGCGGCTCGCCGATGTGCGGCGTACCCTCGGCGCGGCCCAGAAGCCGGCCGACGTGGCGTCACCGCCCGTCGACGGCGATCAGGTGCTGGCCACCGTGCGTGAGGCACTCCGGTCGTTGGCCGCCGGATCGTCGGATGCCGTCCCGGGACCCGGCACGCCCGCTGAACATCCGCCCGTCGCCGGCGTCCTGCGCCGCACCGGCGACCTCTGGACGGTCACCTTCGACGGCACGACCGCGCCGGTCCGGCGATCGAAGGGCCTCGAGGACATCGCCGTGCTCCTCGCCCGGCCGGGCCAGGACGTGCCGGCGCTCGACCTGGCCAGCGGCGGCGGGGTCGCCGCCGCGGCACCGACGGGCGAGAACCTGCACGGGCCCGGCGACCTCGGCGAAGTGGTGGACGCCACCGCCCGCGCCGCGTACGCCGCTCGGATCAAGGAGCTGCAGTCGGCGCTTGACGACTCCGACGCCGCAGGTGACGCGGAGCGCGGGGCTCGCCTGCAGGAGGAGCTCGACGAGCTGACCCGCCACCTCGCCGCCGCGTACGGGCTGCACGGCCCGCGCCGGGCGGGCGACCCGGCCGAGCGGGCGAGAGCAGCGGTGACGGCACGCGTCCGGGCCGCGATCGCCAAGGTCCGCGAGGCCCACCCATCGCTCGGGCGGCACCTCAACCGCTCCATCCATACGGGAAGGTTCTGCAGCTACCGGCCCGACGAGCCGGTCGCCTGGACGATCGAGCCCTGAGCGGCGACCTCACCCGGTAAGGCCGGACCTCACGCCCCTCCTGCGTCAGACCCACCGACCAGGAGGACTCATGTCCGTCACCACCGACACCACCAGCACGGCCGCCGTCGACTTCGATCGCCTCTACAGCGAGCGCCCCCTCGATCGCGTCTCGCTCCCGACCGGCGCCGAGATCGCGTACGTCGACCAGGGCGACCCGACCGACCCCCCGCTCGTGCTCCTGCACGGGCTCTCGGACTCGTCGTGGTCGTTCGCCGGCGTCGTCCCCCGGCTCTCCGGCGTCCGTACCGTCGCGGTCGACCTGCGCGGCCACGGCTCGTCCTCGGCGCCCGCCTCGGGCTACCGGCCGGCGGACCTCGCCGACGACGTCGCGGCACTCATGGACCACCTCGGCATCGACCGCGCCACGGTCGTCGGTCACTCGCTCGGCACCATGGTGGCCCGGGCCTTCGCCCTCCGGTACGCGTCGCGGGTGGACCGGCTCGTCCTCGTGGCGACCATCGCCACACCGGCCAACGAGGCGGCCGCAGAGCTCGGCGCGGCCGTCGCGGAGTTCACCGATCCGGTGCCCGAGGACTTCGTCCGCGAGTTCCAGGAGAGCACCAGCGCCGAGGCGGTGCCGGAGGGCTACTTCGAGCGGGTGATCTCGGAGAGCCTCCGCCTTCAGGCGCATGTGTGGCGGGAGGCCGTCGCCGGCATCGTCTCGGCGGACGACTCGGACCGGCTCGGCGAGATCACCGTCCCTACACTGCTCTTGTGGGGGGATGGGGACGCGTGGTTCCCGCGTGAGGAGCAGGACAGGGTCACGGCGGCCATCCCGGGCGCGCGCCTGGCGGTCCTCGAGGGTGCCGGGCACGCCCCGCACTGGGAGAGGCCGGACGAGGTGGCCTCGGTGCTCACGGAGTTCCTGCGGGAGACCAGCGGCACGGACCGCTGAGCGGAGGCGCGCCCGACGACCGAGCCCCTGCCGCCCGTCCCGGGTGGCAGGGGCTCGCGGTCGTGCGGCGCACCGTGCGGGAGCACGGCCGTGGCCAGTCGCCACGGCGAGGACTACCGTGCGGACGTGTCCGACCTCCCGCTTGTCACGGAAGCTCGATGATGACGACCAACCCCGAGGTCGACGACTGGTTCGCCGAGCGGCAGCACCCGCTCGGGGACGCCATGCAGGCCGCGCGACGGCTCATCCTCGACGCCGACGAGCGGGTCTCCGAGTCGGTGAAGTGGAAGACCCCCACGTACTCCTTCAAGGGCAACATCGTCAGCTTCAACCCGTCGAAGAAGCTGGTCAGCCTGCTCTTCCACCGTGGCGCCGAGATCCCCGGCGACTTCCCGCGGCTCGAGGGCGACGGGCGCCTGGTCCGGACCATGCGCTTCGCCGACGTCAGCGAGGTCGAGGAGGCGGCCGACGAGCTCCAAGCGGTCATCCGCGCCTGGTGCGCTGCGCACGAGTAGGGCGTCGGGTCCGGCGGTCGCCAGCCAGAGGTCAGCGATCGGTGTCGCAGACCGCGCAGGACAGACCGTGTTGCAGTTCCAGTCAGGTCACCCAACGCCTGCATGGTGCGCGGAGCGACTCGGTGCAGCTGCCTCACCCCTCACAGCCGGCCGTTCGGCCTTCGCGAGCAGGACGTGGTGGGTCGTGGCGATCGCCCACAGCACGACCAGGGCGACCATGAGCACCGCGAAAGCCGTGCTGCTCTCCGACCACAGCATCACGACGCCGGCGACCAGCGCGGCCAGCCCGATCAGCGACGTGGCCGCCAGGTACACCTTGTTGCCGTGCATCAGCTGGTCGAAGCCCGGCACGACCGCGACCGCCGAGGCCACGAAGCCGAGCACCAGGACGACGAGTCCGGTGACCCGAAGGTCGCTCATGCCGGGTAGCGCGGTATCTGCGAGCCAGAGCAGGTAGAGCACCACTGCTACCGCCACCGCCCCGGTGGCGATGACATCTCTCTTCGGAAGGCGCATCGCGTCCGACCTCCTTCGCCCCGTCGACTCCGCGAGCCGGCGGGCCATCCCCATGGTTCCGACCGGGGGCGTCCAAGGAGCGCTGCGCTACAACCTGCGCATCTCGCGCTGGATGTCGCCCTCGGTGACGTCGTGCCGGTAGTAGGCGTCCCACCCGTCGAGCACGAGGAGAACGCCCCATCCCGCGAGGACCCAGCCCGGCCAGAAGTAGCCGAAGCCGGTCATGGCCCAGATCCCGACGAGGAACGCGTTGATCATGACGTAGGCCACCACGTCGCCACGGAACTTCCGCTTCCTGAGCACGCGGGCGCGGGCCTGTTCGTAGTCGGAGGTCATGAGTGTCATGTCGCCACCTCCTTCGCACTTCTCCACTTTCAGTGTGGCGCTGAGCCGGCGTCCTCGTCAGATGCGTTGGTCACCGCCCGGGGTGACCTCCGCCGCCGACCCGCCGTCGGCGACACCGACCCGAGGCGACGTCGGACCTCACCGCGTAAGGCCGGACCTCACGCCCGTCCTGTGTCAAGTCCCACCGACCAGGAGGAGCGCATGTCCTGCACCGAGGACCACACCGCCACCGAGGCCTTCGCGGAGGCTCGCGACGCCCTCGCCGAGCGGCTCATGGACGCCGCAACCGGCTCGCTGGAGCTCTTCAGCGTGCACCTCGGCTGCGAGCTCGGCCTGTACGAGGCTGTGGCCAAGGCCCCGCTGACCGCCCGCGGGCTCGCCGAGCGCACCCGCATCGCCGAGCGCTACGCCCGCGAGTGGCTCGAGCAGCAGGCCGTCGCCGGTCTGCTCGAGGTCACCACCGACTCCAGCGGCGGCACGGCCGAGGACCGCGAGTACGCGATGCCCGCTGCCCACCGTCCCGTACTGCTCGACGCCACCGACGCCAGCCACGTCGCGCCGGTCGCCGACATGGTCGTCGGGATCGGCGGCGTGCTCGGCGACCTGCCCGGCGCGTACCGCTCCGGCGGCGGCGTCCCGTACGCCCGGTACGGACGGGCCTTCAGTCGCGGCCAGGGCGGGATGAACCGGCCGCTCTTCGTCAACGACCTCGACCAGTGGCTCGACGCCCTGCCCGACATCCGGCAACGGCTCGGTACGGGCGCGGGTGCGCGGATCGCCGACATCGGTAGCGGCGACGGGTGGTCGACCGTCGCGCTGGCCCGGGCCCTCCCCGAGGCGACCGTCGACGGCTACGACGCCGACGAGGTGTCGGTGGCCGCCGCCCGGCGGCACGCCGCCGAGCAGGGCGTCTCGGACGGGGTGACCTTCCACCACGGCGACGTTGCCGCGCCCGGTGTGCTGCACGGACCGTACGACCTCGTCGTCGTCTTCGAGGTCCTGCACGACCTCGCCCGCCCGCAGGTCGTGCTCGAGCAGCTGAGCGACGCGCTTGCCGACGGCGGCGTGCTGCTGGTCGCGGACGAACGGGTGTCGCCGCAGTTCACCGCGCCCGGCAGCGCCGTCGAGCGGCTGATGTACGGGTGGAGCGTCACGCACTGCCTGCCCGCCTCCCTCGCCGAACCGGGGTCGGCCGGTCTCGGCACGGTGCTGCGACCCGGGCAGGTGCACGCCCTCGCGGCAGCGGCCGGGATGCGAAGCGAGGAGCTGCCCGTCGAGAACGACTTCTTCCGCTTCTACCGCCTCCAGCGGGTCAGCAGGGCGTCGCTGCCGACTGGTGTCGAGATCGCGTACGTCGACTCCGGCGGCCCTGCCAAGCAGACGCTCGTCCTGCTGCACGGCATCTCCGACTCGTCGTGGTCCTGGTCGCGGATGGTGCCGCACCTGCCCGCCGGCGTCCGTTCCGTCGCCGTCGACCTCCGCGGGCACGGCGCGTCGACCAAGCCCGAGCACGGTTACACCGTCCCCGAGCTGGCCGCGGACGTGGTGGCGCTCATGGACCACCTCGGCATCGGCTCCGCGACCATGGTCGGCCACTCCTGGGGCACGCTCGTCGCACGCGCGGTCGCCGAGCAGCACCCGGACCGGGTCGAGCGGCTCGTGCTCGTCGGGGCCATGGAGGCTCCGGTCAACCGGATGATGCACGACCTCGACGCCGAGGTGCGGGCGCTCGGCGATGACGTGCCGGAGTCGTTCGTCCGCGAGTTCCAGGAGAGCACGCTGGCCTCGGCTGTGCCGGAGGCCTTCATGGAGCGGGTCGTGGCGGAGAGCCGCCGGCTGCCTGGCCCCGTGTGGCGGGCAGCGATGCACGGGCTGGTCACCGCCGACGACGCCGACCAGCTCCGCGGCATCGCCGTACCGACGCTGCTGGTCTGGGGCGAGCACGACTCGTTCTTCCTCCGCCCGGAGGAAGAGCGCCTGCTCGCCGCGATCCCGGACGCCCGGCTGGTCGCCGTCCCGGGCGCCGGACACGCCACCCACTGGGACCGGCCCGCAGAGGTCGCGGCCGAGATCGCCCACTTCGTGCAGGCAATGCGCGTCTGCGGCTGACCCGCCACCTCCCGCCGACCACGTCTCACCGTCCAACACCAGATCCGAAGGAGTCACCATGCGTACATCCCTCATCCGCCTGTCCCTCGCCGCCGCAGCGGCGATCCTCTCGCTCGCCGCGCTCACCCTGGCGGCGAACGCCGCCGGGCCGGTGCCGACCCCCCTCGCCGCCATGTGCCAAGCCGACGGCGGGATCGCCTTCGTCGACCGCTTCGGCAGCTGGCGCTGCCAGGGAGCCGCCGTCGACGGGATGGGCGTCTTCGGGGCCGAGCGGCAACTCTGCGAGCGCGCCGAGGGGAGGGTCTTCCACGAGGCGGTGGCGCCCGAGGGCAGTCATGGCGCCTGGCTCTGCGCGCCGGCGGCCTGACACGCGCGGGTCGCGCAGCCTGGACGCTGACGTACACGGTCCGGCTCCCGCTCGACGGGCGCCGGGCCGTGGCGTACGTGCGTACGAAGGCCTGCCGATCTGGCCGGACTTCGCCAGCATCTTCCCTGTTGGGGGGAACAGGAGTTACTTTGCGCGGCACGGCACACACAACCTGCCGTTCTTCGCTCCGGTTCATACCCCGGTCGTCACGAGAGGACCAACTGGATGAAGCGATCCCGCTTGGTGGTGGGCAGCGTCGCTGCCGCCAGCGCGCTCGGACTGAGCGCAGCCACGCTCGTCCCCACGGCTGTCGCCGTACCGAACAACAACTCCCCGGCGAAGCTCACCAAGGCCGTCACGCCGGAGGGCGTTCTCGAGCACCTGGAGGCGTTCCAGCAGATCGCCGACGACAACGGTGGCAACCGGGCGGCCGGCCTGCCCGGCTACGACGGCAGCGTGGCCTACATCGTGGATCAGCTGGAGGCGGCGGGATACAACCCGGTCGTCCAGGAGTTCCCGTTCACGTTCTTCGACGACGACTCCGAGCTCGTGCGGATCTCGCCGGACCCCCGGACCTTCGTCAACGGCAGCGACTTCCTGAGGAACAACTTCGACTCCGGCGTGCCCGAGGGCACGGCTACCGGCACCCTGGTCGTGGTCGACCCGGGCAGTGCCTCCAGCGGTTGTGAGGCCAGCGACTTCACCGGCTTCCCCGCCGGCGGCATCGCCCTGATGCAGCGCGGCTCGTGCGCATTCGCCCTCAAGGCGCTGAATGCACAGGCCGCGGGTGCTGCCGGGGTCATCATCTGGAACAACACCACCGGTCTGGTCAGCATGATCGGTGACGCGACCGGCCTGACCGTCCCCGCGGTCTTCGCGACTATCGAGGCCGGTACCGACCTGGCGAGCACGCCCGGCGCCACCGTCCGGGTCACGGTCGAGTACACCTCGGAGGAGCGGGTCTCGTACAACGTGATCGCGCAGACGGAGGACGGCCGCACGGACAACGTCGTGATGGCGGGCGCCCACCTGGACTCGGTTCAGGAGGGCGCGGGCATCAACGACAACGGCTCGGGCAGCGCCGCGCTCCTCGAGACCGCGATCCAGATGCAGAGGGTCAAGCCGAACAACGCGGTCCGCTTCGCCTGGTGGGGCGCCGAGGAGGAGGGCCTGCTCGGGTCGGAGTACTACGTCGATCAGCTCACCAACGAGGAGATCGCGGACATCGCGCTCTATCTCAACTTCGACATGATCGCCTCGCCGAACTACACCACCGGCATCTACGACGGCGACAACTCCGGCGGCACGGCTCCCCCAGGATTCATCCCCGCGGGTTCGGCGGAGATCGAGGACGTCTTCGAGGCGTACTACGACTCGCAGGGGCTGCCGTACGTCGATTCCGAGTTCTCCGGCCGGTCGGACTACGGGCCGTTCATCGCCGTAGGGATCCCGTCCGGCGGGCTCTTCACCGGCGCCGAGGTCCCGAAGACGGCAGCGGAGGCGGCGATCTTCGGCGGCGTCCCGGGTGCGCAGAAGGACCCGTGCTACCACGACTTCTGCGACAACCTGCGCGGCGACGGGCAGGACGAAGCGCTGTACGACGCGCTGGCGGAGGACTACACGCTCGTCGGCAACGTCAATGTGGACGCCCTCGACCAGAACTCCGACGCCGTGGCGTACGCGATCATCACGCTCGCCTTCGACGCCTCGACGGTCAACGGCGTGCCGCGCGCCCCGGGCAAGTCGCACGGCGCAGGCAAGAGCGCTGAGCGGGGCGGGCACGCGCACGCCGAGCCGGAGATGGCCGCCTGACGGGCTGAGGAACCGCACGCGGGGATGACCTCGCGTGCTGCCGGTGCCCCGGGTCGCGAGATCCGGGGCACCGGCACGTCCAGCGTGGCATCCGCGGTCAGGACTTACCGGAGTCTGACCCCTGTCCCCCTCGGCTCGATGGCGCCTCGGCCGCATCCCAGTGCTCGACCGCCCCCCTCCAGGCAGAAGATGTCGGCGATGAGCCGGGTGCAAGCACCCGGTCGGGCAGGTGGCGCGGTCGTGGATGATGGACGTGAGCGGAGCGAGCAGTGGATGGGGACCTCGGCCCGCGGTCCCATCGCCCGCCGCCGTCCACCTGGGTCCGGTGGTGAACCGAC
>DASTQL010000007.1:0-24500 GCA_035761805.1 Jiangellales bacterium | reverse complement strand
AGGCCTGGGTGCTGAAGGCCGCGTCGAACGCCGCGGAGGGTGCGTCGAAGGCCAGCCGGCGCACGAGCTCGAGCGCCTCGGGGGCACCCACGAGGCGGTCCATGCCCGCGTCCTCCCACTCGACGGAGATGGGCCCGGAGTAGCCGATTGTGTTGAGCATCCGGAAGCAGGCCTCCCACGGCACGTCGCCATGGCCGGTCGAGATGAAGTCCCAACCACGGCGGGGGTCGCCCCAGGCGAGGTGGGAGCCGAGCCGCCCGTTGCGGCCGTTGCCGACCTGGCGCTTCGCGTCCTTGCAGTCGACGTGGTAGATCCGGTCCTTGAAGTCCCACAGGAACGACACCGGGTCGAGGTCCTGCCAGACGAAGTGCGAAGGGTCCCAGTTGAGCCCGAAGGCCTCCCGGTGCCCGATCGCCTCCATCGTCCGCACGGTCGTCCAGTAGTCGTACGCGATCTCGGACGGGTGCACCTCGTGGGCGAAGCGCACGCCCTCGGAGTCGAAGACGTCGAGGATCGGGTTCCACCGGTCGGCGAAGTCCTGGTAGCCCGCGTCGACCATCGCCTGCGAGGCCGGCGGGAACATCGCCACGTACTTCCAGATGGCCGACCCGGTGAAGCCGACGACGGTGTCGACGCCCAGGCGGCGGGCCGCCCGGGCGGTCACCTTCATCTCCTCTGCCGCGCGCTGCCGGACGCCCTCGGCGTCGCCGTCGCCCCAGATCCGCGAGGGCAGGATGTCCTGGTGCCGCTCGTCGATCGGGTCGTCGCACACCGCCTGGCCCTTGAGGTGGTTGGAGATCGTCCACAGCTTGAGGCCGTACTTGTCGAGCAGGTCGAGACGGCCCTGGACGTACGCGTCGTCCTCCACCGCCTGCCAGACGTCGAGGTGGTCGCCCCAGCAGGCGATCTCCAGGCCGTCGTAGCCCCACTCCGACGCCAGGCGGCAGACCTCCTCGAACGGCAGGTCGGCCCACTGGCCGGTGAACAGGGTGATCGGTCGGGCCATCGTCGTTGCTCCTCCTCGTTGCGTACGGGTCAGGTGCGGACGCCGGCGGGGACGCCGGCGAGGTCGAGCAGCAGGTCGCGGACCTCGGTCGCCGCGAACCGGTCGCGCCCCACGGCCGGCTCCGAGCACAGCAGCACCGGGCCGTCGTCGGGGTCGTCGGGGAGCCTCCCGTGCGTGCCGCGGACCGGTGAAGGGTCGAGCGGCACGACGTCCATCACGTAGCGCAGGCCGAGCTTCTTGCGCAGCAGTCCCCTCGCCGCCCGGAGCTTGACCCACCGGTCCGCCGGGTCGAGGAAGAGCTCCGCCGGGTCGTAGCCGGGCTTCCGGTGGATCTCGACCGCCCGCGCGAAGTCGGGGGCCCGCGCGTCGTCGAGCCAGTAGTAGTACGTGAACCAGGCCTCCGGCTCGGCGACGAGCACGAGCTCGCCCGCGCGCTCGTGGTCGAGCCCGTACGCCGCCTGCGCCTCGCGGTCGAGGACCTCGGCCACGCCCGGCTCGGCGGAGAGCATCTCCCGTACGGCAGGGAGGTCGGCCTCGTCGCGGACGTAGACGTGGGCGACCTGGTGGTCGGCAACGGCGAACGCCCGGGAGGTCCAGGGGTCGAGCAGCTCGCCGCTCGCGTTGTGGTGGACGTGCAGCAGCCCGGCCCGGCGCAGCACCCGGTTGACGTCGACCGGGCGACGGGCGGAGGTGATGCCGTACTCGCTGAGCGCCACGACCGTGGCTCCCAGGCGGCGTGCGTCCTCGAGCAGCGGCGCCAGCGCCGCGTCGACCTCCCGCGCGGCGGCGGCCGCCTCGGGCGAGTCTGGGCCGTGGCGCTGGAGGTCGTAGTCCAGGTGCGGGACGTAGACGAGCGTCAGGTCGTGCGACGGCAGCACCCGGCGGGCCGCCTCGACGATCCAGCGGGAGCTCTCGATCGAGGTCGTCGGGCCCCAGTACCGGAACAGCGGGAACGGCCCCAGGGCGGCGGACAGCTCGTCGTGCAGCGCCGGCGGCCAGGTCCAGCAGTCCGGCGACTTGCGGCCGTCGGCGTGGTAGACCGGGCGCGGGGTCACGGTGGTGTCGGCGGTGGAGCCCATCGCGTACCACCAGCACACGTTGGCGACGCGGTAGCCGGGCCGTGCCCGCCGGGCCGTCTCCCACACCTTCTCGCCTGCGACCAGCCGGTTGTGCTGCCGCCAGAGCAGCACCTCGCCGAGGTCGCGGAAGTACCAGCCGTTGCCCACGATGCCGTGGTCACGCGGCAGCAGCCCGGTGAGGAAGGTCGACTGCACCGAGCAGGTCACGGCCGGCAGGACGGTGCCGAGCCCGGCCCGGAAGCCCGCGTCGGCGACAGATCGCAGCCGGGGCATGTGCCTCAGCAGTCGCGGCGTCAGGCCGACCACGTCGAGCACGAGCAGAGGCCCGGTCACGCGGCCTCCAGGCCCGCGTCGAGCAGCCGGTCGCGGACCCACCCCAGCTCGGCGGCCAGCCCGGCGACGAGGCCGGCCTCGTCGACCGGGCGCTGCCCGAGCGGCAGGACGGTCCAGGTGTAGGTCTCCACCTCGAGGTGGTCGGTCACCGGTGCCGGCCCGCCGACCAGGACGCCCAGGGCGCGGACCAGCTCATCGCGCGTGCTGCGCAGCGGGGGCGCCGGGTCGGCGTGGACGGGGACGTGGAAGTGCACCCGCCAGGGCCCGCGGCCGGGCAGGGGGCGCCCCTCGTCCAGCGCGTCGGGCAGGTCGTCGCGGCCGGAGACGCGGCGCCCGCGGCGCTCCCGCACCTGGTGCAGGAAGCGGTCCTCGGCGAAGGCCGCCAGCGCCTCCCGGGTGGCAGGCTCGGAGGGCGACTCTGCGTGCAGGGCGGCGGCCGGTTGCGCCTTGACGACCGGCAGCCCGGCGGCCGTCACCGCCGCCACGGCCTCGCCGGCGTCCTCGAAGCCGACGGCCAGGTGGCAGATGTCGAAGCAGACGCCGAGGTACTCCCGGTCGACGCCGGCCAGCCGCTCGACCGCGTCGGCAGCGGTCTCGACGACGCATCCAGGCTCGGGCTCGAACCCGACCCTCACCGGTCTCCCGGCGTCGGCCGCGACCTTGGCCAGACCGTCGGCGAGCCGGCCGAGCAGGCCCAGGGCGACCTCGTGGCGGTCGCCGTACCAGGGAGCGCGCCAGCCGAGCGGCAGCGTCGAGATGCTGCCGCGCACCGCGTCGTCGGGCAGCAGCCTGGCCAGCACGCGGGCGCAGTCCAGGGTGTAGTCGAGCCGGGCCCGCTCGGCCCAGTCCGGACGGTAGACCGCCCGCTTGACCACCGGCGCGTGGAAGCCGCCGTAGGGGAACGCGTTGACGGTCACCACCTCGAGGCCGTGCAGGTCGAGGACGGTGCGGACGCGTTCCACCTCGCGGGGGGCGGAGGCCAGCTGAGCGGCGGCGCGGGCCGGCAGCCACAGGCCGAGCCCGACCCGGTCGACGCCGAGGGCGGCGCGGACTCCCCCGCCGTACCGGCGCAGCTGCCCCACCAGGCCGTCGACGTCCTCGGCGGGGTGGACGTTCGTGCCGTACGCGAGATGGACGGTGGTGCCGTCGCGGTGCCGGAACCGCATCAGGCCGTCCCCGCAGTGGCGCGCTCGCCGCGGAGCAGCGAGTTGCCTTCGAAGGTGTCGGCGGCGGCCCGCTCGGGCAGGTCGAGCAGGAGCCGTCCGCTCTGCCCGAAGAAGTCGACGGGGTTGCGCCAGAGCACCCGGTCGACGTCGTCGTCGGTGAAGCCGGCGGCGAGCATGGCGTCCCCTGTCTTGCGGGTCTTGAGCGGGTCGCTGCGCCCCCAGTCGGCCGCGGAGTTGACGAGCACGCGGTCCGGCCCGCGCTCCTGCAGGATCCGCACCATCCGGTACTCGTCCATCTTGGTGTCCGGGTAGATGGAGAAGCCGGCCCAGCAACCGACCTCGTCCACGAGCGTCACCGTCGTCTCGTTCAGATGGTCGACGAGGACCCGTTCGGGGGACAGGCCGCTCTCGGCGACCAGTTCCAGCGTGCGCCGGGTCCCGGCGAGCTTGTCGCGGTGCGGGGTGTGCACGAGGACGGGTAGGTCGTGCTCGCCGGCCAGCTCCAGCTGGCGCCGGAATGCCGACTCCTCCTCGGCCGTCATCGAGTCGAAGCCGACCTCCCCCACGGCGACGACGCCGTCCTTGACGAGGTACCGCTCGAGGACGTCCAGCACCGGGACGCACCGGGGGTCGTTGGCCTCCTTGGGGTTGAGCGCGATCGTCGCGTGGTGGGCGATGCCGAACTGCGCGGCGCGGAACCGCTCCCACCCGACGAGGGAGTCGAAGTAGTCCGTGAAGGAGCTCACGCCCGTACGGGGCTGGCCCAGCCAGAACGCCGGCTCCACGAGCGCCCGGATCCCGGCCGCGTGCATCGCCTCGTAGTCGTCCGTGGTCCGTGACGTCATGTGGATGTGCGGATCGAAGATGCGCATCAGTCCTCCTGGCTTCCGGGGTACGGGAGGGTGCGGCCGCCCAGCGCCCGTCGCGCGGCGTCCCGCCGGTCGGCGTGCGGCGAGTGGAGCTCGTCGGCCAGACCGGTCGCCCGGAGCGCATCCGGGAACCGGTCGAGGACCAGCCAGGCGTCCTCCGGGACGTCCCGCCCGGCGGCGACGCGCTCGTGGACGTAGCGGGCCACCATGCCGGCCAGCTCCTCGTCCGCGCGCCGGTCCAGCCCGGCAACAGCGGCGAGCGGGACACCCACGAACAGGCACTTGAGGACGCCCTGCCGCCAGGCCGCGGGGTCGAGCCGGTCCGCGCCGTACGGGCCGAGGGCGGCGGCGACCAGCCGGACGTCGTTGGTGCGCAACGCGTCGGCCACGAGGGGCAGCCCTTCGTCGCCGATGCCGTCGAGCCTGGGGAGGGCGCGGAGCACGGCCCGCTTCTCGGCCGCGTCGCCGTAGCGGTAGAGGTCGCCCACCTCGACGGCCAGCCGGTCCGGGTCGCCGTGGAGCGCGTCGGCGAGCGCGACCAGCAGGCCCTCGCGGACGGCGTCGTCGAGCGTCGGGCCGAGCAGGCCGTCCGGGTCCGTCGGGTCGAGCGGACCCCGCGCGACCTCACGGGCGGCCGACGGGAAGTGCCGGCGGACCCGCAGCGGGTCTCGGGCCACGTCATCCAGCAGCGTCGTCAGCCGCTCCCGGGCGCGGTCGTCGAGCACCGCGAGGGTGGCGGGGTCCGGGGCGGGGTGTGGTCGGGTCACGGGTGCACCTCCGGAGCCGTGGGGACGAGGGGGCGGCGCCGGAGGGACGCCTCGAGGGCGGCCCGCAGGCGCGCCAGCGATCGCTCGGCCACGACGGGCGCGGCGTGGCCGTGGCGGGGCAGCTCCATCGCCGCCAGACCGCGGTAGCCCACGTCGAGGAGGGCCCCGAGCGCCGCGGGGAGGTCGAGCTCGCCGTCGCCGAGCTCGAGGTGCTCGTGCGTACCCCGCCGCATGTCGTCCACCTGGACGTTGGCCAGCAGCGGCCCGGCCCGCCGGACGACCCGGTCGACGGGTTCCTCCTCCACGCACACGCAGTGGCCCAGGTCGAGCGTGACCCGCAGGCGGTCGTGTCCCTCCCCCAGCCGGCGCCGGAGCTCGAGCACGCCGTCGAGGGTGTCGACGAACATGCCGGGCTCCGGTTCGAAGGCGCAGGTGACGCCACGCCGCTCGGCCTCCTCGACGACGAGCGCGACGCCGTCGACCAGCCAGTGCCAGCCCTGCTCGCGGTGCACGCGATCGGGCAGCGTGCCGGACCAGAAGCTGATCGCCTCGGCGCCGAGGTCGGCGGCGACCCGGACGGCCCGGCGGAGCAGGTCCACGCGACGCCCCCGGCCGTCGGCCGACACGAGGGTGGGCTCGTGCTTCCGCCACGGGTCGAGGACGTACCGGGCGCCCGTCTCGACGACGACTGCCAGCCCGAGGTCCTGCAGCCGGCGCGCGACCTCAGCGGTCCGGCGCGCCAGGTAGGCGTCGAAGGGGTCGAGGTGGGGGTGGTCGAGAGTGAGGGCGACCCCGTCGTAGCCCAGGCCGGCGATGACGGCCAGTGCGTCGCGGAGCCGGTGGCTGCCGAAGCCGTTGGTGCCGTAGCCGAAGCGCAGGGTCACGTCGGTGACACCACCCTCGCGGCCCGGCGGGCGAGCGGGCCCGCGGCGACCAGCCCGGCGGCCGTGACGACGGACCCGGACCGCGCCACCAGGGCGGCCTGGAGCGGGATCAGCCCGCGGACACCGGCGCCGGTGGCTCGGCGCACCGTCCTGGCGTCGGGGGAGCCGAGCGCCCGGGCCTGTGAGACCCCGACGGTCAGGGCGTAGGTCGCCGCGAGCGCAGCGGCGGCCAGCGAGGACCGGGGCGGCCTGCCCGCCGGCGGGAACCCGGTCGCGGCGGCTGCGCACAGGGTGCCCGCCAGTGCCCCGGCTGCCACGGCCGGCCGGGCGCCCGTGACCTCACCCCGGCTCAGCGCGGTCACCCCTACCGTGTGCCCGGCCACGACGGCTGCCGGGAGGGCCACGCGTCGCAGGTCGCCCCTTGCCCCGAGCACGACGTCGAGGCCCCGGGCCGTCGCCATGACGGCGGGGCCGGCCGGGCCGCGCTTGGCGAGCAGGTCGTAGGCCCACACGGCGCCGGCGAGCGGGATGGTCACCCGCAGGGCCGGCCGGCCGCCGACGAGGCCGGCGGCCGCGACACCGGCCGCCGTCAGCGCGGCCGCCAGGCCGAGGGCGTGGGCGGGCCGGACCCGTCCGGACGGGATCGGCCGCTCCGGCCGCTCGGTCGCGTCGAGGTCCCGGTCGGCGTAGTCGTTGAGCGCCATCCCTGCCCAGTAGAGGCAGGTGGAGGCGACCGGCAGGGCCCAGGTACGCCGGCCGTACGGCCACCCGGCGGCGGCGGCGCCGGCGAGGACGTCGCCGGGCACCGTCAGCACCGCGGGGAGCCTGACCAGCTCGGCGAGGTCGCGGACGGTGGTCACCGGTCGGCCTCGCCGAGTCGCGCGCACCAGGCGCAGAGGGCGTCCCACTGGGCCGACAGCCGGTGCTCGTCGCTGCCCGCCGGGTCCTTGAAGAAGAAGCCCAGTGCGGTGAGCGGACCGACCTCACCGACCTGGTGGGCCCGGGCGACCAGGCGCACGAGGTCGAGCACCAGAGGCGCGGCGAGCGCCGAGTCGCAGCCCTGCCAGGTGAACTGCAGGGACATCCGTGTGCCCAGGAAGCCCTCGAAGGAGACGTGGTCCCAGGCCGTCTTCCACTCGCCGAGGTCCTCGACGTAGTCGATGTGCATGGGCCCGTCGACCTGCTCGCCGAGGATCACCTCGAGCCCGCGGCCCTTGGTGGCGGTCTTGCTGGCCACGGCGGCGGGGTCGGCCAGCGTGGCCCCGTCACCTCCGCCCAGCAGGTTGACGGAAGCCCAGGACAGCACCCGCAGGGCGCGGGTCGCGAAGACCGGTGCCAGCGCGGTCTTCAGCAGCGTCTCACCGGTCTTGCCGTCGCAGCCGGCCCAGGGCAGGCGGCACTCCCGGGCGAGCTCACCCAGCGCGGCCGGCCGGGGCCCGGGACTGGGGGTGAACGCCACCAGCGGGCACCCCGCGCGGAAGGCGGCGTAGGCGTAGAGGGAGCTGGCGGGCAGCGGGGACTCCCCGCGGTCCAGAGCCTGCTCCAGCTCGTCGAGCGAGTCGAGCACCGGGCTCGCACCCACCGGCGGCTCGGTGCTGGAGACGTCCACGACCACCACCCGGTCCAGCCCCTGGGCGGTGCGGAAGGACTGCAGGTCCGACACCAGCGCGCGGGCCGTCTCGCGCTGCGGCACGTCAGCGGGGCTGACCCCGGGGCGGATCCTGGCATCGACCCCGGCGAGCTCGGCCGCGAGCGCCCGAGGCAGGTCGTACGGGAGGACTCCGCCCGCGGCGAGGGCCTCCGCCCGCTTGCCGATCGGCGTCTCGGACACGTCGTGCCCGCCGACGACGAGACCGCCGAGGTCGCCCAGCCGGGCGGCCGCCACCTCGGGGAGCTCACCCACCAGGCCGGTGCGCCCCGCGAGCCCCGCACGGACAGCCAGCGCACCCACGGTGGCGGTGGTGGCGACCGAGCCCCGGGCCCCGACGAACCACACGCCGGTCCGGCGCCGTGGCTCGGCTGCTGCCTGCTCGGTTGCCGTCGTCACGGGACGCCCTCCTCGGCCTCAGGCGCGGGGTGCCCTCTGGGCTGTGGTTCCCGGGGACCGGGCGGGGAGGGAACCCGCCGCCCGGCCCCCGGAGCTCAGCGCACCCCGAGCAGGTGGTCCATGGCCAGCTGGTCCAGACGCTCGAAGGCCATGCCGCGGGCGGCCAGCGCCTCCGGGTCGTGTTCCTCCGCTCGCAGCTCGGCCAGGGACTCGCCGGCCCCCAGCGTCGGCTCCGCGAGCTCCGCCACCCGCGCCGCAACGAGCGCCTCGTGGACCTCCGGGTCGGCCCGGAAGGCGCGCACCTTGTCCCGGAGCACGAGGTAGTTGTGCATGCAGGCCCGCGCCGTCTCCCAGACCCCGTCCATGTCCTCGGTCCGGGGTGGCTTGTAGTCGAAGTGGACGTACCCGTCGTAGCGCCGCCCCGACCCGGCGCCCTCGAGCACGTCGAGCGCCCAGAAGGCCCCGCGCAGGTTGCCGGCCCCGAAGCGCAGGTCCTGGTCGTAGCGCGGCCCGTGCTGGCCGTTGAGGTCGATGTGGAAGAGCTTGTCGTGCCAGAGGGCCTGGGCGATGCCGTGGGCGTAGTTGAGCCCGGCCATCTCCTCGTGCCCGACCTCCGGGTTGAGGCCGACGCGGTCCGGCTCGTCGAGCTCGTCGATGAAGGCCAGCGCGTGACCCACCGTCGGCAGCAGGATGTCGCCCCGGGGCTCGTTGGGCTTGGGCTCGAGGGCGAACCTGATGTCGTAGCCTCGCTCCCGTACGTAGGAGCAGAGCAGGTCCATCGACTCCTTGTAGCGGTCCAGGGCGGCGGCGACGTCCTTGGCCGCACCGGTCTCCGCCCCCTCGCGCCCGCCCCAGAGCACGTAGGTCCGGGCGCCCAGCTGCGCCGCGAGATCGATGTTGCGCAGCACCTTGGCCAGGGCGTAGCGGCGGACGGCGCGGTCGTTGGCGGTGAGCCCGCCGTCCTTGAAGACCGCGTGGCCGAAGAGGTTCGTCGTCGCCATCTCGACGCCGAGCCCGGTCTCGGCCAGGGCCTTGCCGAAGCGGTCGAGGGTGCTCTCCCGCTCCGCGTCGACGGGGACGAGGTCGTCGTCGTGGAAGGTCAGGGCGGCCGCGCCCAGCTCGGCGAGCCGGTGCACGGCCTCGACGGGGTCGAGCGCGGGCCGGACGGCAGTGCCGAAGACGTCCACCCCGCGCCACCCCACGGTCCACAGGCCGAAGGAGAAGCGGTCCTCCGGGGTCGGGTTGTACGTGGTCATGAGCCCACCTCCTGCCAGCACTCCTTCGCAGCGCTGCTCTCGACGGCCGCCAGGACCCGCTGGACCTGCAGCCCGTCGGCGAACGACGGCCGCGGGTCGGAGCCCTCGGCGATGGCGGTGACCAGGTCTACTACCTGGTGCGTGAACCCGTGCTCGTAGCCCAGCAGGTGGCCCGCCGGCCACCAGGCACCCACGTACGGGTGCTGCGGCTCGGTCACGAGGATGCGGCGGAAGCCGGCGGTGCGGGGATCCTCGGTGTGGTCGTAGAAGTGCAGGACGTTCATGTCCTCGAAGTCGAAGGCCAGGCTCCCGGCCGAGCCGTTGAGCTCGATCCGGATGGCGTTCTTGCGGCCGGCCGCGAAGCGGGTCGCCTCGAAGGAGCCCAGCGCCCCGCCGGTGAACCTGGCGAGGAAGAGCGCGGCGTCGTCGACGGTCACCCGGCCCCGCCCGGCCCCCGCCACACCCGACAGCCCGCTGGAGCTCTCCGGCAGCGGGCGCTCCTTGACGAACGTCTCGAGCGTGCCGCCGACCTCAGCGATCCGCTCACCGGTGATGAACTGGGTGAGGTCGACCACGTGGGCGCCGATGTCGCCAAGAGCACCCGAGCCGGCCCGCTCCTTCTGCAGGCGCCAGGACAGCGGCACGTCGGGGTCGGCGATCCAGTCCTGGAGGTACTGCGCCCGGACGTGACGTAGCTGGCCGAGCCGTCCCTCGGCCACGAGCTCCCGGGCCAGTGCGATGGCGGGGACGCGGCGGTAGGTGAAGCCCACCATGGAGCGGACGCCGTGGGTGGCGGCCCGCTCGGCCGCCGCCGTCATGGCCTCGGCCTCGGCCACGGTGTTCGCCAGGGGCTTCTCGCAGAGCACGTGCTTGCCCGCCTCGAGCGCGGCGATCGCGATCTCGGCATGGGTGTCCCCCGGGGTGCACACGTCGACGAGCTGGACGTCGTCGCGGGCGACGAGGGCATGCCAGTCGGTCTCGGTGGATCTCCACCCGAGCTTCGAGGCTGCCGCCGCGACCCGGGCGGTGTCCCGACCACCGAGGACGGTCGGCTCGGGACTCAGCGGGAGGTCGAAGAAGCGGGGGGCCGTGTGCCAGGCGTGGGAGTGGGCCGCGCCCATGAAGGCGTAGCCCACCATGCCCACGCCCAGCGTCGCCGGGCCGGCCTGTCGCTGCATGGTCTGGTGCTGGTCGCTCATGTGCAGTGGTCCCTCGCGCGTCGGTGGGTGGGGACGGTCTCGTCCATCTGGCCGGATGCCCGCCGGGCGAGGTCGTCGCCCGGCGGGCCCGCGGTCACGGGGTCAGGACTCGAAGCAGGTCTCGGTGTACTGGTCGACGTTCTCCCCGGTCACGACCGGGGCGTTGAGCACGATGCGGCGGGGCACCTCGACCTGGACCAGGTCGGACATCCCCTTGTCCTGGGCGATGAGGCGGGCCAGGCGGATCCCGTCGGCGGCCTGGGTGGGCGGGTAGAGCACGGTCGCCTCCATCTCGCCGTCCTGGATCCACTGCATCGCGTTGCACGAGCCGGCGCCGCCGATGAAGAAGAACTCGTCGCGGCCGGCGTTGTCGAAGGCGGCCTTGACGCCCACGCCCTGGTCGTCGTCGTGGTTCCAGATGATGTCGATCTGCGGCGCCGCCTGCAGCAGGTTGGACGCCTCCGCCTCACCCGACTCGACGGTGAACTCGGCGGCCACCCGGTTGTCGACCTCCTGGTCGCACGCCTCGAGGGCGTCGGCGAAGCCCTGGGACCGGTCCTGCGTCAGCGGCAGCGCGTCGATGCCGGCGATCTCGGCGATGACCGGGTCGGCGATGTCGTTCTCTTCGATCAGCTGGCAGGAGTAGGTCCCGGCGGACACGCCCATGCCGTAGTTGTCGCCGAGGATCGTGTTGCGGGCGGCGAACGGGGACGAGAACTCGCGGTCCACGTTGATGACCGGGATCCCCGCCTCCATCGCCTGGATGGCCACGTCGGTGAGCGCTGCGCCGTCGGTCGGGAGCAGCACGATGGCGTCGACGCCCTCGTTGATGAAGGTCTCGATCTGGCTGATCTGCAGGCTGGCGTCGTTGGTCCCCTCGGCGGCCCGTAGGTCGACGTCCTCGTACTGCTCGGCCTCGGCCAGGGCGGACTCGTTGATCGCGGCCAGCCAGCCGTGGTCGGCCTGCGGGCCGGACCAGCCGATGACGACGGTCTCCCCGACCTCGTCGTTGGAGCTGCCCCCCCCGTCCGAGGTGTCGCCCTCGCCGGCGGCGGCGTCGGCGTCGGGCTCGGGCTCGTTGCTGGTACAGCCGGCGACCAGGGCCACGGCCGCGAGCAGGGCGCCCGTGGTCGTGAGCATCCGGCGCAGCGGCCTGGACGTGCGAGCGGACATCTGTACTCCTTGGTGGTGTCGGTCCCGGGCAGGGGCGCCGGGACGGGTCGTCCGTGCGGTGCGAGAAGGCGGTGCGGGAGGAGTGGTGGGCGCGCCGGCCGCTCCGGCGCGCCCCGGTTCAGGTGGCGAGGTTGCGGGCCGCGACGCGCTGCTGCAGCAGGACGGCAGCCACGATGATCACGCCCTTGGCCACCGCCTGGGTGGAGGTGTCCAGGTTGTTGAGCGTGAAGACGTTGGTGAGCGTGGTGAAGATCAGCACGCCGAAGACCGTGCCGACGATCGTCCCGCGCCCGCCGCTGAGGAGCGTCCCGCCGATGACCACGGCCGCGATCGCGTCCAGCTCGTAGAGCGTGCCGTGGGTCGAGCTCCCCGTCGTGGTCCGCGCGACGATCATGATCGCTGCGATGCCGCAGGCCACGCCCAGCAGGACGTAGAGAAGAGCGGTGTGGCGCTGCACCTTGATGCCGGCCAGCCGCGCGGCCTCGGCGTTGCCGCCGACCGCGAGCGTTCGCCTGCCGAAGGTGGTGCGGTTGAGCAGGACCCAGCCGATCAGCGCCACGAGCGCGAAGATGATCACCAGGACCGGAACGCCGAGCACGCTCCCGCCGAAGAACGACACGAACTCGCGCACGTTGACGATCTGGGTGCGGCGCTGGGCGATGATCTCGGCGAGCCCGCGGGCGGCCGCCAGCATCGCCAGCGTGGCGATGAACGGCGCGATCCCCCCGTACGCGATGAGCAGGCCGTTGACGAGACCGCAACCCGCCCCCACCGCCAGTGCGACGAAGACCATGACGGTCCAGTGGACGTCCTCGGCCATGGTCTGCGTCGCCAGGGTCGTCGCCCAGACCGACGACAGGGCCACGATCGCGCCGACCGACAGGTCGATGCCGCCGCCGGTGATGACGAAGGTCATGCCGACGCTCACCACACCGATGACGGACGCGAGACGCAGGATGGTCAGCAGGTTGTCGACCGTGGCGAAGCGGTCCCCGGCCGTGGCGACCCCGAGGATCAGCAGCAGGACAAGGGCGATGACGAGCCCGAGGTTGCGGCCGGCGGAGCTGGCCATCATCCGGGCGAAGGCGGACTCGGGGGGCTTCGTCGTTGCCGCTGCTTGCTCGATGCGGTTGTGTTCGTCCGACGGCGGCGTCGTGGCGGCCGTGGGAGTGGTCTGATCGCTCACGCGGCACTTCCTTCCATCACCAGGTCGAGGACCTGGTGCTCGTCGATCTCGGCGGAGGGTCCCTCGTGGACGACCCGCCCCTCACTGATCACCAGGACGCGGTCGGCCAGCCCGAGGACCTCCTCGACCTCGCTGGACACGACCACGACCGCCACCCCTTCGGCGGAGAGGCGGCGGACCAGGGCGTAGATCTCGCTGCGCGCCCCGACGTCGACCCCCCGGGTCGGCTCGTCGAGCAGCAGCACCCGGCAGCCGCGCAGGAGCCACCGCCCGAGCACGACCTTCTGCTGGTTGCCGCCGGAGAGGTTGCGGACCGGCCGCTCCACTCCCGGCGGTCTGATGTCGAGTGCCTCGGCCTGCTCCCGGGCGGCGTCCTGCTCGGCGCCCCGGTTCACGAAGCCACCCCGGGCGAAGCGGGCCAGGCTGCTCACGCTGATGTTGCGCGCGACCGACTCGTGCAGCAGCAGCCCCTGGCTCTTGCGCTCCTCCGGCGCGAGGCCGATGCCCGCGCGTACGGCGCCCTGCACCGAGCCGTTGCGTACCCGCTTCCCGTCGACGGTGACCGAGCCGTGGGACGCCTTCCTCGCCCCGTACACCGTCTCGAGGATCTCCGAGCGGCCCGACCCGACGAGGCCGGCCAGGCCGACGATCTCCCCCGCTCGTACGGTGAAGGTGACGTCGGCGAACTCGCGGGACCGGGAGAGGCCCGACACCTCGAGCACCGGCTGGGCGTCGGCCGGCACGCCGGGACGCTCGGGGAAGACGTACTCGATCGAGCGGCCGGTCATCCGCTGGATCAGCTCGCTCGTCGGGGTCTCGCGGGCGGGGAGCCCCGTCGCGACGGTGCGCCCGTCCTTGAGCACCGTGACGCGGTCGCCCACCTCACGGATCTCCTCCAGCCGGTGCGAGATGTAGATCACCGCGACGCCCTGGGCGGTGAGCTCGCGCATGACGCGGAAGAGGTTGCCGACCTCCTCCTGGTCCAGGACCGCCGACGGCTCGTCCATGACGATCAGCCGGGCTTCGTGGGAGAGCGCGCGGGCCATGCTGACGATCTGCTTGCCCGCGGCGGAGAGCCGACCCACCTCGCGGTCGGGCGAGACCTCCTGGTGGCCGAGCCGCTCGAGGACCGCGCCGGTCAGCCGTCGGGCCTCGGCGCGCTGGGAGAAGCCGGCTCGGGACACCTCGTGACCGAGGTAGACGTTCTCGGCGACGGTGAGCCCGTCGACGAGGTCGAGCTCCTGGTAGATCGTCGCGACGCCGATCCGCATCGCCGCCATCGGGGTGGACAGGGTGACCGGCTGGCCCTGCCAGCGGATCTCGCCCTCGTCCGGCCGGTAGGCCCCGGACAACACCTTGATGAGGGTGGACTTGCCCGCGCCGTTCTGGCCGAGCAGGCAGTGCACCTCCCCGGGCCGGACGTCGAGGTCGACTCCGTCGAGAGCCCGGACACCCGGGAAGGTCTTGACGATCCCGTGCATCTCCAGGATGGGGGCGTCGTCGGTGGCTGGGGTGGCAGTCACGATGGTCCTCCGGTGGGCAGTGGGGTGACCACGGGGTCGACCCGCCGCACGAGCGTCGGGTCGTTGAACACGGACTCGAGGGCGACCTGGGCGCCGCCCCGGACCGCGGCGGTGAAGCCGAGGGTGGACAGCTCGACCCGGCAGCCACCGGCGTCCGGGGCGATGACGCGGGCGCTCAGCTCGGCTTCGAGCGGGCCGCGCAGCCACTCGCCCACGGCCGCCAGGTAGCCGCCGAGGACGAGCACGGCGGGGTTGAGCAGGTTGACGAGGATCGATGCGCCGATGCCGAGCCACTGCCCCATGTGCCGCAGAGCCGCGAGGGTGCGGCCGTCGCCGAGCCGGGCTCGCCGGTTGATCTCGGCCAGCCGGCCGTCGAGGTCGAGGTCGGGGTCGCGCACGGGGTCGTCAGGGTCGGCCACGTCGGCGAGCAGCGCCGCGAAGCCGACCACGGTCTCCCAGCACCCGGTGCGCCCACAGCCGCAGCGGCGGCCGGCCGGGTCCACGGGCATGTGCCCGACCTCGCCGCTGAAGCCGTGCCCCCCGCGCAGCAGCCGGCCGCCGGAGACGACGCCCCCGCCCACGCCGGCAGCGCCGGTCAGCAGGATCAGGTCGGTCGTGCCGGCCCACTCCCCCGCGGTCACCTCCGCGATCGCCGCGAGGTTGGCCTCGTTGTCGACGGTCACCGGGTAGGCCGGTCGACCCAGCCGGGTCGACAGCTCGCGGACGACCGCGACGTCCCGCCAGCCGAGGTTGGGGGCGGTGCTGAGGGTGCCCGTGGCGGTCTCGACCAGGCCCGGGACGGCGAGGGTGAGGCCGACGGGTTGGCCGCCGCGGCCCGCGACCGCGTCGGTGACCTCGGCGACCAGGCGCGCGGCGTGGTCGAGGCTCGGACCCGGGCCGACGCGGGAGGTGCCCAGCGGCAACCGTCGCTCGGCGACCACCTCTCCGCGGAGGTCGACCGCCATCGCGGCGACATAGTCGACGTTGACCTCCGCCCCGATGCCGCAGATCCCGTGCCCGTCGAGGACGACGGTCTGACCGGGCCGGCCCACACTGCCGCGTTCCGCCTCGCCGTCCCGGACGAGGCCGCGCTCGGCCAGCTCGCCCACGAGGCTGGACACCGTGGCCTTGTTGAGCCCGGTCTCCGCGGCGACCCGGGCCCGCGACCGCGGTCCGGAGTCGCGTAGGTGGCGCAGGACGACGGCGAGGTTGTGGCGACGGACGGCGACGTGGTCGGCACCGGACGAGGCGCTGTCGGGGAGACGCCCACCGGTGATCGACACGGCCGGACCTCCCCTCGTCGCCTGATCTAGGTCAGTGTGAGCCCGGTCACAGGTGTTCGTCGGTTGTTGCGACAAACTAAGACCGCCCTGACGACGGCGTCAAGAGGGTGCGGAGTACTTCTTATGTTTCCCGCGCCGTGGGTACTTCCGCTGACGAGTGGACGAAGAGCGTCGTCGAGTGGCGACGTCTTGAACTACTATGCCCGCTCTGACCTGCGATGATACCCGTACCTAGAGCGCAACCAGGGCGAGCTGGCGACCATGGCTCCGAGGCTCCACCCTAGTTGCCGTGACCAAATCGTGTCCTGAAGTTGGCTACTTGCTGGCCGACTTCTCACACGTCGTGGACGAAGTTGCGCCACCGTGCGTAGTTCTCCCGAACGGCTCGACCCTGCTCCACGGCGTCGTCGGAAACCCGGTCGCCAGCATCGGCCAGCCCGGCGGCGAGCGGCCCGGCCCACGCCGGCGGGGTCGACTCGCCGTGGAGGGCCCAGGCGGCCTGGCGGGCCGCTCCGAGGGCGACGTACTCCGCGGCCTCGGGCACCACCACGGGAGCGCCGAAGACGGCAGGGGCGATGGCCCGGACGGCGGTGGAGCGGGCCGCACCCCCCACGAGCAGCGCCCGCCGCACCTCCACGCCCTGGTCGACCAGCGCCTGGAGTCCGTCCGCCAGGCCGCAGAGCATCCCCTCCACCGCGGCGCGGGCGACGTTGGCGGCGGTCATCGACGCCCGGGTCATCCCGTGCAGCGATCCGGTGGCGTCGGGGAGGTCGGGGGTGCGCTCGCCGTCGAGATAGGGCAGGAGCACCAGGCCGCCGGCGCTCGGCTCCGCGGACAGCGCGAGCCGGTCCAAGCCTGCGAGGTCCGTCCCGAGCAGGTCGGCCGTCGCCGTGAGCACGCGTGCGGCGTTGAGCGTGCACACCAGCGGAAGGAAGCGACCGGTCGCGTCGGCGAACCCGGCGACCAGGCCGCTGGCGTCCGCCGTCGGCGTCTCGGTGACGGCGAAGACCGTGCCGCTCGTCCCCAGGGACACAACGACGTCACCGGGCTCGGCCCCCAGACCGAGGGCGGCGCCCATGTTGTCGCCCGTCCCGGCCCCGAGGACGGCCCCGGCCGACGTCCGACCGACGACCTCGGCGGGGTCCGCGACGCGCGGCAGGTCGACCCGACGGCCCAGGGCCAGCTCTAGGAGGTCGTCGCGGTAGGAACCCTGCGCCGGGGACCAGTAGCCCGTCCCGGACGCGTCTCCGCGATCGGTCGTCGCCCGGCCCACGCCTCCACTCAGCCGCCAGGTCAACCAGTCGTGGGGAAGCACGACGGACCGCACCCGGTCCGCGCTCGCCGGCTCGTGTCGGGCGAGCCACCGCAGCTTGGTCACGGTGAAGCTGGCGACGGGTACGGAGCCGACGGCCTCGGCCCAGGCCGCGGGGCCACCCAGCTCCTCGACGAGCTCCCGGGCCGACCCCGACGACCGGGTGTCGTTCCAGAGCAGCGCGGGACGGACCACCCCGCCGTCGCCGTCCAGGGCCACCATGCCGTGCTGCTGCCCGGCGACGGCGACCGCAGCCACGCCGTCGAGCAGCCCACGGGCGGCCGCCTCCAGGGCCGTCCACCACAGCTGCGGGTCGGCCTCCGTACCGTCGGGGTGCGCGGCCCTGCCCTCCGCCAGGACGGCACCGGAGTCGGCGTCGCAGACGACGACCTTGCAGGACTGGGTGGACGAGTCGATCCCGGCGACGGTCGGCATGAGCCGCATCATCTCAGTCCAGCTCGCGGACCCGAACGCGGCGGAAGGACACGTCGTCAGCCTCCCCGTGGTTCTGCAGCCCGACGTGCCCGGGCGTCACCAGGCGGGTCTGGTCCGTCTCGACGTACTCGTTGACCAGCACGCCGTTGAGCTCGACCACGATCCTGCGGTCCTGCACCGTCACGGCGAAGGTGTTCCACTCGCCCGGTGGCGCCAGGGCTCGGTCGCGGGCAGCGGTGACGGGCGCCTGGACCGCGTAGACGGCCCCCGTTGTCGCATCCGGCCTGTCGGTCGCGTCGATCTGGACCTCCCGACCTACGGTGACGGCGACACCCGGGTCGTCCCCGGGGTCGGGGAAGCCCACGAAGACCCCCGAGTTGTCGTCCCCGTCGAGGCGCCATTCCACTCGTAGCTCGTAGGCCGACAGCGGGCGCTCGTGCCAGAGCAACCCGAGACCCCCGTACGTCCGGAGGGTGCAGTCCTCCAGCCGGAAGCCGCCGGGACCGGCCTGCCGCCAGCCCGCCAGGCTCTCGGGTGTCCCGTCGAAGAGGCTGCTGAAGCCGGGCTCCGGCTGCGACTCCGGGCACCGCGTGGGAGCCGCCTCCGGGCCCGCCGGCGGATCGGCACCGGAGCCGCAGCCGACGAGGGCCAGCAGCAGCGCGACGGCGGGCACGGCAGCGCGCGCCCGCCGGTCACCGGGGGTCGAACACCGCATCACTGATCAGCCGAGCCGCGCCCACGGTGCCCGCGTCGTCGCCCAGCTCGCTGAGCACGACCGGGAGGTTGCCGGTGGCCAGTGGCAGGGAGCGGCGGTAGACCACGCCCCGGATCTCCGCGAGCAGCGAGTGCCCGAGCCGGGACACCCGGCCACCGATGACGATGAGCCCGGGGTTGAAGAACGAGACCAGACCGGCCAGCACGACGCCGACCCTGCGGCCGCCGTCCCGGACCATCTGGATGGCCTGAGGGTCCCCCTGAGCCGCGGCCATGGCCACGTCGGCGGCGCTGAGGTCGCCCTTGGACTCCAGCAGCGACTGCAGGATCGGCGAGCGGCCGGCGCGCGCGGCGGCCACCGCGTCCCGAGCGAGCGCAGCGCCACCGAAGAAGGCCTCGAGGCAGCCGGTGTTGCCGCAGGCGCAGGTCGGACCGAACTCCTCGACCCGGATGTGCCCGATGTCCCCGGCGCACCCGTCGACTCCCCGGTAGAGGCGGCCGTCCACGAGGATGCCGCAGCCGATCCCCGTACCGATCTTGACGAACAGGAAGTCGTTCACCGTGCGGGCGACGCCGGCGTGCTGCTCGCCGAGCGCCATGACGTTGACGTCGTTGTCCAGCAGGACGGGGCAACCCATCTCCTGGGCGATGACGTCCCGGACGGGGTAGCCGTCCCAGCCCGGCATGATCGGGGGCGAGACAGGGACGCCGAGGTGGAAGTCGACCGGACCGGGCACCCCGATCCCGACGCCCGCCGGGCGGTGCACGCCCTGCTCGGCCAGCACCTTGCGGGCCAGCTCGATCGCGATCGCGAGGACGTGCTCGGGGCCCTGGCGTACCTCGACGTCGCGGTGCGCCTGGCCCAGCACCGCCAGGCGACCGTCGGTGACCGCAACGGTCATGCCCGTGGCGCCGATGGCGACGCCGACGAACCGGACGCTGGGGGACAGGTCGACCAGGGTCGATCGCCGTCCCCCTCGTGAAGCGGCCGGACCGACCTCGGCCGCCAGCTCCTGCTCCACCAGCCGGCCGACCTCGACCGCCATGGTGGTCCGGGAGAGGCCCAGCCGGTCGGCGAGTTCGACCCGGGAGAGCGGCCCGTGGTCGCGCAGCAGCTTGAGCACCCTGGCCTGGGTGGCGGACTCGGCACGTCCGGACAGTGTGTGTGCCACGACCTCGATCATCCCACGAGCCGGCCTCGCTCGGGGGCTCTGGCGGAGCGGAGCTCAGAGATTGCCGAGTCCGCGCTCCCGCAGGTCGCGGCGGTGCTTCTCCAGCGTCATGAGCTCGGCGAAGAGCCGGTTGTAGGTCTCGGTCTCCGCCTCGGGGTCGGTGCGCTGCAGCCGGGCCTTGACGCCGACCAGTCGTCTGGCCACCCACATCTCGTGCAGGCGCAGCACGACCGACGTCACGTAGCGGGGCATGGCGTCCTCGTCGGCGGGCACCGGCTCGACCGCGAGCTCGGTGACCAGGTGCCGCACCACCTCGTCTGGCGCGGCCTGTCTCAGCGCCTCGACCCACCCCGGGCCCCCCGGCTGGGTGGCGCACCCCCCTGCCTTGGACACCACCTCCCGTACGGAGCAGTAGGCCGGCGAGCGGAAGGCTTCGGCGTCGAGGTCGTCGAACATCGGCCCGGCGATCGCGGGCCGCTGGATGGCGGCCTTGAGCGCCTCACGCTCGACGGCCAGGGTCTGCGGGTCGACGTCGCCGTGCACGGGCACGCCGAGGGCCTGCTGTCCCGGGTCGGGAGGTGGGGCGCGCCGCCCGGCGCGCTCGGGCGCCCCGGCGAAGTGCCGGACGCGACGGACGACGGCCAGCTCGTCGGGCGCGCCCGTCCAGCCCGCCAGCAGCCGGGCGTAGTCGTCGCGGACCGCCCGGTCGCGGATGCGGGCGACGAGCGGCGCGGTCCGGTCGAGCGCCGCCCGCCTCCCCTCGGGGGTGTCGAGATCGTGCTCCCTGAGCATCGTCCGGATCGCGAAGCGGAACAACGGCTGCCGCCGGGCCACGAGCTCCCGGACCGCCGCGTCGCCCTGCTGCTGGCGGAGCTCGCACGGGTCCAGCCCGTCGGGGGCCACCGCGATGTAGGTCTGGGACACGAAGCGCTGGTCGCCCTCGAAGGCGCGGAGCGCGGCCTTCTGCCCGGCCGCGTCACCGTCGAAGGTGAAGATCACCTCGCCGCGCATCTCGTCCTGGTCGAGCAGCAGCCGGCGCAGGATCTTGGCGTGCTCGTCGCCGAAGGCCGTCCCGCAGGTCGCCACCGCCGTGGTCACGCCGGACAGGTGGCAGGCCATCACGTCGGTGTAGCCCTCCACCACCACCGCCTGCGACCGCCGGGCGATGTCGCGCTTGGCGAGGTCCACCCCGTACAGGACGTGGCCTTTGCGGTAGATCGGGGTCTCGGGGGTGTTGAGGTACTTGGCCTCGACGCGGTCGTCGTCGTGCAGGCGGCGGGCGCCGAAGCCGACGACCTCGCCGAGCAGGTCGCGGATCGGCCAGACCAGGCGGCCACGGAAGCGGTCGTACGGCGCCCCGCGGCCCTGGGCGACCAGTCCCGCGGCGAGCAGCTCCTCGTCGGAGAAGCCGCGCCCGCGCAGATGACGTCGCAGGGCGTCGCCGTCGCGCGGGGCGTAGCCGACCCCGAACCGCTGGGCCGCCTCCTGGTCGAAGCCGCGGTCGCCGAGGAACTGGCGCCCGGCCACGGCCTCGGGCGAGTCGACGAGCGTCTGTGCGTACATCTCCGCCGCGGCTGCGTGGGCCTCGACCAGCCGGGTGCGCTGCTCGCGGTTGCGCCCCGGCCGGCCCCCCGCCGGTCCGGCGTCGTCGTAGCGCAGGGCGATGCCGACCTTGTCGGCCAGGCGCTCGACGGCCTCCGCGAAGCCGATCTGCTCGACGTGCTGGACGAAGGAGATGACGTCGCCGCCAACCTGGCAGCCGAAGCAGTGGTAGAGCCCGCGGGCCGGGGTCACGTGGAAGGACGGCGACTTCTCGTCGTGGAACGGGCACAGCCCCTTGAGCGACCCGCCGCCGGCGTTGCGCAGCGTGACGTACTCCCGGACGATCTCCTCGATCTTCGCCCGTTCGCGGACCGCCACGATGTCCTCGTCACGGATGCGGCCGGCCACACGGGGAGTCTACGGAGCCGCCGCCCCCGTCCGGCGCCGCTCCACAGCCCGCCCCTCCCCCCAATGATCACGGCAGCCGCGTAAGTGGTTGCCGAGCCAGGTGAATGCACCGCGGCGACCGCCCAGTTCCCTGGCTGCCGTGATCCTTGGCGAGGGCGTGACGGCCCGGCCACGGCCCGGGCACCGACCGCCACCGACCACCACCGACCGCCACCGACCACAGTGCCGCGGCAGATGGGCACAGAGCCAGGTGCATTCACCGCGGCACGCACCCATATACGCGGCTGCCGTGATCAATGCGGGAACGACGGCGGCGTCGGGCGTCAGCGGGAGCGGGCGGCCAGCATCCAGGCGACGAAGGCCCCCGCGGCGGCGCCGGCGGCACCGCTCCAAGCGGCGACGAGTGGCAGCAGGGCGAACACCACGAAGGCGCCGGCACCGACGACCGCGGCGACCACGGCGGCGTCCTTGACGGTCTCCTTGCGGTCGGTGCGCGAGAGCGTGCCGCCGGAGCGGCCGAGCAGCGGGTTGGTCTGGGGTGCGTCCATGCCTCCACGGTGCCCCGACCGCGGAACCCTGCCCATCGGGGTCGACCCTGACCCGACCCTGGACTTCCCCCGAGCGGGGTGGGTCAGGCAGGCACGTCCGCCAGCGGCACGGCGGTGTCGGCGAGCCGGTCGGGGTCGACCTCGACCCGGTCGGCGACCAGCGCCTTGATCGGCTCGATCCCCTCGTCCCAGAGGTTGGCGTGCATGCCGGCGACGAGCCGTCCACCGGAGAGCCAGAAGGCCTGGAACGCCCGGCCGGCGACGTCGCCGCGGAGCACGACCCGGTCCACCTCTCCCCTCGCGGGCTGGCCCACGTACTCCATGCCCAGGTCGTACTGATCGGAGAAGAAGTACGGCAGCCGGTCGTAGAGGACGTCCTGGCCGAGCATCGCGCGGGCCGCGGCCGGCCCGCCGTGCAGGGCGTTGGCCCAGTGCTCGACCCGCACCCGCCGGCCCAGCAGCGGGTTGTAGGCGTTGGCCACGTCGCCGGCCGCGAAGACCAGCGGGTCCGACGTGCGCAGCGAGGCATCGACCAGGACGCCGTCGTCGACCTCGAGCCCCGCGGCGTCGGCAAGGTCGGTGAGCGGCCGCACCCCGATCCCGACGACAACAGCGTCGGCGACGACCCGGCGACCGTCGGCGGCGACCAGCCCGGTGACACGTCCGCCCTCGCCGACGATCTCGGCGACGCCGGTGGACAGCAGCATCTCCACGCCGTGGTCACGGTGCAGGTCGGCGAACACCTGGCCGACCTCCTCCCCCAGCACCCCCAGCAGCGGCAAGGGCGCCGCCTCCAGAAGCGTCACATCACATCCGTACGTACGGGCTGCCGCCGCGACCTCCAGCCCGATCCAGCCGCCGCCGACGACCGCCACGCGGCCGCGGCCCTCGAGCACGGCCCGGATCCGGTCGGAGTCGCGCAGCTCGCGCAGGTAGAGGACGCCGTCCAGGTCGGAGCCGGGCACGTCCAGCCGCCGCACCGCCGAGCCGGTCGCCAGGAGCAGGCGCTCGTAGCCCAGTCGCTCCCCACCGTCGAGCACGACCTCCTGCACCGAGCGGTCGACCGCGGTGACGCGCGTGCCCAACCGCAGCTCGACCGACCGCTCGTCGTACCAGTCCCGGTCGTTGACGTACGCCCCCTCACGGGGCTCCTTGCCCAGCAGGTAGCCCTTGGACAGGGGCGGGCGCTCGTACGGGAGCTCCTCCTCCGCCGACACCAGCACCACCGGCCCGGAGAAGCCCTCGTCGCGGAGCGTCTCGACCGCCTTGCCGGCAGCCAGACCGCCACCCACGACCACGTACGCCTGCGACATCGAAGACCACCTTCCACGAGGAGGGACGCGGACCAGCCCATGCCCGTACGGCGGCGATGTCAACCGGACAGGTGGGCCAGGAGCGCCACGGCACTCACGTCGGTCAGGGAGGCGACCTGGTCGACCACGACCCGCAGTCGCCCGGCGTCATCCGGGGCGTGCTCCCAGTCCTCCCGGAACGCGGGCTCCAGCCGTTGCGGTACGCCGGCCAGCAACCGCTCCGCCAGGTCGTGGACCTGCTGCCGCTGCCGCTCATAGACCGGCCGCCGGTCCTCGGCGGTCATCACGTAGACGGCGGCCAGCCCCTTGAGCACGGCCACCTCGACCCGGGTCGCGCGCGGCACGACGAGATCGGCGGAGTACCGGGTGAGCCGCCCGTCGCCCGCCGCCTCCCGGGTCGCGTGCTCGGCCGACCCGCAGAACCGCCCGATCAGCTGGCTGGCCATGTCCTTGAGCGCCGCGAGGGTGCGCCGGCTCCCGTCGTACGAAGGGACCCAGGAGGGCTCGGAACGCAGCACGTCCAGCCGATCGAGCAGCTCGTCCGCCCCCCCGTCCGGCAGGTACCACTCCCGTACGAGGGAGACGAGCCGGTCCCGCTCGTCAGCGTCGTCCAGGTGCACGCCGAGGTCGAGCCGACCGCCGACGACGGCGTCCTCCACGTCGTGCACCGAGTAGGCCACGTCGTCGGCGAAGTCCATGACCTGCGCCTCCAGGCACCGGTGCGACTCGGGTGCGCCCGTCCGCAGCCAGTCGAAGACCTCGCGGTCCTCGGCGTAGGCGCCGTACTTGCCCCCACCCGGCAGGCGGGGCCAGGGGTACTTCGTGGCGGCGTCCAGACTGGCTCGGGTGAGGTTGAGGCCGGCGCCGCGGCCGGTTCGTGGGTCGACCACCTTCGGCTCCAGCCGGGTCAGCACGCGCAGGGTCTGCGCGTTGCCCTCGAAGCCGCCGCACGTCGCCGCCACCTCGTCGAGCGCCTGCTCGCCGTTGTGACCGAACGGAGGATGACCGAGGTCGTGCGCGAGGCATGCCGCGTCGACCACGTCGGGGTCGCAGCCGAGCGCCTTGCCCAGCTCCCGCCCGACCTGGGCGACCTCGAGCGAGTGGGTCAGCCGGTTGCGGACGAAGTCGTCGGTGCCGGGCCCGACGACCTGGGTCTTGGCGGCCAGGCGGCGCAGTCCCGCGCTGTGCACGACCCGGGCGCGGTCCCGCTCGAAGGCCGACCGGCCGGGCCGCTTGCCCGGCTCCGCGAGCCAGCGCTCCTCGTCGTAGGGGTGGTAGCCGGGCA
>DASTQL010000006.1:0-14706 GCA_035761805.1 Jiangellales bacterium | reverse complement strand
CGGGTGACCTGCGCGGTGCTGGTCACCTCCGGCGCGGCCGCGGCCAGGAAGCCGGCGAAACAGCGCAGCGCCCCGTCGGCGTTGACCACGCTGCCCGGGCGCAGCACGCAGCCGATCTGGGTCAGGTAGCGGCGCATCGTGGCGACCATCTGCGGGGCCACCGGCTCCAGGTCCGCCCAGGCGGGCAGCGGCGCCGTCCCGTTCACCGCGCCCATCACGGTGCCCCGACCGGTGCTGCCCCGGCGAGGGCCTGCGCGTCGATCGCCTCGGCCGCCCGCCGGTACTGCGCGGCCAGCCAGTCATCGGCAGGCCCGGTGCAGGTAGATGCGGGTGGACTCGATCGAGGCGTGCCCGGCCTGGGCCTGCACCGCCTCCAGGGCCATCCCGGCCTCCCGCAGCCGGGTCAGGCAGGTGTGCCGCAGCTCGTGGCAGGTGGCGTGCGGCAGGCCGGCCCGGCGGCGGGCACCGGTCAGGACCTCGTCCAGCCCGGCCGCGGACAGCGGCTCACCCCGGCGCGGTCCCTTCAGCACCACGAACACCCGGTCGGTGCCCAGGCGGGCCGGGCGTTCCCGGTCCAGGTAGGCGCCGACCTCGGCGAAGAACCGGGCCGACACCGGGACCAGCAGCTGGTGCCCGCCCTTGCCGTCGGCGATGAACACCCGCCGCTCGACCGGGCGCAGGTCGACCAGCCGCAACCCGAGGACCTCGCAACGGCGCAGCCCGCCGAGCACCATCGCCGCCACCATGGCCCGGTCCCGGTGGGTGCGCAGGGCGCCGGTCAACGCGTCCACCTGCCCGGGGGCCAGCACCCGCGGCAGCGTGCGGGTCGAGCGCACCAGCGGCACCGGCTGGGACGGGCGCAGCCGTTCCCGCCGGCTGGGCAGCCCCCGCGGCACCGGGGTTCGCGGCCACGTCCCCGCGGGCGTACAGGAAGGCGAACAACCCGGACACACTCGAAGCCGCCGCCGCAGCGTCCGGGTCGACACCCCGGCCCCGTCCTGGCGCACCGGACGCGGCCCCGGCCCCGACGGCGCGCCGGCGCGCTGGGCGGTCATGAACGCCAGCACATCACCCGGGCTCAACCGAAACATCGGGCGCCTCGCTCTCCGCATCTCGCCAGGAGGCCCCCTGGCGAAATGTCCCGGAGGATCACCCGCATATCAAGCAGATGATCGAGTTCGCGCGTCGGTCCACCCGCTCGTCAGTTGTGCCGCCGATGCCGCCCAGGTCATCGACGCGAGTCGGGACCTCGTGGTGCCGGTGGCCGGCGGGGCGCTGGGCCCGGATAGTTCGGCGTTGCGCATGATCATCGGCACCTGCGCCGTGCCGAACCCGGACTCTCCCGTGGTGCGCGGGTGGCCGCGATCCAGCCAGCGCAGCGGGAATGCCTTCGGCCATCCACAGGTTGAGCGACATAGACTCAACTCGGTTGACAGTCCCCAACCGGTGACCACAGACTTGAGTGAGCTGCACTCAACCGCGACAGCGACCCAGCAACGACCCACGACAGCACCGACACCACACCACACCACCCAGCTACCGGACCACGGAGTCCACAGGAGGAACCCGCCATGGCACGAGCCGTCGGCATCGACCTGGGCACGACCAACTCGGTCGTCTCCGTCCTCGAGGGTGGCGAGCCCACCGTCATCGCCAACGCCGAGGGATCGCGCACGACCCCCTCGGTCGTCGCCTTCGCCAAGAACGGCGAGGTCCTCGTCGGCGAGGTGGCCAAGCGCCAGGCCGTCACCAACGTCGAGCGCACCATCCGGTCGGTCAAGCGCCACATGGGCACCGACTGGAGCCAGACCATCGACGGCAAGAACTTCACCGCCCAGCAGATCTCCGCGTTCGTGCTGCAGAAGCTCAAGCGCGACGCCGAGGCCTACCTGGGCGAGACCATCACCGACGCGGTCATCACCACCCCGGCCTACTTCAACGACGCGCAGCGCCAGGCAACCAAGGAGGCGGGCGAGATCGCTGGCTTCAACGTGCTGCGGATCATCAACGAGCCCACCTCGGCCGCGCTCGCCTACGGCCTCGACAAGGGTGACAAGGAGCAGCGGATCCTGGTCTTCGACCTCGGCGGCGGCACCTTCGACGTGTCCCTGCTCGAGATCGGCGAGGGCGTGGTCGAGGTCAAGGCGACCTCCGGCGACAACCACCTCGGCGGCGACGACTGGGACCAGAAGGTCGTGGACTGGCTGGTCGACCGGGTTCGCGCGGCCCAGGGCATCGACCTGGCCAAGGACAAGATCGCGATGCAGCGGGTCCGCGAGGCCGCCGAGCGCGCCAAGATCGAGCTGTCCAGCGCTACCCAGACCAGCATCAGCCTGCCCTACATCGCCCAGGACGCGGAGAAGAACCCCGTCCACGTCGACGAGTCGCTCACCCGGGCCCAGTTCGAGCAGATGACCGTCGACCTGCTCAACCGCACCAAGGCCCCCTTCCGCCAGGTGATCAAGGACGCGGGCATCAACGTCGACCAGATCGACCACGTCGTGCTCGTCGGCGGCTCGACCCGCATGCCCGCGGTCGTCGACGTCGTCAAGGAGCTGACTGCTGGCAAGGAGCCCAACAAGGGCGTCAACCCGGACGAGGTCGTCGCCGTGGGCGCGGCCCTGCAGGCCGGCGTGCTCAAGGGCGAGGTCAAGGACGTCCTGCTGCTCGACGTGACCCCGCTGTCCCTCGGCATCGAGACCAAGGGCGGCATCATGACCAAGATCATCGAGCGCAACACGACGATCCCGACCAAGCGCTCGGAGGTCTTCACGACGGCCGAGGACAACCAGCCGTCCGTGATGATCCAGGTCTACCAGGGCGAGCGCGAGATGGCCCGCAGCAACAAGAGCCTGGGCAACTTCGAGCTCACCGGGCTCCCGCCGGCGCCGCGCGGCATCCCGCAGATCGAGGTCACCTTCGACATCGACGCCAACGGCATCGTGCACGTGTCCGCCAAGGACCTCGGCACGGGCAAGGAGCAGTCGATGACCATCACGGGTGGGTCCGCGCTGCCCAAGGAGGACATCGAGCGGATGATGCGCGAGGCCGAGGAGTACGCGGAGGAGGACCACCGCCGCCGCGAGGCAGCCGAGTCGCGCAACCAGGCCGAGTCGCTCGTCTACCAGACCGAGAAGTTCCTGGCCGACAACTCCGACAAGCTCGAGGGCGAGCAGACGGCGCCGGTCAAGGCAGAGGTCGAGTCGGCGATCGCCGAGCTCAAGAAGCAGCTGGAGGGCAACGACACCGCGGGCATCAAGTCGGCGACCGAGAAACTGGCCACGACCAGCCAGAGCCTCGGTGCGGCCATGTACGCCAGCGCCGCGCCGTCCGAGTCCCCCACCGGCGACGCCGGCGACGGCTCCGGTACGTCGACGAGCTCCACCGGCGAGTCGCCCGGCGGCGACGAGGACGTGGTCGAGGCCGAGATCGTGGACGAGGACAAGGGAGACATGTGAGCCAGGAGGAGCGGAACGAGCAGGGCGAGCCCGTGATCCGGGACCGCCGCCGCATCGACCCGCTCACCGGCCGCGTGCGGGGCCCGAGCCCGTCCTCGGGGCCCGCGCCCGCCGGCCCGGCGGGCGGGGACGGTGGCAACCGGACCGACCGGCCCGACGAGGGCGCCCGGATGGAGCGGGAGCTCGCCGAGGAGATCGCCGGCATCGAGGACCTGGGCCAGGAGCTGGACCAGGCCCGCCGCGAGGCCGGGGAGCGCCTGGAGGACCTGCGCCGGCTCCAGGCGGAGTACATCAACTACCGCCGGCGGGTCGAGCGCGACCGCGAGGCAGTCCGCGACAACGCGGTGGCCAACGTCCTCGCCGAGCTGCTCCCGGTGCTCGACGACATCGGACGGGCCCGCGAGCACGGCGACCTCAACGGCGGCTTCAAGAGCGTCGGTGAGGCGCTGGAGCAGGTGACGGCCAAGCTCGGCCTCGTGCGCTACGGCGAGCCGGGCGACGAGTTCGACCCGACCGTCCACGAGGCGCTCATGCACGGCTACGCCGACGACATCGAGGTGCCCACCTGCACCGAGGTCCTCATGCCGGGCTACCGGTTCGGCGAGCGGGTCATCCGGCCGGCCCGGGTTGCGGTGGCCGAGCCCACAGCGGCCCTGCCGGACGGAGGGGACACCCAGGCCTGAGACACCGCGCGTACAGGAGGGAGGGGACGACCGTTGAGCACCAAGGACTGGATCGAGAAGGACTACTACAAGGTCCTCGGCGTCCCCAAGGACGCCTCCGCCGACGACGTCAAGAAGGCCTACCGCAAGCTCGCGCGCCAGCTGCACCCCGACCGCAACCGCGACGACACGGCGTCGGAGACGCGGTTCAAGGAGGTCTCCGAGGCCTACTCGGTGCTGTCCGACCCGAGCAAGCGCAAGGAGTACGACGAGGCGCGCACGCTCTTCGGGTCCGGTGGCTTCCGGGTCCCCGGCGGGGGTGGGGGAGCCGGCGACGGCTCCTTCACCTTCGACTTCGGCGACCTCTTCGGCCAGGGCGGGACGACCGGCACCGGCACGGGTGGGCTCGGCGACGTGTTCGGGGGCATCTTCGGCCAGCGCACCCGAACGACCACCCCCGGCCGTCGCGGAGCCGATGTCGAGAGCGAGGTGACGATCACCTTCACGGAGGCGGTCGAGGGCGTCACCGTCCCGCTGCGCATGACGAGCGCCGCGGCGTGCACCGCCTGTGCCGGCACCGGTGCCAAGGCCGGCACCGTCCCGCGGGTATGCCCGACCTGCTCGGGCACCGGCCACACCAGCACCGACTCGGGCCGCTTCGCACTGTCCGAGCCGTGCCGGGACTGCCGCGGTCGCGGCCTCGTCGTGGACGAACCCTGCCCGGTCTGCCACGGCTCCGGCCGCGGGACGACCAGCCGCACCATGCAGGTCCGGATCCCCGCGGGTGTGGGGGACGGCCGGCGCATCCGGTTGCGCGGCAAGGGCGCACCCGGTGAGCGCGGGGGTCCGGCCGGTGACCTGTACGTCACCGTGCACGTCCAGCCGCACGCCGTCTTCGGCCGCAGGGGCGAACACCTGACCGTCTCCGTGCCGGTCACCTTCCCCGAGGCGACCCTTGGCGCCGAGATCCGCGTGCCCACGCTGGGCGGTTCACCCGTCACCCTCAAGGTGCCACCGGGAACCCCCAACGGCCGTACCTTCCGCGTACGGGGCAAGGGGGCCCAGCGGTCGGATGGGTCGCGCGGCGACCTGCTGGTCACCGTCGAGGTGGCCGTACCACAGCGGGTGGACGGCGCGGCCAAGGCGGCCCTCGAGGCCTTCCGCGACGCGACGTCCGGCGACGACGTGCGTGCGGAGCTGTTGCGCGCCGCCGCCGCCGGACGGTGAGGAGGCGGTCGTGCCGCGCGACCCGCGCTTCGCCGTCGGCCCGGCCGGCGCCTTCGAGCTCGCCGACGACACCCCGATCTACGTGATCTCGGTGGCCGCCCAGCTGGCCGGCATGCACCCGCAGACCCTGCGGCAGTACGACCGGCTGGGCCTGGTGACCCCCGGCCGTACGGGAGGAGGTGGGCGCCGCTACTCGCTGCGGGACATCGCGGACCTCCGCGAGGTACAGCGGCTCTCCCAGGAGGAGGGCGTCAACCTCGCCGGCATCAAGCGCATCATCGACCTGCAGCGCGACGTGGACGAGCTGCGCACGCACGCCGTACGGATGGAGGCACAGCTCGAGCTGCTGCGGCGCGAGCTCCGCCGGCGCACCCACGTGGTGGGGCCCCGGCGTGCCCTGCCGGCCGGCGACCGGACGACGGGGCGGCCGGTCGACCTGTGGCGCCCGGGGTCCTGGCGCGCAGATCAGCCGTGACCGCGGTCGCCGCACCCACCAGAGTTGAGTGGAACAGACTCAACTCTGTGGCCGTTGATGCTCGTAGACGCCCACACCGATCCCGCTGAGGGGGACAGACGACGATGCCCGAGCAGTTCACGACCAAGGCCAACGAGGCGGTCGCGAGCGCGCAGCGGCGCTCGGTCACGGCCGGCAACCCCGCCCTGGAGCCGGCGCACCTGCTGTGGGCGCTGCTCCAGGACGACACCGGCATCCCGATCGCGCTGCTCTCGGCCCTCGGTGCTGACGCCGCCGGGCTCCGCCGGGACGCCGACGCGGCCGTCGAGGCCCTGCCGTCCGGCTCCGGCGCCACCGTCGGCGCTCCGCAGGCGTCGGGCGCCCTGCAGCGCGTGCTCGCAGCCGCGGGGGAGCGCGCCCGGGCCCGAGGCGACGAGTACGTGTCGACCGAGCACCTGCTGCTCGGCCTGACCGAGGTCGAGTCCCCCACCCGTACGCTGCTGGCTCGCCACCAGGTCGGCGGGGACGTGCTGGTGGCGGCCCTGGACCGGATCCGCGGTGGTCAGCGGGTGACCAGCCCCGACCCCGAGGGCACCTTCGAGGCGCTGCGCAAGTACGGCGTCGACCTCACCGAGCGGGCCCGGGAGGGCAAGATCGACCCGGTCATCGGCCGCGACGAGGAGATCCGCCGGGTCGTCCAGGTGCTCAGCCGCCGGACCAAGAACAACCCCGTCCTCATCGGCGAGCCCGGCGTCGGCAAGACGGCCGTCGTCGAGGGGCTCGCCCAGCGGATCGCCGACGGCGACGTACCAGAGTCCTTGGCGGGCAAGCGCCTGGTCGCCCTCGACCTGGGCGCGATGCTGGCGGGTGCGAAGTACCGGGGTGAGTTCGAGGAGCGGCTCAAGGCCGTCCTCGACGAGATCAAGGCCAGCGAGGGCCAGGTCGTCACCTTCATCGACGAGCTGCACACGGTCGTCGGCGCGGGTGCGGGTGGCGACTCCGCGATGGACGCCGGCAACATGCTCAAGCCGATGCTCGCCCGCGGTGAGCTGCGCATGGTCGGCGCGACGACGCTGGACGAGTACCGCGAGCGGATCGAGAAGGACGCGGCGCTGGAGCGCCGCTTCCAGCAGGTGTACGTGGGGGAGCCCAGCGTCGAGGACACCGTCGCCATCCTGCGGGGGCTCAAGGAGCGGTACGAGGCGCACCACAAGGTCCAGATCTCCGACGCGGCCCTGGTGGCGGCGGCGACCCTGTCGCACCGCTACATCACCGGCCGTCAGCTGCCCGACAAGGCGATCGACCTCGTGGACGAGGCGGCGTCCCGGCTGCGGATGGAGATCGACTCCAGCCCGGTCGAGATCGACACGCTGCGCCGCCAGGTCGACCGACTCAAGATGGAGGAGTACGCGCTCGCCAACCAGACCGACGAGGCCTCGCAGGAGCGACTGGCCGCGCTACGGGCCGAGATGGCCGACCGCGAGGAGGAGCTGCGCGGCCTCGAGGCGCGGTGGGAGCGGGAGAAGTCCGGCCTCAACCGGGTGGGAGAGCTCAAGGAGCGGATCGACGCCCTGCGGACCGAGTTCGACCGGGCGGTCCGCGAGGGCGACTACGAGCGGGCGGGCATCATCGAGCACCGCGACATCCCCGCCCTCGAGAAGCAGCTGGCCGAGGCCAGTGCTCAGGCGGAGGCGGCCGAGCAGGCCGGGCCCGGTGACCTCATGGTCAAGGAGGAGGTCGGCGCCGACGACATCGCCGAGGTCGTGGCCGCCTGGACCGGCATCCCCGCCGGGCGGCTGCTCGAGGGCGAGACCGCCAAGCTCCTGCGGATGGAGGAGGAGCTCGGGCGTCGCGTGGTCGGCCAGCAGACCGCGGTACGGGCGGTGTCCGACGCCGTCCGGCGGACCCGGGCCGGCATCGCCGACCCGGACCGGCCGACCGGGTCCTTCCTCTTCCTCGGCCCGACCGGCGTCGGCAAGACCGAGCTTGCCAGGGCGCTCGCGGGGTTCCTCTTCGACGACGACCGGGCGATGGTCCGGATCGACATGAGCGAGTACGGCGAGAAGCACTCCGTCGCCCGCCTGGTCGGCGCGCCTCCCGGGTACGTCGGCTACGAGGAGGGCGGCCAGCTCACCGAGGCGGTTCGCCGCCGGCCGTACAGCGTCGTCCTGCTCGACGAGGTGGAGAAGGCCCACCCGGAGGTCTTCGACGTCCTGCTGCAGGTGCTCGACGACGGGCGGCTGACCGACGGGCAGGGGCGAACGGTCGACTTCCGCAACGCGATCCTCATCCTGACATCGAACCTCGGGTCCGCCTACCTGGCCGACCAGGCGCTCGACGAGGCCGCGAAGCGGGAGGCCGTCCTGGGAGTCGTGCGGACGTCGTTCAAGCCGGAGTTCCTCAACCGGCTGGACGAGATCGTCGTCTTCGACCCGCTCGGTGCCGAGGAGCTTGCGCAGATCGTGGATCTGCAGGTGGACCGGCTGGCCGCCCGGCTGGCCGAGCGACGGATGGTCCTCGACGTCTCCGACGCGGCGCGCGAGTGGCTGGCGCTCACCGGCTTCGACCCGGTCTACGGGGCCCGGCCGCTGAAGCGGTTGGTGCAGGCGGCGATCGGCGACTCGCTCGCCAAGTCCATCCTGGCCGGTGAGGTGCGGGACGGCGACACGGTGGTCGTGGACCTAGCCGAGGACAAGGACACGCTGCAGGTGCGGCGGGCGGCGTGATCGGCGTGTGGCCGGGGTCCCGGGTGGCGGGACCGTGACCACACAGTGATCTTGGCCGCACGGGATGCCCAGCCGTGGCGTGATCACCGTGTCGCTCGGGTGCCGAAGCGCGGGACCCCACCCACACGGTGATCTCGCTGGCCTGCGGCCCGTCCCAGCGCCGCCCGGCGCCGCCTCAGGAGGATTCGAGCGAGACCAGCTCATACCTCCGTTGCCGCCCCGGTCGCGGCGCCCGGCAGGTCAGCTGCTCCAGCTCCGGGGCCATCACGGCCTGGACGCGGACGACGACGGGTCCGGAGTCCCGCGCCAGCTCTACCTCCCACGACCCGGTCGGCCCCAACGGACGCACAGCCAACGGCTCCAGCGCGTCGATCCGCAGATCACCCAGCTCCGCACGCGCGAAGTGCTGCGCGGCCTGGGCCGCGTCGGGGAAGGCAGACCGTCCCCGCAGCAGGTCGGGCAGGACGCACCCCGCCTCGTACGAGGACACCAGATCGACCGCATCCGCAGGTGTCACCCGCCCGTAGTAGAGCCCGTGCGGCAGGACCACCACATTGGCCGCGAAGCGGTCGCCGCCGACGTGCGAGCACTCCCACACCTGCCCGGGCCGCAGCGCGGCCAGCGCCGTCGCCACCGGCCGGCCCCGGATCGCGCAGCACTGGTCGTGCCGACCATGCGTGCACACGAGGTAGGCGGGCTCCGGCGAGGGGTCGCGGTGCGGGTCGACCGGGACGTCGAGCAGCTCCTCGTCCCGCCCGTACGTCCCCCAGGTGATCGCCTCCTGCCCGGGGTCGCTGTCGGCCATCGCCCAGTGCCGGAGCGCCGTCTCGGGCGACCGACCCGGCCGCCGGATCAGCGTCAGCCTGGCCCCGGCCTCGTCGGCGACCAGGACCAGCGCCCGCGCGACGTCGAGGTCCAGCGGGGACTCGAGGACCGCGTCGGGCCCCCACGGCCCCGGCACCTCGACCAGGAACCACCGGCCCGCCGGCGCCGCCGTCGCGACACCGAGGTCACCGCGCCCCTCCGCCGCGTCACTGCAGCGGAAGGGCCGGTCGGCGGAGTTCACGCCTCCACGGGTACCACGAGACCCTCGCGGAGCATCCGCCGGACCAGCTCGACCTGCTCGTCGACCGTCAGCTCGGGCAGCTCGCCGACCACGACGACCCCGCCCCCGAGCAGCGTCCGCACGGCGTCCGCCGAACCCGCCGGCAGCGTCACCACACGGTCGCCCAGGTCGGCCTCGACCCCGCCTCCTCCCGTACGCACGTGGGCACGGACCCCCAGTCGGGCCCGCACCCGCCGGCCCTTGTCCAGCCTCGCAACGGCATCGGCCACGGCCAGCGGCCCCACCGGCTCCGGTCGCGTCTGCGGCCACACCGTACGCCGGAGGGCCGACGCAACCTCGTCCGGTCCGGCGCTCTCGAGGCGGGACACCAACGCCCGTACGGTCGCGGCGACCTCCTCCCGCAACGACTCGCCGTCCGAGAGGTCCAGGCCCAGCGGCAGGGATGCGCGCAGGTCGGCCTGGTCGCCAGCGGCCGCGAGCAGCGCCTCGGCGACCGCAGCGCGGGTCACCGCGTGCACGCCGACGGTCAGGTGCGCACTGACCCCGCCCAGCGCCCGAGCCGAGTGCAGGTAGCCCCGCGGCAGGTAGAGCGCGTCACCAGGGCGCAGCACCGCGTCGATCACCGGCGGTTCGGCTGCCCGCTCCCGTACGGCGTCGCGGCGGTCCGTCCACGGCTGGTCGCGCAGCGGCGCCTGGAGGACCGGCTCGTGGATCGTCCAGTGCTTCTCACCCGCCACCTGGAGCACGAAGACGTCGTGCACGTCGTAGTGCGGGGAGAAGCCCTGCGACTGCGGCGGCGTGACGTAGGCGTTCACCTGGACGGGGTGCCCGAGGTCGACGGCCAGCTGCGTGCCGAAGTCGACCAGCGGCGGCCAGGTGCGGTGCAGCCCTTGCAGCACCACGGTCGAGCCGTCCACCACCAGGTCGAGCACCCGGTCGTCGGCGACCTGGTCACCGATCGCCGCGCCGGCTCCACCGCCTCGGGTGAACCGCCCTGTCGGCACGACCTGGCCGTCCTTGGCCAGCCGGAGGAACGGCGTCCGGAGACCGCGCCGCGACAGCAGCTCGTCCACGGCCGCCAGGTCCAGCAGGTCGGAGAAGTCACCGGGAAGGGTCTCGACCGGCGACAGGAGGGCCGCGCGGCCCCAGTACCCGGCCGTGAAGTCGTCGACCGGGACGTTGATGCAGCGGGCCAGCGCCGGGCGCCCGGGGGAACCGGGCGCCCAGCGGTCAGGAGCGTGCGTCTCGACCACGGTCAGAGCCGGCTGGCTCCGCTGTCCGCGCCACCGTCCGCGCCCCCGTCCGCGCCACCATCGGCTCCGCTGTCCGCGCCACCGTCGGCCCCGCCGTCGGCCCCGCCGTCCGCGCCACCGTCGGCCCCGCCGTCCGCACCCGAATCGGCACCACCGTCGGCGCCGCCGTCGTGCTGCCCGGGCAGGCCCCCGGCACCGCCGTCCGCGGGACCGTGCTCAGGGGTGGTCGTCTCGTCGGTCATGCTGCCTCCCGCTCGATCCGAAGCCCCGCGCCTCCCGCGGGGCCGGTCCCGGCCCGGACGTCTCCGCGCGGGCCATGCGCCGTCGTCCTTCCCCCGTCCTCGAGGGGCCACACGCGGCGCCGGTCGTCAGACTCCTGCATGATCGGGCCTGTCCGCCAGCGCAGCGTGGAGGGAACATGCCGTACGAGGTCCAGGGAGTGGTCGCCAGGGGCCGTGGGGAACCGGTCACCCTCGAGACGGTGCTGGTGCCGGACCCAGGACCCGACGAGGTGGTCGTGGACGTGCAGGCATGCGGCGTCTGCCACACCGACCTGCACTACCGCGAGGGCGGGATCACCGACGACTTCCCTTTCCTGCTCGGCCACGAGGCGGCCGGGGTGGTCTCTGACGTCGGTGACGGGGTGACGGGCGTCGAGGTCGGCGACTTCGTCGTCCTCAACTGGCGGGCGGTCTGCGGCCGGTGCCGGGCGTGCCTGCGCGGTCGTCCCTGGTACTGCTTCGCCACCCGCAACGCGACTCGGCGGATGACGCTCGCCGACGGGACGGAGCTCACCGCGGCGCTGGGGATCGGGGCCTTCCTCGCCAAGACCCTCGTCCACGCCGGCCAGTGCACCAGGGTCGACCCCGAGGCCCCCGCCACCGCCGCCGGGCTGCTCGGCTGCGGGGTGATGGCCGGCTTCGGGGCGGCGGTCAACACCGCAGGGGTCACCCGTGGCGACAGCGTCGCGGTGATCGGGTGCGGAGGCGTCGGCAACGCCGCGATCGCCGGCTCACGCATCGTCGGCGCCACCACGGTCGTCGCCGTCGACGTCGACGACCGCAAGCTCGAGTGGGCCCGCGGTTTCGGCGCCACCCACACGGTCAACTCGCGCGAGCGCGACCCGGTCGAGGCGATCCGCGAGCTCACCGGCGGCTTCGGTGCCGACGTCGTGATCGAGGCCGTCGGCCGGCCCGAGACCTACGAGCAGGCCTTCTACGCCCGCGACCTGGCCGGCACCGTCGTCCTCGTCGGCGTCCCGACCCCCGAGATGCGGATCGACCTGCCCCTGCTCGACGTCTTCGGCCGCGGCGGCGCGCTCAAGTCCTCCTGGTACGGGGACTGCCTGCCCTCCCGCGACTTCCCGCTGCTCATCGACCTCTACCGGCAGGGGCGTTTCGACCTCGAGGGCTTCGTCACGGAGAAGATCGGCATCGGCGACGTCGAGGCCGCCTTCCACCGGATGCACCGGGGCGACGTCCTGCGGTCGGTGGTGGTCCTGTGAGCGGCCATCCACGGGTCGACCACGCGGTCACGTCCGGGACGTTCAGTCTCGACGGTGAGTCCTTCGACGTGGACAACAACGTCTGGGTGGTCGGCGACGACTCCGAGTGCCTCGTCGTGGACCCCGCGCACGACGTCTCTGCCGTGGCCTCGCTCGTCGGCTCGCGTCGGGTCGTCGGCGTGCTGTGCACGCACGGGCACGACGACCACTGCCGCTACGCGCCCGAGGCTGGCGAGCGCTTCCAGGCCCCCGTACTGCTCCACCCCGACGACGAGCCGTTGTGGCGGCTCATCCACCCCCACACGACCTGGGACGTCGACCTCGCCGACGGTCAGGTCATCCAGGTCGCGGGGTTCGACGTCCACGTACTGCACACTCCTGGCCACGCGCCCGGCGCGGTCTCCCTCCTCGTCCCGGCGCTCGGCACCGTCCTCACCGGCGACACGCTCTTCCAGGGCGGGCCGGGCGCGACCGGCGGCCGCTCCTACAGCGACTTCGCCACGATCATCGAGAGCATCCGCACGCGACTGCTGACCCTGCCACCCGAGACCGTCGTCCGTCCGGGCCACGGCGACACCACGACGGTCGCCGCGGAGACAGGGCACCTCGACGAGTGGATCGCCCGCGGCTACTGACCGCCGCACACGAGCGGTCAGACGTAGTCGGAGTAGCCCCACACCCCGCGACCGGCCTCGCCCTCCCGACCGCATCGCCGGCACACCAGCGAGACCGCCCCGTCGTCGGCGTAACGCTTGAGCCACTTGTGCCAGCGGAGCAGGCAGAGCAGGGGGCGGGCCACGCATCAGACTCCACTCCTTCCACACCGCCATGGCAAGTCTGAGAGCACCGGATGGGCGAACGGACCGGTCCGGTCGACCTCCGGCCGCCGGGCAGGCCAGGATGGGGGCCGGCCCAGGTCAAGCGAGGGAAGGCGGAGTCATGAGCCGACAGGTCGTGCTGAACGAGGACGAGGTCCGCGCGTTCGCGTCGCTGCTCAGCCGGATCAGCCAGCGCCTCGACACCTACGAGCAGCAGACGCACGAGGACCGCCAGTACGCGCAGGAGTTGCAGGCTGCCGCGGACGACCTACTCCACCGGCTGGAAGCGGCCACGGCCGGCTGAGCACCCGGGACCCACGACGGCACCCGACCCGGTCGGGGCCAAGGTCCCGGCCCACCGGGTCGCCCGCGTCTGTCCGACACGGGAAGCCGCGGCGCACGCTGGAGGCGTGACGGGGAGCACGGTCCGTCGGCCACCGTCGTGGGGGCGTTGGACGCTCGGGGTCGGCGCCGCGGAGACCGCGGGCATCGCGGCCGCCGCGGCCTGCGCCGGGGCGGCCATGCTCCTCGTCGCCGAGCCCTCCACGCCGGCCGAGGTCCTGGTGGTGCTCGCGGGCGCCGCCCTCGGCGGTGTCGTGGAGGGCGCCCTCGTGGGCTGGGTGATGTGGCGGATGCTCTCCCCGTGGCTGCCACGGCTGCCGCGCCGACCCTTCGTCCTCGCCACGGTCGCCGTCGCCGTCACCGGCTGGGTGGTCGGGAACCTGCCGCCGGCGCTGATGTCCGCCTCGGCCGGCACCTCCGCGGCGCCCGCCGCCGAGCCGCCTGTCCTCCTGATCGCAGCCGGCGCCGCCGCAGGTGGCGCCGTGGCGGGTGCGGCCTTCGGCGGCGCACAGGCGCTCGTCCTACGTCACCACGTCGCACGCGCCGGCCGCTGGGTCTGGGCCAACGCCCTGGCCTGGGCGATCGGGGTAGCGATCATCACCGTTGGCGCCTCCGTGGTCCCCGGCGGGTGGTCGGTCGCCGCCCTCGCCCTGTACGGGGCGGGGGTCGGCCTCCTCGCCGGTCTGGTCGTCGGGGCGGTGACGGGTTATGCCGTCCCCGGCCTGCAGGAGCAGGGGCCCCGGGCTCGCCGCTTCCAGGACCGTGTCGTCCTGGGTCTGCTCCGCGGACCGGCCCACCGCCTGCTCTCCACCGCCGTCCTCGAGCTCCGCTACACCGGTCCCCGGACGGGCCGGCTGCACGCCCTCCCGGTCCAGTACGCCGTCCACGACGGCACCCTCGTCGTGCTCGCCGGCGACTCGGGTCGGAAGCGGTGGTGGCGCTTCGTCGACCACGGCGCCGAGGTCGACGTCGTCCTCGAGGGCGAGCTCCGGCACGGCCGGGCGGTCGTACTCACCTCCGGCGACCCGGGCTACCAGGAGGCCTCGCAGGCGTGGCGGGACCGGTTCCCGCGCGGCCGTCCCGGTCCTGACGACCCGGTCGTGCGGGTCCTGCCCGACCAAGGTGAGACCAGGAGCGACACCGAGGAGGTCACCCGGCTCCGAGCGCCGTGAAGGCGTACCAGGCCGGCAGGCGGA
>DASTQL010000005.1:0-13101 GCA_035761805.1 Jiangellales bacterium | reverse complement strand
CTCGACGTGCCCCCGCCCCTGGCCGGGCCAGCCGCACACCAGGTAGTCGACCCCCAGGTCCCGCAGCCGCTCCGCGTTGGCCCGCACCTCGTCCCAGGGTTCCGACAGCGACAGCGAGGCCGCCCGCCGGATGGCGGACGGGTCGCGACCGGCCTCCTCCGCCAGCCGGTCCACGCGCGCCGAGTCCTCGGCGAACCGGCCCGCCGCGTTGGTGTGCCACACGTCGGCGTAGCGGGCGACGAGCGGCAGCGTGCGCCGCGGCCCCGAGCCTCCGATCCAGATCGGCGGGTGCGGTCGTTGCACGGGCACCGGCCGCACCTGGGCGTCGACGAGGCTGACCCGCCTTCCCTCGTACGAGACCACCTCGCCGGTGAACAGGCGGCGGAAGATCTCGAGCTGGTCCTCCAGCACGTCGAACCGCTCTCCCGTACGGGGGAAGTCGATGCCGAGGCGCCGGTGCTCGGGTTCGTACCAGGCGGCCCCGATCGCCAGCTCGAGGCGGCCCCGGCTGGCGTGGTCGATCGTCACCGCCTGGACGGCCATGACCGACGGGTGCCGGTAGCTGACGCCGGCGACGAGCAGCCCCAGCCGGATCCGGGAGGTCAGCCCGGCCAGCACCGCCAAGGTCGTCATGCCGTCGAAGCAGTTGCCCGGCCCCTCGCCGTACATCGGGGTGAAGTGGTCGAAGCCCCAGGCGCCCGTGAAGCCCAGGTCCTCGGCGAACCGGACGCGGTCCACCACCTCGTCCCACTCCAGCCGCTGCTGCGCGACGTCCAGCCCCAGGTCCACGTCCGGCTCCCTCGTCGGTCGGGTGCGGTCGCCGACCATCGTGTCGCAGCCGCGTTGCTGCTGCGCGACCACGTCCCGGTGAGCTCAGCCCCCGGCGACGGAGGGAAGCACCAGCACCCGGTCACCGTCGCGGAGAGGATGACCGAGCAGCCCGGCCGCCCGGACGTCCTCGTCGCCGAGGTAGACGTTGACGTAGCGCCGCAGGACGCCGCGCTCGTCGCGGAGCCGCCGCTCGAGTGCCGGCTCGCTCTCCGCCAGCCGGTCCAGCAGCCCGTCGACCGTCGTGCCGTCCGGGACGTCGACCGCCACCTCCGCCCGTCCGTGGGCATAGGGCCGGAGCGCGCCCGGCAGCGCGACGCTCACCCGCACTGCTGCCCTCACCCGATCGGCGCCGCCCGGACGGAGAGCACGTCGGGCAGGTGCTCGGCCACCGTCGTCCACGACTCGCCCTCGTCGGCGCTGGCATAGACCTCGCCGTTGCGGGTGCCGACGTAGACGCCGGTCGGCTCGTTGTCGTCGACGCACATCGCGTCGCGCAGCACGATCCCCGTGTGCGGTTCGTCGGGGAGGCCCTTGCCGAGCTCCCGCCAGGTCGACCCCGCGTCGTCCGTACGGAAGACCCGGAAGCGGCCGGTCGCCGGGCGCCGGTCGGCGTCGGCGACGAGCGGGAAGACGTAGGCGGTGTCGGGTCGGGCCGGGTGGACCACCACCGGGAACCCGAAGTCCGACGGCAGGCCGGCCCCGATCGCCGTCCAGCGGAGTCCCCCGTCGTCGCTGCGGAAGACGCCGCCGTGGTTCTGTGCATACAGCCGGTCGGGGTCCACCGGCGACCTGGTGACCTTGTGCACGCACTGGCCGAACTCGGGCTCGGGGTCGGGCATGAAGGAGGCGGTGATGCCGCGGTTGGACGGACTCCACGAGGCGCCGCCGTCCTCGGTCCGGTAGACGCCGCCGGTGGACATGGCCACGAGCAGCCGGGTGGGGTCGGCCGGGTGCGGCACGACGGTGTGCACGGCCTGACCGCCGTAACCCGCGCCCCACTCGGGACGGTGCGGGTGGTCCCACAGCCCGTCGACGAAGGCGTAGGTGCGGCCGCCGTCCTCGGAGCGGAAGAGTGCGGACGGCTGAGTGCCGGCCCAGACCACGTCGGGCTCCTCGGGCAGTCCGGGCTGGAGCTGCCAGACCCGGGTCAGCGCCGTCTCGGTGCGCTCCGGGAAGGCCAGCGCCGCCTGCTCGGGCTCCTGCCAGCTCTCGCCCAGGTCGTCGGACGTGAGGACCGTGGGTCCCCAGTGCTCGCTGTCGGTGCCGGCGAGGAGCCGCGGCGTCCCCCGGCGGGTGTCGATGCCGACGCCGTAGACGGCGTTCATGCCGAGCTGTCGCTCGGACAACTCCCAGCTCGACCGGTCGCCGGTGTCCCGAGCCAGCCAGAGTCCCTTGCGCGTGCCGATCACCACGACCGTCGCCATCTGCGTTCCTCCCTCGCCTGTTGCCCCGCAGACTCCCGTACGGGCGGGAACTCATCGCCCGGGCCGCGCCCGGCTCCGGGGTGGGTGCCACCGTAGGCCGCACCACCCGCCTCGCACCACGCCCCGCTCCGTCTCGACGAGATGGTGGTATGCAGGTGTGACAGATCGGGAGGGCGCATGCCGGACGTCGAGATCGTCGAGGTGTCCCCGAGGGACGGCCTGCAGAACGAGCCCACCCTCGTCGACACGGCCACGAAGGTCGCGCTGGTGCGCCGGTGCGTCGACGCGGGTGTGCGGCGGGTCGAGGTCGCCAGCTTCGTCAACCCGGCCCGGGTACCGCAGATGGCGGATGCGGAAGCCGTGCTCGAGGCGCTGCCGGACCGTGACGACGTCTCGTACATCGGGCTCGTCCTCAACCGGCGCGGGCTCCAGCGCGCCCTGGCGACGAAGGTCGACGAGATCAACGTCGTGGTGATCACGACCGAGACCTTCAGCCGCCGCAACCAGGGCTGTTCCGTCGAGGAGGGCGTGCAGGCGTGGCTCGACATCGCCGCCGAGGCGCAGGCCGCGGGGGTGAAGGCGTCGGTGACGGTGTCCGCCGCCTTCGGCTGCCCCTTCGAGGGGGAGGTGGCCGAGTCCACGGTCCTCGACCTGGTCCGGCGGGTCGCCGAGGGCGGGCCGGCCGAGATCGCCCTCGCCGACACGATCGGGGTGGGCGTTCCCGCCCAGGTCCGGCGGCTGGTCCGTGGGACGCTCGAGGCGGCGCCGGGGGTGCCGGTGCGGGCGCACTTCCACAACACGCGCAACACCGGCTACGCCAACGCCCTCACCGCGTACGAGGAGGGGGTCCGGGTGCTCGACGCCAGCGCGGGTGGGATCGGCGGCTGCCCCTTCGCGCCCAACGCGACCGGCAACGTCGCCACCGAGGACCTGCTCTATACGCTGCACCGATCCGGCATCACCACCGGCGTCGACCTCGACGCCGTTGCCGGCACCGGGACGTGGATCTCGCACCTGCTGGGCAAGCCGGAGGCGCCGGCCCTGCTCGGCCGGGCCGGGGACTTCCCCGCCGCCGCGCGTGGCGCTTGACCGGCCCGGGCCGGGCGGCGGAGCTGCACGGAGTGGGGCCAGGCGAGACTCGACCGCACTGCCAGCAGGGCTTCATGCTGTGAGCACGGAACCGCCCGGCCGGAGGGCCGGGCTACGACGGAGGAGGTTCCATGACCGTGCAGTCCCAGGAGTACGCCGCCCGTCTGGACGTCGACTACCCGGACAAGCTCGATCGCGTCACCACGGCGTTCCGGCTGATCTGGGTGATCCCGATCGCGATCGTGCTCGGCGCACTTTCCGCATCGGCGACGTCGACCGTGACCGTGGTCAACGAGACGGGCGAGGTTGTCTCGCGCGTGAGCAGGGAAGGGGGTGGGATCGCCGGCGGACTGTTCGTCGCGACGCTGCTGATGATCGTGTTCCGTCAGCGGTACCCGCGCTGGTGGTTCGACTTCGCCCTCCAGTTCAACCGGTTCGCCGCGCGGGTCGGTGCGTACGTGACCCTGCTCACCGATCGGTACCCATCGACGGTCGAGGAGCAGTCGGTCCATCTCTCGATCGACTACCCGGACGCGGAGCACGACCTCAATCGGTGGCTCCCGCTGGTGAAGTGGCTCCTGGTCATCCCCCACGTCATCGTGCTGGCCTTCCTCGCGATCGGCGCGTTCTTGACGGTCGTCATCGCCTGGTTCGCCATCCTCTTCACCGGGCGCTATCCGCGAGCGCTCTTCGACTACGTGGTCGGTGTCGGCCGGTGGGCTCTGCGCGTCCAAGCCTATGCAACCCTCCTGGTCACGGACCGCTACCCACCCTTCAGCCTCAGGTGACCCGGGACGGAACGCAGCGGCGGGTCAGTTCAGTGACCACGTTTCACCACCCTCGCGGTGGGATCACGAGGCGTCGACGTCTGGGGGTGACCCGACGAGCCTCGTGATGGGTGCGTTGAGAGGGCCCCTGCGACCGGCGTGAGCGCTCCACCACCAGGCTGCTGGGGTCATCACGAGGCATGGACGCCTGGTGAAGCCCCGACGAGGGTGGTGAACGTTCATTCGGGGCCAGCCTCAGGGCGCGGCGCCCAGAGGTCGGTCCAGGCCACGCCGAGCTCGCCAAGCAGCCGTCGCAGCAGGGGGAGGGAGATGCCGACGACGTTGTGGTGGTCGCCCTCCACGCCCTCGACGAAGGCCCCGCCGAGCCCGTCGAGGGTGAACCCGCCGGCGACGACCAGCGGCTCGCCGGTGGCGACGTACGCCTCGATCTCGGCGTCGCTGACGTCGGCGAAGTGCACCCTGGTCGAGGCGAAGGCCGATGCCTCGCGCCCGGTCCGGGTGTCGACGACGTGGTGGCCGGTGTGCAGGACGCCGTCGCGACCGCGCATGCGGCGCCAGCGGCTGGCGGCCTCGGCAGCCGAGCCGGGCTTGCCGTGGGTCTCGCCGTCGAGGTCGAGCACCGAGTCGCAGCCGACCACGACGGCAGGGGAGTCCAACCCCGCGGCCACGGTGCGGGCCTTGAGCCGGGCCAGCGCCGATGCCGTACGTTCCGGGGAGCCCTCGTCGACGCAGGACTCGTCCACCCGGCTCACCACGACCTCCGGGGCCAGCCCGGCCCGGCGGAGGGTGGCAAGCCGGGCGGGGGACGCCGAGGCGAGGACGAGGCGGGTCACGGTAAGCGACGGTATCCGGGGCTTCCCGGAAGCGGTCCCGAGGAGCACCCTGGAGCGGGGGAGGGAGGGGTGGATCATGGATGCCTTCGCGATGCACCGCGCGGCGGTGGCTGTCTGGCTGGACCGCGTCGACCACGTCGACCACGTCGGGGAGGACCGGTGGGCGGCGCCGACGCCGTGCGCGGAGTGGGACGTCCGCCAGCTCGTCCAGCACATCGTCGGCGAGGAGCTGTGGCTGCCGCCGCTGATGGAGGGCCAGACCATCGCTGAGGTCGGCGACCGGTTCGAGGGTGACCTGCTCGGCGACGACCCGGTCGGCGCGACGCGACGGGCGGCCAAGGCCGCGGTCGAGTCCACGCCGCCCGACGGGGACCAGAGGCGCATCGTCCACCTGTCGTTCGGGGACGTGCCCGCGGAGGAGTACGCCCACCAGCTCGCCGCCGACCACCTGATCCACGCCTGGGACCTCGCGGCGGGAACCGGTGGCGACCGCGACCTCCCCGCCGACCTCGTCGCCGCCGTGGCCGCGTGGTTCGCCGAGCGGGAGGCGGCCTACCGGTCGATCGGCGCGATCGGGGAGCCGGTGCCGCTCCCGGACGGGGCGGGGGCCCAGGACCGACTGCTCGCCGCCTTCGGGAGGGACCCGCGATGGGCAGCGCCGACGTCCTCGACGTGATCGCCCGCTTCAACGCGGCCTTCGACGCCCACGACGTCGACGCCGTCATGGAGCTGATGACCGACGACTGCGTCTTCGAGACCACCGACCCAGCCCCCGACGGGGTCCGGCACGAGGGCGCCCAGGCCGTGCGGGCCGCGTGGGAGCTCTTCTTCGCGTCCACCCCCACGACGACCTTCACGGTCGAGGACGCCTTCGGCGCCGGCGACCGGGCCGTCCAGCGCTGGCGGTTCGACTGGGGCCGCGGACACGTCCGCGGTGTCGACGTCTTCCGCGTGCGGGACGGGCGCGTGGCCGAGAAGCTCTCGTACGTGAAGGGCTGAGCCGCCCTCAGGCGGCGCGCTCGAGGATCACCAGCGGGATGGGTCGCTCCGTCCTGCGCTGATAGGCGTCGTAGTCGGGCCACACCGCGGTCATCACCGGCCACAGCCGGGACTGCTCCTCGTCCGTCGCGGGGCGGGCGCGGGCGGCGAAGCGGTCGCCCCAGACCTGCACCTCGACATCGGGGTCCTCCTCGAGGTTGACGTACCAGTCGGGCGGGGTGTCCGCGCCACCCTTGGACGCGACGACCACGTAGCGGTCGCCGTCCTGCTGGTAGATCAGCGGCGTCGTGTGCCGCGCTCCCGACCGGCGGCCGGTCGTCGTGAGCAGCAGCGTCGGCGCACCCCGTCGCCAGTAGTGCCCCTCCTCGCCGTCCGTCTCGCGGTAGCGGCGGACGTGCTCCGCCCCGTACAGGTGGGCCATCGGAGCTTCCTCCTAGAGCCGGGCCAGGGCCTCGCGCAGCGGGTCGAGACCCAGGGACCCGAGGTTCAGCGCTGCCGTGTGGAACGACCGTAGGTCGAAGGCGTCACCCAGCCGGCGACGTGATTCCTCGCGAGCCTGCAGCCAGATCCGTTCTCCCACCTTGTACGACGGCGCCTGACCCGGCCACCCGAGGTAGCGGTCGAGCTCGAACCGGAGGAACTCGTCGGACAACCGGCAGTGGGCGCGCAGGAACGCGTACGCAGTCTCCGGGGCCCACGGACCCTCGCCGAGCCCCCGCCCGGCAGGCACGGGCTTCTCCAGGTGCAGGCCGATGTCGACGACCACGCGGGCGGCCCGTAGGGCCTGGGCGTCGAGCATGCCGAGCCGGTCGCCGGGGTCGTCGAGGTGGCCGAGCTCCGCCATCAGCCGCTCGGCGTACAGCGCCCAGCCCTCGCCGTGCCCGGACACCCAGCAGAGCAGGCGTTGCCAGCGGTTGAGCAGGTCCTTGCGCAGCACGACGTTCGCCACCTGGAGGTGGTGGCCGGGGACCCCCTCGTGGAAGACCACCGTCGTCTCCCGCCAGGTCGAGAACGACTCGACCCCCTCGGGCACGGACCACCACATCCGTCCCGGCCGGGACAGATCCTCGCTCGGCCCGGTGTAGTAGATCCCGCCGTCGCGGGTCGGGGCGATCCGGCACTCCAGCCGGCGGATCTCGGCCGGGATGTCGAAGTGCACCCCGGCCAGGGCGTCGACGGTGCGGTCGGACAGCCCCTGCATCCAGCCGCGGAAGGCGTCGGGACCCTCGATCCGCCGGGCCGGGTCCTCGTCGAGCGCGGCAACTGCGTCGTCGACCGAGCCACCGGGGACGACGGTCGAAGCGACCTCGGCCATCTCGGCCTCGATCCGGTCCAGCTCGGCCAGCCCCCACTCGTACGTCTCGTCGAGGTCGACGTCGGCGCCCAGGAAGTAGCCGGAGGCGACGGCGTACGCGTCTCGCCCCGCGGCGTCCCGGCTCCGGGCCCGTACGGCGAGGTCGTCCGCCAAGTAGGCCGCGACGTCGTCGTACGCGTGGGAGGCGGCCTGGGCGGCGGCGCCGAGGTCGGCCCGCAGGGCTTCGCCCACGGTGGCAGTGGCGACGAGGTCGGCGAAGAAGCCGCGAGCCACGCGGCGGGCCTGCTCGGCCACCGCGAGGACCTGGCGGCGGGCCGGCGGTCGACCAGCGGCGGTGTCCGCCTCGAGGGTCCGCCGGTAGGCGTCGACCGCTCCGGGCAGGGCGGCCAGCCGGGCGGCGACGGCCGCCCAGTGCTCATCGGTCTCGGTCGGCATGAGGTCGAAGACCAGGCGGGTCCAGTGCAGCGGGCTCTCGAGGACGTTGAGGCCCCGGTCCAGGCCCAGGTCGTGCATGGCGAGTCCTCTGGTGAGCCGCTCCACCATGGCGTCCCGGGCGACCCGCTCGCGCTCGTCCGCCGGCTGGAGCCCGGCGAGGTCGGCCAACGTGCCCCGGTCCAGGTCGGCGCGCGCCTCGAAGCCCTCCGGCGACAGGTCGGTCGTCTCGTGGTCGTGGCCCGGGATGCCGGCGTAGGTCGCGGTGTACGGGTCGAGCGCGGCGTACTCCTCGACGTAGGCCTCGGCCAGCGAGGTCACGGTCCGGGTGGTCGTGGTCGGTGCGGTCTCCGTCACGGCGGCACGCTACCCACCGACGCCTCGGGGGTCAGCGGGGGAGTGCGCTCGCCCGCCAGGCCCCGGCCCCCGGCCGCGGGGGCGCACCGACGGTGCGCCAGTAGGCCGCCCAGGTGCGCGCCGGCCCAGCCGGCTCTGCCGCGGTCGAGGAGGCACGAGCGGCGACCACGGCCACGAGCGCGGCCAGCTCCTCGTCCGTGGGCCGTCCCCGGACGACTCGCAGCAGCGGGCGCTGGTCGGTCACCGCTCGTCCTCCCCGTCGTCGTCGAGGTCCAGCTCGCCCCGGGCCACCCGGTACTCGGGCACGACGAAACCCGCCTCCTCGAGCCGGTCCACCAGCGCGGCGACGGTGCTCTCGTCGATGATCCCGAGGGCGTCCATCAGCCGGGCGGGCGGCTCGTCCTCCCGGACGCCGACGACCAGGTGGACGAAGAAGTCGTCGACGAGCACCCCGGGCTCCACCCCGGTGGCCGCCCGCTCCTCGACCCCCTCCACCACCTCCAGGCCCAGGACCCGCAGGGTCTGCTCCTCGTACTCGCCGAGGGCGTCCTGGAAGGCGTCGGAGGCCGCCTCCAGCCGGGGGTCGACGAGCGGGTCGTCGTGGGGGGCCGTCTCGGCTGCGACGCCCAGGACGGTGTCGTGCCAGGCGTCCAGCCGCGCGTGCAGCGTCGCGAGGGCGCTGCGTAGGTCGCGGGTCGCGTCGGTGCTCACAGTGGGATGTTCCCGTGCTTCTTGGGGGGCAGGGTCTCGCGCTTGGTGCGCAAGGCCCGCAGCGCCTGGGTCACGGCGACCCGGGTCCGCGAGGGTGCGATCACGGCGTCCACGTATCCCCGCTCCGCGGCGACGTACGGGTTGGCGAGCCGGTCCTCGTATTGCTCCACGAGCTCGCGACGCCGCGCCTCGGCGTCATCGGCGTCGGCGAGCTCGCGCCGGTAGAGGATGTTGACCGCGCCCTGCGCGCCCATGACGGCGATCTGGGCGGTGGGCCAGGCCAGGTTGACGTCGGCGCCGAGGTGCTTGGAGCCCATGACGTCGTAGGCCCCTCCGTAGGCCTTGCGGGTGATCACGGTGATCTTGGGGACGGTCGCCTCCGCATAGGCGTAGATGAGCTTCGCCCCCCGGCGGATGATGCCGTTCCACTCCTGGTCGGTGCCGGGCAGGAAGCCGGGCACGTCGACGAAGGTCAGCACCGGGACGTTGAAGGCGTCGCAGGTCCGGACGAACCGCGCCGCCTTCTCCGATGCGTCGATGTCCAGCGTGCCCGCGAAGTGCATCGGCTGGTTGGCCACGACCCCGACCGAGCGGCCCTCCACCCGGCCGAAGCCGATGACGAGGTTGGGGGCGAACAGCGGCTGGACCTCGCAGAACTCGCCGTCGTCGAGCACGGCCTCGACGACGGTGTGCATGTCGTACGGCTGGTTGGCGCTGTCGGGGACGAGGGTGTCGAGGGCGAGGTCGGCCTCGCCCTCGTGGAGTGGCACCTCGACGTCGAAGGCCGGCGGCTCGTCGAGGTTGTTCGACGGCAGGTAGGAGAGCAGGGCCTTGACGAACTCGATCGCGTCGGGCTCGTCGGCCGCCATGCAGTGCGCGTTGCCGCTCTTGGTGTTGTGCGCCCGCGCGCCGCCGAGCTCCTCGAAGCCGACGTCCTCGCCGGTCACCGTCTTGATCACCTCGGGCCCGGTGATGAACATGTGCGACGTGCCGTCGACCATGACCGTGAAGTCGGTGATCGCAGGGGAGTAGACGGCCCCGCCCGCGCACGGACCCATGATCAGTGAGATCTGCGGGACGACGCCGGACGCGTGCACGTTGCGCCGGAAGATCTCGCCGTAGAGGCCGAGCGAGACGACGCCCTCCTGGATGCGCGCCCCGCCGGAGTCGTTGATCCCCACGAGCGGGCAACCCGTCCGCAGCGCGAAGTCCATGACCTTGACGATCTTCTCGCCGAAGACCTCGCCCAGGCTGCCGCCGAAGACGGTGAAGTCCTGGGCGAAGACGGCGACCTGCCGGCCGTCCACCGTGCCGAAGCCGGTGACGACCCCGTCCCCGTACGGGCGGGTGGCGTCGAGCTCGAAGGCCGTGGAGCGGTGCCGGGCGAACTCGTCGAGCTCGACGAAGCTGCCCTCGTCGACGAGCAGGGCGATCCGCTCGCGGGCGGTGAGCTTCCCGCGCGCGTGCTGCTTCTCGACCGCCCGCGACGACCCCGCGTGCACGGCCTCGTCCAGGCGGCGCTGCAAGTCGGCCAGCTTCCCGGCCGTCGTACGGACGTCCACGGCGTCCGGGCCCGGGGAGGGGGCGGAGGCGGTCATCGCGGTGTCCTCCAGCGGGTCGGCGGCGCGGCGGCCGGTCAGGGCTGCGCCGTAGCCTACGGTCGTCCGCGAGGTGAGATCGATGTCTCACCAACCGACGCGCTCACTACCCTGGCGCGCATGGCCGCCACCGCCACCGGGTCGCGCGAGGACGCCCGCTTCGAGGTCCCCGAGGCGTTGCGCCGCGACGTGAGGCTCCTCGGCGACGTGCTCGGCGAGGTGCTCCGGGAGTACGGCGGTCAGGCCCTGCTCGACGACGTCGAGCGGCTGCGCGAGCTGGTCATCGCCGCGCACGGCCAGGGCGAGGAGTCGGCGGAGGCCGCTGCCACGGCGGCCGAGGAGCTGGCCGCCGGTTGGTCGCTGGAGCGGGCCGCCGACGTGGCGCGGGCCTTCACCTGCTACTTCCACCTGGCCAACGTGGCCGAGCAGTACCACCGGATCCGCTCCCTGCGGGCCGGCGACGTGCCCGACCGGCCGCTGTCCGGGACCGTCGCATCGGCGTTGGGCGAGGTGGCGGCACTGCACGGTCCGGCCGCCGCCACGAGCCTGCTCTCTGGCCTGGAGTTCCGCCCCGTCCTCACCGCCCACCCGACCGAGGCCCGTCGCCGTGCGGTCGTCACCGCCATCCGCCGGATCGACGAGCTGCTCGCGCGACGCGACGACCAGCGCCTCGGAGCGTCGGAGCACGCCGAGACCCGCCGGCGCCTGCTGGAGGAGGTCGACGTCCTGTGGCGCACCGCTCAGGTCCGCGAGGAGCGGCCCGGGCCGCTGGACGAGGTCCGCACGGCGATGGCCGTCTTCGACGAAGTCCTCTTCCGGGTCGTCCCGCAGGTCTACCGCCGCGCCGACTCCGCCCTGGCCGGCGAGGCGGCGGGAGCGGAGCAGCCCCGCGTCCCCGCCTTCCTCCGGCTCGGGTCCTGGATCGGGGGTGACCGTGACGGGAACCCGCACGTGATCGCGTCGGTCACGAGGCAGGCCATGGCGATCCAGTCCGAGCACGTGCTGCACGCCCTGGAGAACGCCTCCGGTCGGATCGGTCGGGCGCTCACCGTCGACACGACCACGACGCCGCCGTCCCCGGCCCTGCGCCGCCTGCTGGACGACGCGCGGGCCTCGTACCCCGAGCTCCTCGACGACCTCCTCACCCGGTCGCCCTCGGAACCGCACCGGGTCGCGCTGCTGCTCGCGTCCGAACGCGTCGCGGCGACCCGCCGCCGCGACGCCGACCTCGCGTACGGGTCGCCGGCCGAGCTCCTCGCCGACCTGCGCGTGGTGCAGCGCTCGCTCGACGCGGCCGGCGCCCGGCGGCAGGCGTACGGGGAGCTCCAGCACCTGGTCTGGCAGGTGGAGACCTTCGGCTTCCACCTGGCCGAGCTCGAGGTCCGCCAGCACAGCAGGGTGCACGCCGCGGCCCTGGCAGAGGTCCGGGCGGGCGGCGACCTGTCGCCCGAGACCGAGGAGGTGCTGGCCACCCTGCGGGTCGTCGGGCAGCTGCAGCAGCGCTTCGGCCCGGAGGCGTGCCGGCGCTACGTCGTCTCCTTCACCCAGGCCGCCGAGGACGTGCAGGCCGTCCTCGAGCTCGCCGCCCACGCGCTCGACGGCCGGGACGTGGAGCTCGACGTGGTCCCCCTCTTCGAGACCGGCGACGACCTGGACCGGTGCGTCGACGTCCTGGAGGAGGTGCTCAAGCTCCCTGCCGTACGGCGTCGGCTGTCGGCGACCGGCCGCCGGTTCGAGGTGATGCTGGGCTACTCGGACTCCGCGAAGGACGTCGGGCCGGTCTCCGCCACGCTCGCGCTCTACGACGCCCAGGCCAGGCTGACCGCCTGGGCCGCGCGCCACGCCCTGCGGCTCACCCTCTTCCACGGCCGGGGCGGCTCGCTGGGCCGCGGCGGTGGGCCGGTCCACCGGGCCATCCAGGCGCAGGCGCCGGGCTCGGTGTCGGGACGGTTCAAGGTCACCGAGCAGGGCGAGGTCGTGTTCGCCCGCTACGGCGAGCCGGCGATCGCCCGGCGGCACATCGAGCAGGTCGCGTCCGCGGTGCTGCTGGCGTCGACCCCCGGCGTCGAGGAGCGCGCCCGGGCCGCGGCGGTCGAGTTCGCCGGCACCGCCGCCACCCTCGACCGGGCGGCGCGCACCGCCTACCACGCCCTCGTCCGGGTCGAGGGGTTCCCCGAGTGGTTCGCCCGGCTCACCCCGTTGGACGAGATCGGGGCGCTGCCGCTGGGCTCCCGTCCCGCCCGGCGGGGGCTGTCGGTCTCCTCGTTGGAGGACCTGCGCGCGATCCCGTGGGTGTTCGCCTGGGCGCAGACCCGGGTGAACCTGCCCGGCTGGTACGGCCTGGGGACCGGGCTGCAGGCGGTCGGTGACCTGGACGTGCTGCGCCGCGCCTACACCGCCTGGCCGCTGTTCACCGTCATGCTCGAGAACGCCGAGATGTCGCTTGCCAAGACCGATCGGCGGTTCGCCCGGCGCTACCTCGACCTGGGCGGCCGGCCCGAGCTCACCGAGCGGGTCCTCGAGGAGCACGCCCTGACCACCGAGTGGGTGCTGAAGGTCACGGGGCACCAGCGCCTCCTGGACGACCGCCGGGTCCTCGGCCGGGCCGTGGCCCTGCGCAACCCGTACGTCGACGCGCTCTCGGCCCTCCAGGTGCGAGCCCTGGCCGGGCTGCGGGACGAGGAGCCGGGCACCGACCCGGCGGCCCTGCGGCGGCTCCTCCAG
>DASTQL010000004.1:0-28849 GCA_035761805.1 Jiangellales bacterium | reverse complement strand
GCTGCGGCGGGCCGGCGTGGGAGCCGACCTGGCCGTCGACGGCCGCGGGCTCAAGGGCGCGATGAAGGCTGCCGACCGGTCCGGGGCGCGCTACGCGCTCGTCCTCGGCGAGCGCGACCTGGCGGCAGACGTCGTCCAGGTCAAGGACCTGTCCACCGGCGAGCAGTCGGCCGTACCGCTGGCCGACGTCGTCACCCACCTGCAGGAGAAGCTCACGTGATCCGCACCCACCAGGCCGGGGCGCTACGGGCCACGGACGTCGGCGAGACCGTCGTGCTCACCGGCTGGATCGCCCGCCGCCGCGACCACGGCGGCGTCGCCTTCCTCGACCTTCGCGACGCGTCCGGGACCGCCCAGGTCGTTGTCCGCGACGAGGCGGTCGCCCACGGGCTGCGCAGCGAGTACTGCGTGCGGGTGGCCGGGAGGGTGTCGCGCCGACCGGAGGGCAACGAGAATCCCCAGCTCCCGACCGGGGAGGTGGAGGTGGTGGCCAACGGGCTCGAGGTACTCAGCGAGTCCGCGCCCTTGCCGTTCCAGGTGGACGAGCACCCGGGCGAGTCGGGAGTCGGGGAGGACCTGCGCCTGCGCTACCGCTACCTCGACCTGCGGCGTCCGGGCCCGGCCCGGGCGCTGCGGATGCGCAGCCGGGTCAACCGGATCGCCCGCGAGGTGCTGCACGCGCGGGACTTCGTCGAGATCGAGACACCGACGCTGACCCGCTCGACGCCGGAGGGGGCCCGGGACTTCCTGGTCCCGGCCCGGCTCCAGCCCGGCCACTGGTACGCGTTGCCGCAGTCCCCCCAGCTGTTCAAGCAGCTGCTCATGGTCAGCGGCATCGAGCGCTACTACCAGATCGCGCGGTGCTACCGCGACGAGGACTTCCGGGCCGATCGGCAGCCGGAGTTCACCCAGCTCGACGTGGAGATGTCCTTCGTGGAGCAGGACGACGTCATCGAGGTCGGCGAGGAGGTGGTCGCGGTCCTGTGGCGGGAGGTCGCCGGGCACGAGCTGCCGCGGCCGGTGCCGCGGATGACGTACGCCGAGGCGATGGCCCGCTACGGCTCGGACAAGCCCGACCTGCGCTTCGGCTGCGAGCTCGTGGAGCTGACCGACTACTTCGCCGCGACGCCCTTCCGCGTGTTCCAGGCGCCGTACGTCGGGGCGGTGGTGATGCCCGGGGGGGCGGGCCAGACCCGCAAGGAGCTCGACGGCTGGCAGGACTGGGCGAGAGCTCGTGGCGCCAAGGGGCTCGCGTACGTCCTGGTCGGTGGCGACGACGGAACCCTGGGCGGACCGGTCGCCAAGAACCTGTCCGACCAGGAGCGGGCCGGCTTGGTGGAGGCCACGGGAGCGGCCCCGGGCGACTGCGTCTTCTTCGCCGCCGGCGAGCCCGGCGCCGCCCGCTACCTGCTGGGGGCCACCCGGCTGGAGATCGGTCGGCGCTGCGGCCTGGTGGCCGAGGGCGAGTGGGCCTTCGTGTGGGTCGTCGACGCCCCGATGTTCGAGTGGGACGTGGAGGGCGAGCGGTGGAACGCCGTCCACCACCCCTTCACCTCGCCCAACGCCGAGTGGGCGGACTCCTTCCACGAGTCGCCGGGCAAGGCCCTCGCCTGGGCGTACGACATCGTCTGCAACGGTCACGAGATCGGCGGCGGGTCCATCCGTGTGCACCGGGCGGAGATGCAGCAGCGGGTCTTCGACGTGCTGGGGATCTCCGAGGAGGAGGCCGAGGAGAAGTTCGGCTTCCTCCTGGAGGCGTTCGGCTACGGCCCGCCACCGCACGGCGGGATCGCCTTCGGCTGGGACCGCATCTGCATGCTGCTCGCCGGGGCGGACTCGCTGCGGGAGGTCATCGCCTTTCCCAAGACCGGGGGCGGCTTCGACCCACTGACCGGGGCCCCCACGCCCATCACCGAGCACCAGCGCAAGGAGGCCGGCATCGACGTCGTCCCCTCCGATGCCGCCCGGGCGGCCGAACCCCTCGGCCCGCGTCACGGCGTGATCCCCGACGAGCGGCGCAACTAGCGGGGGAGGCGGGCGGGACCCTCGCTGAGCCCGAACCGCGCGTGCAACCGCCGGAGCGGGGCCGGGGCCCACCAGTTCCACTCGCCGAGCAGGGTCATCGTGGCAGGCACGAGCAGGATCCGGACGAGGGTCGCGTCGATGGCGACGGCGAGCGCGAGGGCAACCCCCGTCTCCTTGATCACCAGGAGGTCGCCCAGGACGAAGCCCGCGAAGACCAGGCAGATGATCAGCGCGGCCGAGGTGATGATCCGGCCCGTCTTCTGGAGTCCGGCGCGAACGGCGGCGTCGTTGCCGTAGCCGGCGTCCCGGAACTCCTTGACCCGCGCGAGCAGGAAGACCTCGTAGTCCATGGACAACCCGAAGGCGAAGGCGAAGACCAGGATGGGGATGGTGGACTCGATGCCGCCGGGCGAGCTGTAGTCGAGCACGCGCTCGAGGCGGCCGTCCTGGAAGATCCAGACCAGAGCGCCGAAGGTGGCGGTCAGGGAGAGCACGTTCATCGCGAGGGCCTTCACCGGGATGAGCAGCGAGCCCGTCATGAGGAACAGCAGCACGAAGGTCGCGCCGACGATCCACAGCAGGGCGACCGGGGCCGTACGCGCGATGCCCTGCTCGAAGTCGACCAGGCCCGCGGCCTGACCGGTCACCCAGATCAGGAAGTCCGGCCGGTCGGAGCGGAGGTCCTCGACCACGCGTTGTGCCACCTGGCCCTGGGCGGGTCCCTCCGTCCGTACGTCGAGAACGACGAGGTCGCCGACGGGACGTGGAACGGCGACCTCGGTGACGCCGGGGACCTCGGCGACGTCCTCCGCCCAGGCGGCGACCCGGTCCACGGGGGCGTCGGCGACGACCTGCAGGGGCGGGAAGGCCAGGTCGGGGAAGCGCTCCTGGACGTCGAGGAAGACCTCGCGCTGTGGCGAGCCGGGCGGCAGGAGCTCCGCACCGCTGTTGCGCAGCTCCAGGTGCAGGACAGGAGACGCGACGAGCAGCAACAGCGCGGTCGTTCCCGTCGCCACGAGCAGGGGACGCCGCTGGACGCGGTCGGCGAGCCGGCTGAAGAACCCCTCGTCGGGCGGGACGTCCCCGAGCCGGGCCACCACCGTGCGGATGCCGGGCACTCGGGCCAGGATCCCTGGCCGGGTCAGCCAGCGACTCGTGAGCACCGCGAGGGCGGGCACCAGAGTGAGGGCGACGAGCAAGGCGACCACGACGACGCTCACCGCGGCGGCACCGACCGCGCGGATGATGTCGATGTCGAAGAGGAGCAGCCCGGTGACGCTGATGGCCACCGTGACACCGCTGAACACCACCGTCCGCCCGGCCGTCGCCATGGTCCGCGCGGTCGCCTCCTCGCGTGCCGGGGCACCGGGGACCAGGCCCCGCTCGACGCCCGCGCGCCGGACCTCTTCCCGGAACCTGCTGACCACGAGGAGGGAGTAGTCGATGCACAGTCCCAGCCCCAGGACCGTCACGACGTTGACCACGCTGGCGTCGAGGTCGATGGCGTAGGAGAAGGCGAGCAGGCTGGCCAGCCCGCCGGCGATCGACGCCAGCGCCCCCAGGACGGGGACGCCGGCAGCCGCCAGGCCCCCGAAGATCACCACCATCACCAGCAGGCTGAGGGGGAGGGCAACCCCCTCTCCGGTACGCAGGTCCTCCTCCACCTGGCCGGTGATCTCCTCGATCAGCAGCGGTAGCCCGCCGACCCGACCGGTGGAGCCCGGTAGGTCGTCGTCCACTGCCTCGAGGCGCTGCACGACGGCGGCGACAGCTGCCTCCTCCTCCGTCGTGGACAGGCCCCCCCGGAGCGCAACCGACACGAGCAGCGACCGGTCGTCCTCGGCGACCAGTCCTGGTCCGCCCGCCAGCGGGTCGAGCACGGTCGCGACCCCCTCGATGCCCGTGAGGTCGCGCCGGGCGGCCTCGAGCGCCCGAACGACCTCCGGGTCGGTGACGGCGACCCCGTCCAGCACCAGCTGCAGGCTGGGACCGGTCTCCGACCGCTCGGTGAGCAGGTCGCGCCCCTCCAGCGACTCGCTGGGCAGCGTCGGCTCCCCGCTGGTGAGCCGGGAGAACAGCGAATCTCCGGTGAGTACCCCACCCACCGCAGCGGTGTAGCCCGTGACGGCGAGCAGCACCCAGACCGTGGCCACGAGGGGGGCATGGCGCGCAACCGTCCGGCCGAGGGCGGCGAGCACGGGACCTCCCGTCCTGGTGGGCGCTGTGGGCGGACCAGACGGCAGTGTGCCGGACCACCGCCGTACCCTCGGCGGGTGGCCGAGGGAACCCTGTTCGGACCGCCGGAGGGCTTGCCCGCCGGCTCGCTGGCCGGCGCCGACAGCGACGCGGCACCGCTGGCGGTGCGGATGCGACCCCGGACGCTCGACGAGGTCGTGGGACAGGAGCACCTGCTCGGCCCCGGGTCGCCGCTGCGCCGGCTGGTCGAGGAGGACCAGCCGATGTCCCTGGTCCTGTGGGGTCCACCGGGGACCGGCAAGACGACCATCGCCGCGGTCCTCAGCCGCGCGACCGACCTCGCCTTCGTCGAGCTGTCCGCGGTCACCGCCGGCGTGAAGGAGGTCCGGGCCGTCGTGGACCGAGCCCGCCGCGACCTGGCCGCCGGGGGACGGGGCACGGTCCTCTTCGTGGACGAGGTGCACCGCTTCTCCAAGACCCAGCAGGACGCCCTGCTCCCGGGTGTCGAGAACCGGTGGGTGACCCTGGTGGCGGCCACGACGGAGAACCCGTTCTTCGCGATCGTGTCCCCGCTGCTGTCCCGGTCGCTGCTGCTCACGTTGGAGCCGCTCGCGGACGACGACGTCACCGCCGTCGTCCGTCGGGCCCTCGACGACGACCGGGGGTACGGCGGGTCGGTGACGCTCGACGACGACGCGCTGGAGCACCTGGTCCGGCTCTCCGCGGGCGATGCCCGGCGCGCCCTCACCTACCTGGAGGCGGCTGCCGGGGCGGCGGCCTCCCGCGGCTCGACCACCGTCGACCTGGGGACGGCCGAGACGGCGGTCGACCGCGCCGCGGTGCGCTACGACCGGGACGGCGACCAGCACTACGACGTGGCCAGCGCCCTGATCAAGTCGATCCGGGGTTCGGACGCCGACGCGGCCCTGCACTACCTCGCGCGGATGGTCGAGGCGGGGGAGGACCCGCGTTTCCTGGCGCGGCGGCTGGTGATCTCGGCGAGCGAGGACATCGGGCTCGCCGACCCGGCGGCGCTGCAGACCGCCGTCGCCGCGGCGCAGGCGGTCGCGCTCATCGGCTGGCCGGAGGCGCGGATCACCCTGGCACACGCCGTGATCGCCCTCGCCCTGGCACCCAAGAGCAACGCCGTCGTCACGGCCGTCGACGCCGCCGTGGACGATGTGCGGCGCGGCCTGGTCGGCCCGGTGCCGGCGCACCTGCGCGACGCCCACTACCGAGGTGCGCAGCGGCTCGGGCACGGCTCGACCTACGCCTACGCCCACGACGATCCCCGGGGCGTCGTCACCCAGCAGTACGCCCCCGACGTCGTGGCCGACCGGGAGTACTACCGGCCGACGACCCGCGGAGCGGAGCGCGACCACGCCGAGCGGCACGCCCGCCTTCGGGCCATCGTCCGCGGCGACCGTGACCGCGAGCAGGGTGGGGGAGGAGGGTAGGGTCGGCCCAGCCGTGGCCCCCACCGGCCCCGGCTGCCGTCCGCTGCCACCGCGAAGCGCAAGGAGTACGCCCGGATGAGCGCAGGGGAGATCGCCGGTCTCGTCGCGGCCTTCGCCTTCGTGCTCCTGGTCGGCGCGGTCATGTGGCCGCTGCTCAAGCTGGGACGCACGGTGGACGAGCTGACCCTCACGGTGCGGGCCGTGCGCGAGGAGCACGTGGCCAAGAGCAGCCTGACGGTGGACGAGACCAACGAGCTGCTGGCGTCGGTCAACACCCAGCTCCGGCACGTCGACGCCATCGCCACGAGCGCGCAGACCGTGAGCGGTAACGCCGCCACGATGTCCTCACTCGTGGCCGTGACGTTCGGCCGCCCGCTGATCCGTACAGCCGCGTTCTCGTACGGGGTCCGCCGCGCGCTCAGCGAGCGCCGCAACGGCTCGGGTGACGCCCGGAGGAGGAAGGCGTCGTGAGGCGGCTGTTCTGGGTCGCCGTCGGCGCGACCGCAGGGGTCTACGCGGCCCGGCGGGTCACCCGCGCCACGCGGGCGATGAGCCCGGACAGCGCGGGTGCCCGGGTCGCGGGTGCGCTCGGCGACCTCGCCACCGCGGTCCGCGACTTCACCGCCGACGTCCGCGAGGGCATGTCCGAGCGGGAGGAGGAGCTGCGCGAGGTGCTCGGCCTGGCGGAGGTCGTCGAGCCGCCTCGGCTCGCCCCGGCGCCCGTCCACGTCGCCCCCCGTCCGGGAGGTTCCCGCTGATGGAGTCCGCCGAGATCCGGCGCCGCTTCCTCGGTTTCTTCGAGCGCAACGGGCACACGCCGGTGCCCAGCGCCTCGTTGCTGCTCGACGACCCGACCCTGCTCTTCGTCAACGCCGGGATGGTGCCGTTCAAGCCGTACTTCCTCGGGCAGGAGCCCGCGCCGTACGCCCGCGCGGCGAGCGTGCAGAAGTGCGTCCGGACGCTGGACATCGACGAGGTCGGCAAGACCACGCGGCACGGCACCTTCTTCCAGATGGCCGGCAACTTCTCCTTCGGCGACTACTTCAAGGAGGGGGCGATCCAGCTCGCCTGGGAGCTCGTCACCGGGTCGCGGGAGGACGGCGGCTTCGGCTTCGACCCCGACGACATCTGGATCACCGTCTACGAGCAGGACGACGAGGCGCGCCAGCTCTGGCGCGCCATCGCCGGGCTGCCCGACGAGCGCATCCAGGGGCGCGGGCTCAAGGACAACTACTGGCACATGGGCGTGCCCGGCCCCGGCGGCCCGTGCAGCGAGGTCTACGTCGACCGCGGTCCCGACCACGGTCCGGACGGCGGGCCGGTCGTCGACGAGGACCGCTTCCTCGAGATCTGGAACCTGGTCTTCATGGAGTCCGAGCTCAGAGCGGTCCGGAGCAAGGCCGACTTCGACGTGGCGGGCGACCTCCCGGCCAAGAACATCGACACCGGGCTGGGCGTCGAGCGCGTCGCCTACCTGCTCCAGGGCGTCGACAACCTGTACGAGATCGACGAGGTCTTTCCGGTCATCGCCCGGGCAGCCGAATTGGCCGGGGTCCGGTACGGCGGCACCAGTGGTCACGAGAGCCGGCCGGAGGACGTCCGCCTCCGGGTGGTCGGCGACCACGTCCGCAGCGCCGTCATGCTCATCGGCGACGGGGTGACGCCGGGCAACGAGGCCCGCGGCTATGTGCTCCGACGACTGCTGCGCCGGGCCGTGCGCTCGATGCGCCTGCTCGGGGTCGAGGACCCCGTCCTCCCCGAGCTGCTTCCGCTGTCCAAGGAACTGATGAAGATCTCGTACCCCGAGCTCGAGACCGGCTTCGAGCGGATCTCCACGGTCGCCTACACGGAGGAGGAGGCGTTCCGGCGCACGCTGGCGGCCGGGACGACCATCCTGGACACCGCCGTGCGCGAGACCAAGGAGGCCGGCGGACGGACCCTGTCGGGCGACCGCGCCTTCCAGCTCCACGACACGTACGGCTTCCCGATCGACCTGACCCTCGAGATGGCCGCCGAGCAGGGGGTCGCCGTCGACGAGGACGGCTTCCTGCGGCTCATGACGGAGCAGCGCGAGCGGGCCAAGGCCGACGCCCTGGCCAAGAAGACCGGTCATCGCGACGTCTCGGTCTACCGCGACCTGGCCGCGCGTCTGGAGCGTCCGGTCGACTTCACCGGCTACGACGAGGTGGTCAGCGAGGGCACCGTCCGGGGACTGCTGGTCGGCGACTCCGACGTGTCCTCGGCCGCTTCCGGCCAGGACGTCGAGCTGGTGCTGGACCGCACCCCCTTCTACGCCGAGGGCGGCGGGCAGCTGGCCGACCAGGGCGTGGTCGAGCTGGAGGGGGGCGCACGCCTGCAGGTGCTCGACGTGCAGGAGCCGATCAGCGGGCTGGTCGTGCACCGGGCGCGGGTCCTCGACGGCGAGGTGTCGCTGGGCCAGCACGCCCGTGGCGTCGTCGACGTCGAGCGCAGGCGGTCGATCTCCCGATCGCACACCGCGACCCACATGGTGCACAAGGCCTTCCGCGAGGCCCTCGGCGAGACGGCGACGCAGGCCGGATCGGAGAACTCCCCCGGCCGCTTCCGCTTCGACTTCTCCGCCGCGGGGGCAGTGCCACCGAGCGTGATGCGCGACGTCCAGGACCGGGTCAACGCCCTGGTGGCCGACGACCTCGGCGTGCACGCCGAGCTCATGACGGTCGACGAGGCCCGGCGAGCCGGAGCGATGGCGCTCTTCGGCGAGAAGTACGGCGACACCGTCCGGGTGGTCTCCGTGGGAGACTGGGCCCGAGAGCTGTGCGGCGGCACGCACGCCCCGCGCAGCGGCCAGCTGGGCCTGGTGACGCTGCTGGGGGAGGCCTCCATCGGCCAGGGCGTGCGCCGGGTCGAGGCACTCGTGGGCGTCGACGCCTATCGGTTCCTCGCCCAGGAGCACCTGCTGGTCGCCCAGCTCACCGAGGCACTCAAGGTGCCGCCGGCTGGGCTGCCCGACCGCGTGGCGGCGGTCCTCGAGCAGCTCGCCGCGGTGCAGAGGGAGCTGGCCCGGCTTCGCTCGGGTGCGGTGCTCACGGCCGCCCCCGGACTGGCCGCCGACGCCCGGGACGTCCACGGCGTCTCGTACGTCGGCCACCGCGCACCCGACGGCACCGACGCCGACGACCTGCGGCGCCTCGTCCTCGACGTGCGCGGCCGCCTCCCCGCGGACAGTCCCGCCGTGGTCGCCGGCGCCGCCGTCCCGGACGCGCGTCCCGTCGTCGTGGTCGCGGTCAACGACGCGGCCCGGCGGCGAGGCCTCACGGCGGGTGCCCTGGTCAGGGTCGCCGCCCAGGCGCTGGGGGGCGGCGGAGGCGGCAGGGACGACGTCGCCCAGGGCGGTGGCAACGACCCCGCCGCCGTGGCCGAGGCGCTGAGCCGGGTCGAGCACGAGGTGGGCCAGCAGGTCACCGGGGGGGCGTGACGGTGCGACCCGGCGTCCGGCTGGGGGTGGACGTGGGCACCGTCCGCGTCGGCCTCGCCGCCAGCGACGCCGCCGGAGTGCTCGCCACCCCCGTGGAGACGGTGCGTCGCGGTCACGGTGACCTCGACCGCATCGCCGAGGTCGCGGCCGACCGGGGAGCCGTCGAGGTGGTCGTCGGCCTGCCCAGGTCCCTGTCCGGGTCCGAGGGAGCGGCCGCCGGCGCGGCCCGCCAGTTCGCGACGGCGCTGGCGCGACGTCTGTCCGAGATCCCCGTACGCCTGGTGGACGAGCGGCTGTCCACCGTGACCGCCACGCGGGGCATGCGTGCCGCAGGTGTCTCGGCACGTCGGGGGAGAGCCGCGGTCGACCAGGCGGCCGCGGTCGTGATCCTCCAGGACGCGCTCGACACCGAGCGCGCGGGTGGCACGCCACCCGGCGAGACCCTCCAGGTGACCTGACGATGAGCCAGCTCGGCCTGATCGACGACGACCACGCCCCGCGTCGGCGGCGCCACCACCACCGCCGCCGGAGGGAGCGCCGCAGTCGGCTGCGCGGCGCCCTCGCGGTCGTCGTGTCCCTCGCCGTGGTGGCGGGGCTCGGCGTCGGCCTCTACGTCGCCGGGCGCGGTGCGATGTCCGCTGTCGCCGGCTGGTTCGCCCCACCCGAGGACTACCCCGGTCCCGGGTCGGGCGAGGTCGTGGTGGACGTCCCCGAGGGGGCCAGCCTCACCACGATCGGCCGGGTCCTGCACGACGCCGGGGTCGTCGCCAGCGTCGAGGCCTTCGTCGAGGCCGCGGAGGACGACTCCCGCGCCTCGGGCATCCAGCCCGGCTCGTACACCCTGCTGCGCGAGATGGCCGCCGCGGACGCGATCGACGCCATGCTGGACGCGACCACCGTCCTGGACCGGGTGACGGTCCCCGAGGGCCTGCGCGTGAGCCAGGCGGTCGAGCGGCTGGCCGAGTCCACGGCCTTCCCGGTCGAGGACCTCCAGGCCGCCGTCGACGCCGCGGAGCTGCCCGCGCTCGCCGAGGGCGACCCCGAGGGTGTGCTGTTCCCGGCCACGTACGACATCAAGAGCGACACGACCGCGCCGTCCTTGGTGGGGGCCATGGTCGCGCGCTTCGAGCAGGCGGCGGAGACCCAGGGGCTCGAGGCGGGGGCGGCCGAGCTGGGACTCACCGCCCGGGAGGTGATGACGGTGGCGAGCATCATCCAGCGGGAGGTCCGGCGGGAGCAGGACCTGCCCCTGGTCGCCGACGTCATCTACAACCGGCTCAGCGGGGCCTGCGTGCCCAACGGCGTCCCCGCCGGGCTCCTGCAGATGGACTCGACCGTCGCGTACGCGGTCGACGACTACTCCGGTGTGTTCACCAGCCCGGAGGCCCGGGGAAGCGACTCGCCCTACAACACCTACCGGTTCGCCGGCCTGCCGCCGGGTCCCATCGCCTCCTTCGGCGAGTCCGCACTGGCCGCGGCCCTGCAGCCCGCGGGCACGGACAACTGCTGGTTCGTGACGGTGGACCTCTCCACCGGGGAGACGGAGTTCGCCGTCGCCGAGGCGGACCACGCGGCCAACGTCGCCCAGCTGCAGGCGTTCTGCCGGCAGAGCGACCTCTGCTGACGTGCCCTCCCACGACCCGCCGGCAGGCCGGCGCTGCGCCGTGCTCGGGCGCCCGGTGGCCCACTCCCTGTCCCCGGTGCTGCACCGGGCCGCGTACGCGCGGCTGGGCCTGGACTGGTCCTACCAGGCGATCGAGGTCGACGAGGCCGGACTGCCCGAGCTGGTCCGGAGCCTGGACGGGTCCTGGCGCGGCCTGTCCCTCACGATGCCCCTCAAGCGGGCCGCCCTGGGCCTGGCGGACCAGGTGAGTACCACCGCCCGGGTCGTGGGTGCCGCGAACACCCTGGTCCAGGGCGTTCCCGGCCGGTGGGCCGCCCACAACACCGACGTGCCGGGCATGGTCGCGGCCCTGCGCGAGCTGGACGCCGTCCCGTCGGGGCGGACCGCGGTCGTGGGCGGAGGGGCCACGGCGGTGAGCGCTCTCGCCGCGCTGGCCCGGCTTGGCGTGGCCGAACCCGAGGTGTACGTACGCTCGCCGCAGCGCGCCGACGAGGTCGGCCTCGCCGCCGGACGCCTGTCGGTGCACCCCGTGATCCGCCACTGGGACGAGGTCGAGGAGGCTCTGGAGGCGGACCTGGTGGTCTCCACCACCCCGGCGGGGGCGACCGACGCGCTGGCCGACCGGCTCGCCGCCGTGCCGCCGACGGCCACGACGGGCGCCGGCCGCGCGACGGGACCGGTCCTCTTCGACGTGGTCTACGCCCCGTGGCCCACGCGGCTGGCCGCGGCCTGGGCGCGGCGCGGAGGCACCGTCCTGGGGGGACTCGACCTCCTCGTGCACCAGGCGGTGCTGCAAGTGCGCCTCTTCACCGGCCGGGACGTGGCGGTCAGCGTGCTCCGTGCGGCGCCTGTGGACGGCGGCACCGGTGCGGCGGGCCCGTCCCCGTAGGGTCACGCGCGTGGCCGACCCGACCTGGATGCTGCTGGGGGCGACGGTGGGCGCCCTGGGCGGGGTGGTCGGGCCACAGGTCGTGGCCCGGCTGCCCGACCGTCGGACTGCCGCGCTGGACGACGAGGACGTCGCCCCCGATCGGTCCGTCGTCGGCCCCACCTACCGCGAGCTCGCCGACTGGCCGCCGTTGCGCGCCGTCCTCGTGCCGGCCGGCGCGTTCGTCGGGGGGCTGCTCGGGTGGGCCCGGGCCGGTGAGCCCGACCTGCCCGCGTTCCTGGCCCTGGGGGTCGCCGGGGTCCTCCTCGGCTACGTCGACGTCCGGGTGCACCGCCTCCCCGACCGGCTGACCGGGCCGAGCCTGGGCGTGGGCGCCGTCCTGCTCGGGCTGGCGGCCCTCGCCGAGCCGTACGGCGCGGGGGACCTGCTCCGGGCCGGGGCCGGGGCGCTGGCGCTGTGCGCCTTCTACCTCGTGTTGCACGTCGTGAACCCCCAGGGTCTGGGCCTCGGCGACGTCAAGCTGGCGGCGCCGCTCGGCCTGCACCTGGCCTGGCTCGGCTGGGGGCAGCTGGTGCTCGGGGCCTTCCTGGGGTTTCTCCTCGGCGGCCTGGTCGGCGTGGCCCTGATCCTGATGAGGCGGGCCGGGCTGAGGTCCATGCTGCCGTTCGGGCCCTCGATGCTGGTCGCTGCCCTGCTGACCGTGGTCTGGGGCGAGCCGCTCGCCGACGCCTACCTCGGTCGCTGACCCAGCGGCCACGCCCCGCGTGCGAGGATGCGGCCATGCTGCGCTGGCTCACCGCGGGGGAGTCCCACGGTCCCGCCCTCGTCGCTGTGCTCGAGGGTGTCCCCGCCGGTGTGGCGGTGACCAGCGCCGACCTCGCCGACGCGCTGGCCAGGCGTCGGCTGGGCTACGGCCGGGGGGCGCGGATGTCCTTCGAACGCGACCAGGTCGAGCTGCTCGGCGGTGTGCGGCACGGGCGGACGCTCGGTTCGCCCGTGGCCGTGCGGGTGGGCAACACCGAGTGGCCGAAGTGGGAGCAGGTGATGTCCGCCGACCCGGTCGACGAGGCGGTGCTGGTCGGCCTGGCCCGCAACGCACCGTTGACCAGGCCCCGTCCGGGGCACGCCGACCTGGCCGGCATGCAGAAATACGGGTTCGACGAGGCACGGCCAGTCCTCGAGCGCGCGAGCGCACGGGAGACCGCCGCGCGCGTCGCCCTCGGTGCCGTCGCCTCGGCCCTGCTGCGTCAGGCCTACGGCGTCCGGCTGGTGTCGCACACGGTGGAGATCGGCGGCGTAGCGGTCCCGACGGGTACCGTCCCCGGATCCGACGACGTCGGCCGGCTGGACGCCGACCCGGTCCGCTGCCTCGACGGCGAGACAAGCGAGCGGATGGTGGCGGCCATCGACGCGTGTCGCAGCGACGGCGACACGCTCGGCGGCGTCGTGGAGGTGGTGGCCCACGACGTGCCGCCGGGTCTGGGCAGCCACGTGCACTGGGACCGGCGGCTCGACTCGCGGCTCGCGGCCGCGCTGATGGGCATCCAGGCGATCAAGGCGGTCGAGGTCGGCGACGGCCTCCAGCTGGCCCGCGTGCGCGGGTCCGCGGCCCACGACGAGATCCTGGCCGGCGGGGACGGCGTTCGGCGCGCCAGCGACCGGTCCGGGGGGACCGAGGGCGGCATGACCACGGGTGAGGTGCTGAGGGTTCGCGCCGCCATGAAGCCCATCGCCACGGTCCCCCGGGCGCTGCGGACCGTCGACGTGAGCACCGGCGAGTCCGCCACGGCCCACCACCAGCGTTCCGACGTGTGCGCCGTGCCGGCGGCAGGTGTGGTGGCCGAGGCGATGGTGGCCCTGGTCCTCGCCGACGCCGCCCTGGAGAAGTTCGGCGGGGACTCGGTCCCCGAGACCGCCCGCAACGCAAGGGCCTACCTCGAGCACCTGGTGGTGCGGTGACGCCGGTGGCCGTGCTCGTCGGGCCGCCGGGTGCGGGGAAGTCCACGGTGGGGATGCTGGTCGCCCGGAAGCTCGGGGTGGCGTTCACCGACACCGACGACGTCCTGGTGGCGCGGGCCGGCAAGCCCGTGGCCGACATCTTCGTCGAGGACGGGGAGGCCACCTTCCGGGCGCTCGAGTCCGCCGCGGTCGCGTCCGAGCTGGAGCGACACGACGGCGTGCTGGCGCTCGGCGGGGGGGCCGTGCTCGACCCCGCCACCCGGGCCCGGCTGTCCGGCCACCGGGTCGTGTTCCTCGACGTCGGCCTGGCCGACGCCACGGCCAGGGTCGGGCTCAACCGGGACCGCCCGCTCCTGCTCGGCAACCCGCGGGCCCGGCTCAGGCTGCTGATGGACCAACGGCGTCCCCTGTACGACGAGGTCGCCACTGTCACGGTTCCCACCGGTGGACGGACCCCCGACGAGGTCGCGGACGCCGTCCTGGCCGGCCTTGCGTGAGCGCGACCACCATCCCGATCGCCGGGGACCATCCGTACGAGGTCGTCGTGGGGGAAGGCCTGCTCGGCGAGGTCGCCGCGATGCTGGGCGGGGGAGTGCAGCGCGTGGCCGTCGTGCACCCGCGCGCCCTGCGTGCGACCGGAGAGGCTGTGCGGGACGACCTGTCCGGCCAGGGCCTGGAGGCCCACGCCGTCGAGGTCCCGGACGCCGAAGAGGCCAAGACCCCGGAAGTGGCCGCGTTCTGCTGGTCCGTGCTCGGTCGGATCGGGCTCACCCGCTCGGACGCCGTCGTGGGCGTCGGGGGTGGGGCCACGACCGACCTGGCCGGCTTCGTGGCGGCGACGTGGGCCCGCGGGGTGCGTCTCGTGCTGGTCCCCACCACGCTCCTGGGCATGGTCGACGCCGCCGTCGGCGGCAAGACGGCGGTCAACACGGCCGAGGGCAAGAACCTCGTCGGCGTCTTCCACCCTCCGTCCGGCGTCGTGTGCGACCTGACCGCCCTCCGGTCCCTGCCGCGGAACGAGTACGTGGCCGGGCTCGCCGAGGTCGTCAAGGCTGGCTTCGTCGGCGACCGGCGGATCCTCGAGATCATCGAAGCGAACCCGGCCGAGGCCACCCGGGCGGACGGCGAGGTCACGCGTGAGCTGGTCGAGCGGGCGATCAGGTTCAAGGCCGACGTGGTCGGCGAGGACCTGCGGGAGGCCGGCCGACGCGAGGTGCTCAACTACGGCCACACCCTCGGCCACGCGATCGAGCTCGCCGAGCACTACCGCTGGCGCCACGGGGCGGCGGTGTCGGTGGGGATGGTCTTCGCGGCCCAGCTGGGCCGGCTCGCCGGACGACTCGACGACGAGGCGGCCGACCGGCACGCGCAGGTGCTGTCCTCGCTCGGGCTCCCCACGACGTACCACGGCGCGTGGCCGCGCCTGCTGGACGCGATGCGCCGCGACAAGAAGGCGCGGGGAGCGCTGCTGCGCTTCGTGGTGCTGGAGGGGATCGGCAGACCAACGGTCCTCGAGGGCCCCGACCCGATGCTCCTGGCTGCCGCGTACGCCGAGATCGGCGGGGACCGGCACCGACGAGGCGGATAGGGTCACCGCCGTGCAGCGCGTCCTCGTCCTCAACGGGCCCAACCTGTCCCGGCTGGGCTCGCGTGAGCCGGACGTCTACGGCACCGCGTCCCACGACGACCTGGCGGCCGCCTGCCGCGACGCCGGGGCGGAGCTGGGGCTCGAGGTCGACGTGCGCCAGACCGACGACGAGTCCGAGCTGGTGCGCTGGCTGCACGAGGCCGCCGACGAGGCCGTCCCCGTCGTGCTCAACCCCGCCGCCTTCACCCACTACTCGTACGCCCTGCGGGACGCGTGCGCCCAGCTGACCGCGCCCCTGGTGGAGGTCCACCTGTCCAACCCCGCGGCGCGCGAGGCCTTCCGGCACCGCTCGGTCGTCGCGGGCGTCGCCACCGGGACGATCGCGGGCTTCGGCATCGGCTCCTACCTGCTCGCGTTGCGAGCCCTGGCGGACCCGGACGGGACCGGTCGTCGCGCGTAGGCTGCGCGGGTGCCGCAGATCCACTCGAACCGCCGCAACGCTCTCGCCCTCCGCCTCCTCGACCGGGGGGCCGACGCCGCGCTCGTGACCCGCCTGGTCAACGTCCGCTACCTGACCGGGCTGGCCAGCAGCAACGCCGCCCTGCTGGTGCGGGCCGACGGGGCGGCGGTGCTCGCGACCGACGGCCGCTACAGCACGGCGGCGGCGCAGGTGGCGCCGGACCTGGAGCTGACCGTGGAGCGTCGGGTCGGCACCGCGCTCGCCGAGCGCGCCGCCGCGGACGGCCCGGTCCGGCTGGCGGTGGAGGAGGGTGACGTCACGTTGGCGCTCGCGGCCGAGCTGACCAAGGCGGTGGGCAGCGGCGAGCTCGTCCACCTGGGTGGTGTCGTGGAGGAGCTCCGCTCGGTCAAGGACGACGAGGAGCTGGCCCTGCTGGCGGAGGCCTGCGCGATCTCCTGCCGGGCGCTCGAGGGACTCTGGGCTGCCGGCGGCATGATCGGCCGGACCGAGAAGCAGGTGGCCCGCGACCTCGAGAACCGCATGTACGACCAGGGGGCAGACGCCCTGGCGTTCGAGACGATCGTCGCCTCCGGCCCGAACAGCGCGATCCCGCACCACCGGCCGACGGAGCGAGTGCTCCGGCGTGGCGACCTCCTCAAGATCGACTTCGGTGCCCAGTACCGCGGCTACCACGCCGACTGCACCCGGACCGTCGTCGTCGGCGCGCCGCCGGCGGACTGGCAGCGGGAGGTGTACGAGCTGGTCGCCGAGGCCCAGCGGGCCGGGCGCGAGGCCGTGGCCCCCGGGGTGGAGTGCCTGGCCGTGGACGAGGCGTCGCGTGGCCCGATCCGGGCCGCCGGACACGCGGAGCACTTCACGCACGGCACCGGCCACGGCGTCGGCCTGGAGGTCCACGAGGCGCCCACGCTGGGCTACTCCTCCACCGGTAGACTTGCGGACCGCATGCCCGTGACCGTCGAGCCGGGGGTCTACCTGCCCGGACGGGGCGGGGTCCGGATCGAGGACACGCTGGTCGTCCGCGACGCCGGTCCGGAGCTGCTCACGACGACCACCAGGGACCTGCTGGTCCTCGACGCCTGACGGGTGTCGAGGCCCGGTCCGCGAGCGACAGAAGGCATCGACACGTGGCCACGACCAACGACCTCAAGAACGGCATGGTGCTCAACCTGGACGGTCAGCTGTGGACCGTCGTCGAGTTCCAGCACGTCAAGCCCGGCAAGGGCGGCGCGTTCGTCCGGACGAAGCTCAAGAACGTGCTCTCCGGCAAGGTCGTCGACAGGACGTTCAACGCCGGGGTCAAGGTGGAGACGGCCAACGTCGACAAGCGGGAGATGACCTACCTCTACCGCGACGGCGACGACTTCGTCTTCATGGACAGCCAGTCGTACGACCAGGTCCACGTCCCGGCGGGCACCGTGGGCGAGGCCGAAAGCTTCATGCTGGAGAACCAGACCGCCGTGGTCGGCCTGCACGAGGGCAACCCGCTGTTCGTGGAGCTCCCGGCGTCCGTCGTCCTGGAGGTGGAGTACACCGAGCCGGGGCTGCAGGGAGACCGCTCCACGGGTGGCACGAAGCCGGCGCGCCTCGAGACCGGCTACGAGACCGCGGTGCCGCTGTTCATCACCCCCGGTGAGAAGGTCAGGGTGGACACCCGGGACGGTTCGTACCTCGGCCGGGCCTGAGGGACGCCGCCGTGCCTGCCCGGACCAAGGCGCGACGCCGCGCGCTCGACGTGCTCTTCGAGTCCGAGCTGCGCGGCCTGCCCATCGGCGCCACCCTGGGCGACCGGATCGCCCGGGCCCAGCCGCCGCTCAACCAGTACACCGTCACCCTGGTCGAGGGCGTGGTGGCGCACCAGGAGCGCATCGACGACCTGCTCTCCTCGTACGCGGTCGGCTGGACCCTCGACCGGATGCCTGCCGTCGACCGCAACCTGCTGCGCATCGGCGCGTACGAGATCCTCTACGAGGACGACGTCCCCGACGCGGTGGCCGTGAGCGAGGCCGTGTCGTTGGCGCGCGAGCTGTCCACGGACGACTCCGCCGGCTTCGTCAACGGCCTGCTCGCCCGGCTCGTGGAGGTGAAGCCACAGCTGGCCCCGTGACCACGCAGCGCGTCGGGCTCAGTCCGCATCGGCTTCGCCGAGGACCGCGCGGGCCTCGGGGCCGGCCACCCGCCAGGCGATCAGCCGCTCGACGACTTGGCCGGGCGACTCGTCGTACAGGATGGCGAGCGTGTGGAGGTCGTCCCTGCGGATCGTCAGGACACGGCCGTTGTAGTCGCCGCGTCGGGCCTGGATGGCGCTCACGAACCGGGCGAGGGCGGCCGCATCGTCGGAGGGTGCCAGGGCGACCTGTTCGAGGTCGAGCACCAGGCGCTCGGGGGCCAGCCCGACGGCCGGCGGCGCACCGCCGGGCAGCAGCTCGGTCACGGGGACGCCGTAGAACTCGGCCAGCTCGGCCAGGCGCTGAACGGTGACGGCGCGGTCACCTCGCTCGTAGGACCCGACGACGACGGCCTTCCAGCGACCGTTCGACTTCTGCTCCACGCCGTGCAGGGACAGACCCTGCTGCTGGCGGATGGCTCGCAGGCGCCCCCCCAGCGCCTTGGCGTACTCGCTCACCGCCCCCCCTTTCCCGACCCTGTCGTGTTGGCACCAACCGTTGGTGACGGAGGGTCACCGTAAGGCGAGCGGCGCGTGTCGTCAACGAGATCGCCACAGGCGTTGCTACGCTGCGCGGGTCCGACGTCCTTTAAGGCCCGTCCCGTGAGGCGGGGAAGGAGGTCCATCCGGCATGCCCGACCCGTCGTCCCGCGGCGTCCTCGACGCCGCAGACGTGTCCCGCGCCCTCACCCGCATCGCGCACGAGGTGCTCGAGCGCAACAAGGGCGCCGCCGACCTCGTCCTGCTAGGCATCCCGACCCGCGGCGTTCCGCTGGCCCGGCGCCTCGCCGAGCGCATCGCCTCGGTCGAGGGGGCGCCCGTTCCCGTGGGGTCGCTCGACGCCACCATGTACCGCGACGACCTCCGGCTCCGTCCGGCCCGGGCGCTCGAACCCACCGAGATCCCGTCCGGCGGGGTCGACGGCAAGGTGGTCGTCCTCGTCGACGACGTCCTCTTCTCCGGCCGTACCGTCCGGGCGGCCCTCACCGCCCTCGACGACGTGGGGCGCCCCCGCGCGGTACGCCTCGCCGTCCTCGTCGACCGCGGCCACCGGGAGCTGCCGATCCGCCCCGACCACGTGGGCAAGAACCTCCCGACCGCCCTCACCGAGAGCGTGCGGGTGCACATCGAGGAGCTGGACGGGGTCGACGAAGTGCTGCTGGTCCAGCCGGTCACGACCGCCGGGGGTGCGTGATGCGTCACCTGCTCTCCGGGGGCGACCTGGCCCGCGACGAGGCCCTGCACGTCCTGGACACCGCCGAGGAGATGGCGCGGCTGACCACCGGCCGCACGGTCAAGAAGCTGCCCGCCCTGCGCGGGCGGACCGTGGTCAACCTCTTCTTCGAGGACTCCACCCGGACCCGGACGTCCTTCGAGCTGGCGGCCAAGCGGCTGTCCGCCGACGTGGTCAACTTCTCGGCCAAGGGCTCCAGCCTGTCCAAGGGGGAGAGCCTCAAGGACACCGCGCTGACCCTCGAGGCGATGGGCGCCGACGCCGTCGTGGTGCGGCACTGGGCCAGTGGCGCGCCACACCGCCTCGCCCACTCGGGCTGGATCCGGTCCAGCGTCGTCAACGCGGGCGACGGTACCCACGAGCACCCCACGCAGGCGCTCCTGGACGCCTTCACCGTGCGCCGCCACCTCGGCGGGCTGGACGGGAGCCGGGTCGCGGTGGTCGGAGACGTGCTGCACAGCCGGGTCGCCAGGTCCAATGTCCTGCTGCTCGCCTCCCTCGGTGCACGGGTCACGCTCGTGGCTCCACCCACCCTCATGCCGGTGGGGGTGGAGGGCTGGCCGTGCGAGACCTCGTACGACCTCGACGCGGTGCTCCCCGTCAGCGACGCCGTCATGATGCTGCGAGTCCAGCGGGAGCGGATGAACCTCAGCGGGGGTGGCTACTTCCCCAGCGCCCGGGAGTACAGCCGCCGCTACGGCCTGGACGGCCGCCGGCTGCGGAGCCTGCCGGACCACGCGATCGTCATGCACCCCGGACCGATGAACCGTGGGCTGGAGATCACTGCCGACGCCGCCGACTGCGACCGCTCCGTGATCGTGGAGCAGGTCGCCAACGGCGTCAGCGTCCGGATGGCCGTCCTCTACCTGATGCTCGGCGGCAGCGAGCCCGCCATCGGAGGTGCCGAGTGAGCGCGGACCGCACCGTCCCCACCTGGCTGGTCCGCGGGGCCCGGCCGCTGGGCGGGGATCCGACCGACCTGCTGCTGCGGGGCGGGGTGGTGGCCGAGGTCGGAGCCGGGCTCACTGCCGCAGGGGCGGAGGTGATCGACGCCGACGGCCTGGTCGCGCTGCCGGGGCTGGTCGACCTCCACACGCACCTGCGCGAGCCCGGGCGCGAGGACGCCGAGACCGTCGAGTCGGGCACCCTGGCCGCCGCCCTGGGTGGGTTCACGGCCGTGCACGCCATGGCCAACACCGACCCGGTGGCCGACACCGCCGGCGTCGTGGAGCAGGTGTGGCGGCTCGGCCGCGAGGCCGGCCACTGCGACGTGCGACCCGTCGGTGCGGTCACGGTGGGCCTGGCCGGCGGGCGGCTGGCCGAGCTCGGTGCCATGGCCGACAGCGCGGCCCGGGTGCGGGTCTTCTCCGACGACGGGCACTGCGTCTCCGACGCCGTGCTGATGCGCCGGGCCCTCGAGTACGTCAAGGCCTTCGGCGGGGTCGTGGCCCAGCACGCGCAGGAGCCGCGGCTGACCGAGGACGCGCAGATGAACGAGGGCGAGCTCGCCGGCCGTCTCGGCCTCAGCGGCTGGCCCGGCGTGGCCGAGGAGGCGGTCGTCGCCAGGGACGTCCTGCTCGCGTCGCACGTCGGCTCGCGACTGCACGTGTGCCACGTGTCGACCCGCGGCTCGGTGGAGATCATCCGGCTGGCCAAGGCCCGCGGCCTGCCGGTCACCGCCGAGGTGACCCCTCACCACCTGCTCCTCACCGAGGACCTGGCGGCGACCTACGACCCCGTCTACAAGGTCAACCCGCCGCTGCGGTCCGCCGAGGACGCCCGCGCGCTGCGCGAGGGCCTGGCCGACGGCACGATCGACGCGGTGGCCACCGACCACGCCCCCCACCCCGCCGAGGACAAGGAGTGCGAGTGGGCGGCTGCCGCCTTCGGCATGCTCGGCCTCGAGACCGCGCTGTCCGTCGTCCAGCACACGATGGTGGACACCGGGCTGCTGGACTGGGCGGGCGTCGCGGACCGGATGTCGGTGCGGCCGGCCCGGATCGGCCGGGTGGCGGACGAGGCGGAGCCACACGGCCGGCCGCTGGCCGCGGGTGAACCGGCCAACCTCGTGCTCCTCGACCCGGGCTCCCGGCGGACGATCGACCCCGCCGACCTGGCGTCGCTGTCCCGCAACACCCCGTACGCCGGGACCACGCTGCCCGGCCAGGTCGTCGCGACCTTCCTGCGCGGTCGGCCCACCGTCCTCAAGGGAGCGCCGGCGTGACCGGCACGCAGGCCCTTGCCGTCGGGCTGACCCTGGCCGTGCTGGTGGTGGTCTGTGCCGGCATGTGGCGCGGCTGGCGCACGCGGGCCCGCCGGCACGGCGACCTGCCCCCGTTGCCCGCCGTGCCCGCGCAGCTCGGGCGCGTGGTGCTCGACCCCGTCGAAGGGGTCTACGTCGGCACCACGGTCGCCGGCGACTGGCTCGACCGTGTCGTCGTGCACGGCCTCGGCCGGCGCAGTCCGGCACAGGTCGAGGTGGCGGCCGCGGGCGTGCTGGTCGGACGAGCACCGGAGCCGGACCTGTTCGTGCCCGCCCGGGCCCTGCTCGACGCTCGCCTGGACCGGGCCCTGGGCGGGCGGGTGGTCGAGCCGGGCGGGCTGGTCGTCGTCACCTGGGAGCACGGCGGTCGGCGGTTGGACACCGGAGTCCGGCCGCGCCGGGCCGTCGACGCCGCGCGGCTGCGCGACGCCGTGGCCGGACTCGTGCGGCACGGCAGCGCCGCGTGATCGCGCGCGGCCCGGCCGCCCTCGTCCTGGAGGACGGCCGCACCTTCCGGGGCCGGGCCTACGGCGCCGAGGGCGTGGCCCTCGGTGAGGCGGTCTTCGCCACGGGCATGACCGGCTACCAGGAGACGCTGACCGACCCGTCGTACCACCGGCAGGTCGTCGTCCAGACGGCCCCGCACATCGGCAACACGGGCGTCAACGAGGAGGACGCGGAGTCCCACCGCTTCTGGGTCGCGGGCTACGTCGTGCGCGACCCGGCGCGGGTGACGTCCTCCTGGCGCGCCACCGGTGACCTGGAGGCCGAGCTGCGACGCCAGGGCGTCGTCGGCATCAGCGACGTGGACACCCGTGCGCTGACCCGGCACCTGCGCGAGCGCGGAGCCATGCGGGTGGGGATCTTCAGCGGTGCGGACCACCTCGTGGGCGACGTCCTCGCGCGCGTCCTTGAGTCGCCGCCGATGGAGGGCTCCGACCTGTCGGGCGACGTCACGACCGTCGAGCCGTACGTCGTCCCGGCGGTCGGGGCACGACGCTCGACGGTGGCCGCGCTCGACCTCGGTATCAAGGCGATGACCCCGCGGCGGATGGCCGAGCGAGGCATGGAGGTCCACGTCGTCCCGGCCACCTCCACGCTGGACGACGTGCTGGCGGTGGTCCCCGACGGCCTCTTCCTGTCCAACGGGCCCGGCGATCCGGCGACGGCGGACCATGCCGTGTCGCTGGTCCGTGGTGCGCTCGACCGTGGGCTGCCCGTCTTCGGGATCTGCTTCGGCAACCAGGTGCTGGGCCGGGCGCTCGGCCTGGGTACGTACAAGCTCCGCTACGGCCACCGCGGGATCAACCAGCCGGTCCGGGACAGGCGCACCGGGAGGGTGGAGATCACGGCACACAACCACGGCTTCGCCGTCGACGCACCCGTGGACGCCCCCGTGGAGACCCCGCTCGGACAGGTGGAGGTGAGCCACGTCTGCCTCAACGACGACGTTGTCGAAGGTCTGCGGCTCACCGGCCCGGACGGCCGCCTGCGGGCCTTCAGCGTCCAGTACCACCCGGAGGCCGCGGCCGGCCCGCACGACGCGGCCCACCACTTCGACCGCTTCGACGCCCTGATGACGGGGGAGGGGCACTCCTGATGCCGCGCCGCACCGACATCCGGAGCGTCCTGGTCATCGGCTCCGGGCCGATCGTCATCGGCCAGGCGTGCGAGTTCGACTACTCGGGCACCCAGGCCTGCCGGGTGCTGCGCGCCGAGGGCCTGCGTGTCGTCCTGGTCAACAGCAACCCCGCGACGATCATGACCGATCCGGAGTACGCCGACGCCACCTACGTCGAGCCGATCACCCCGGAGTTCGTCGAGCGCGTCATCGAGCGGGAGCGCCCGGACGCGCTGCTGGCCACGCTTGGCGGCCAGACGGCGCTGAACACCGCGGTCGCCCTGCACGAGAGCGGGGTCCTGGACCGCTACGGCGTCGACCTCGTCGGTGCCTCCATCGAGGCGATCCGCCGCGGGGAGAACCGGCAGACCTTCAAGGAGGTCGTGGAGCAGGTCGGCGCGGAGGTGGCCAGGTCGGTCATCTGCCACACGCTGGACGAGTGCCTGGCGGCGGCCGACAAGCTCGCCTACCCCGTCGTGGTCCGGCCGTCGTTCACCATGGGTGGGGCGGGATCCGGGATGGCCCACGACGAGGACGACCTGCGACGGATCGCGGGTCTCGGCCTGGACCTCAGCCCCACGACGGAGGTGCTCCTGGAGGAGTCGGTCGTCGGCTGGAAGGAGTACGAGCTGGAGGTGATGCGCGACCGCGCCGACAACGTCGTCGTCGTGTGCTCGATCGAGAACCTCGACCCGATGGGGGTGCACACCGGCGACTCGATCACCGTGGCGCCGGCGCTGACCCTCACCGACCGCGAGTACCAACGGATGCGCGACGTCGCCATCGGGATCATCCGCGGCGTCGGCGTCGACACCGGCGGCTGCAACATCCAGTTCGCCGTCGACCCGGCGAGCGGTCGGATGATCGTGATCGAGATGAACCCCCGCGTGTCGCGGTCCAGTGCCCTGGCCTCCAAGGCGACCGGCTTCCCGATCGCCAAGATCGCCGCGCGCGTCGCCCTGGGCTACACCCTCGACGAGATCGCCAACGACATCACCGCCGAGACCCCTGCCTCCTTCGAGCCGACCCTCGACTACGTGGTCGTCAAGGTCCCGCGGTTCGCGTTCGAGAAGTTCCCGGCGGCCGACCCGGTGCTCACGACCCACATGAAGAGCGTGGGGGAGGTCATGGCCATCGGCCGGTGCTTCACCGAGGCCCTGCAGAAGGCCATGCGCAGCCTGGAGCGTGCCGGTTCGTCGTTCGACTTCAGCAGCCGCCCGGGCGACCCCGAGGAGCTGCTCGAGCGGGTCGCCAGCCCGTACGACGGCCGGCTCGGCGACGTGGTCATGGCGCTGCGCGCCGGGGTGTCCACCGAGGCCCTGCACGAGTCGACGGCTGTCGACCCGTGGTTCCTCGACCAGCTCCTCCTGCTCACCGAGGTCGCCGACGAGCTGCGCGACGCCCCCGAGCTGACCCCGGAGCTGCTGCGGCTGGCCAAGCGGCACGGCTTCTCCGACCGTCAGGTCGGCGACCTCCGGCGCCTGCCCGAGGACGTCGTCCGTGGCGTGCGGCACGCCCTCGGGATCCGGCCGGTCTTCAAGACGGTGGACACCTGCGCCGCCGAGTTCGCTGCGCGCACGCCCTACCACTACTCCTCGTACGACCAGGAGACCGAGGTCACAGCGCGGGAACGGGCGGCCGTGGTCATCCTCGGCAGCGGTCCCAACCGGATCGGTCAGGGCATCGAGTTCGACTACTCGTGTGTGCACGCCGCGGAGGCGTTGAGTGAGGCCGGGTTCGACACCGTGATGGTCAACTGCAACCCCGAGACCGTGTCGACCGACTACGACACCTCGGACCGGCTCTACTTCGAGCCGCTGACGCTCGAGGACGTCCTGGAGGTCGTGCACGCCGAGCGGCGGGCCGGCCCGGTCGCCGGGGTGGTCGTGCAGCTCGGGGGGCAGACCCCGCTCGGGCTGGCCCAGGGACTCGCCGACGCCGGTGTTCCCGTCGTCGGCACGCCCCCCGAGGCCATCCACCTGGCCGAGGAGCGGGGGGCCTTCGGACGGGTCCTGCACGCGGCCGGGCTGCCGGCCCCCAAGCACGGCACGGCCACGTCCTTCGTCGACGCGAAGGAGCTGGCCGACTCCATCGGCTACCCGGTGCTCGTGCGCCCCTCGTACGTGCTCGGCGGACGGGGGATGGAGATCGTCTACGACGAGGAGAGCCTGCGCGACTACATCGTGCGGGCGACCGACGCGAGCCCCGAGCACCCGGTCCTCGTCGACCGCTTCCTGGACGACGCGGTGGAGATCGACGTCGATGCGCTGTTCGACGGCGAGGAGCTGTTCCTCGGGGGAGTGATGGAGCACATCGAGGAGGCGGGGATCCACTCCGGCGACTCCGCCTGCGCGCTCCCGCCCATCACGCTCGGCCACGACGAGCTGGTCCGCGTCAAGCGGTCCACGGAGGCGATCGCCCGCGGTGTCGGGGTCCTCGGCCTGCTCAACGTCCAGTACGCCCTGTCCGGCGACGTGCTCTACGTGCTGGAGGCAAACCCACGGGCCTCCCGGACGGTCCCCTTCGTCTCCAAGGCCACCGGTGTCCCGCTGGCCAAGGCGGCCGCACGGGTGATGCTCGGGGCTCGCATCCCCGGGCTGCGCGCCGAGGGCCTGCTCCCACCCCGCGGCGACTGCCTCGACCACCCCGCCCACGCCCCCAGCGCGGTGAAGGAGGCGGTGATGCCGTTCAACCGGTTCCGCGGTCCGGACGGGCGCTACGTCGACACCGTGCTCGGCCCGGAGATGCGCTCGACCGGGGAGGTGATGGGGGTCGACGAGGTCTTCGGCACGGCGTTCGCCAAGTCGCAGACCGCGGCCTACGGCGGCCTCCCGTCCCGGGGCAGGGTCTTCGTGTCCCTCGCCAACCGCGACAAGCGGCACATGGTCTTCCCGGTCAAGCGGCTGGCGGACCTCGGTTTCGAGGTCCTGGCCACCGCCGGGACGGCCGAGGTGCTTCGGCGCAACGGCGTCCGTGCCACGGTCGTGCGCAAGCACTCGTCCGGCCCGGGACCGGACGGCGAGCCGACGATCGTCCAGCGCATCCGGGCCGGCGAGGTCGCCATGGTGGTGAACACCCCGAGCGGGACCACCCCGGGCGGGTCGCCCCGCCTGGACGGCTACGAGATCCGCGCCGCGTCGGTCGCTGCCAACGTCCCCTGCATCACGACCGTGCAGGGCCTCGCGGCGGCGGTCCAGGGGGTCGAGGCGATGAGGACCGGGGACGTACGCGTCCGTTCGTTGCAGGAGTGGGGCCGGGTGCTCTCCGCGCCGCCACCCGACCCGGCGTGAGGCGACCGCCGGTGTACCGCGTCCTGTTCGACCGGGTGCTCCGACGCGTCGACGCCGAGACGGCCCACCTGACCGGGTCCGCCGCCCTGCGGGCGGCCGCGGCGGTGCCCGGCCTGGCGCGGCTCGGGGCACGAGTGCTCGGTCCGCACGACCCCGCGCTGCGCGTCCGCGCGCTGGGCCTCGAGCTGCCGGGCCCGCTCGGCCTGGCGGCGGGCCTGGACAAGGACGGCCGGGCCGTCGACGCCCTGGCCGGTCTGGGCTTCGCCTTCGTCGAGGTGGGCACGGTGACGGCCCGGCCACAGCCGGGCAATCCCCGACCCCGCCTCGTCCGGCTCCCCGACGACCGGGCCGTGGTCAACCGGATGGGCTTCAACAACGCCGGGGCCGCCGCCCTGCGTCGGCGGTTGCACCGGCGACTCGCCCGCCGCGGCAGGACCGACGTCGTGGTCGGCGTGAACATCGGCCGCACGAAGGCGGTGCCGGAGGAGCGGGCGGTCGACGACTACGTGACCAGCACCCGGGCGCTGGCTCCCGTGGCCGACTACCTCGTGGTGAACGTGAGCTCGCCCAACACCCCCGGACTGCGCGACCTGCAGGCCGTGGAACGGCTGCGACCCCTGCTGGTCGCCGTACGGGCCGCGGCGGACCAGGCGGCGGGGCGACGGGTCCCGCTGCTGGTCAAGATCGCGCCGGACCTCACCGACGAGGACGTCCTCGCGGTCGCCGACCTGGCCCTCGACCTGGGGCTCGACGGCATCGTGGCGACGAACACCACGACGTCGCGGGACGGACTCGGGTCCGATCCCGCGAAGGTCGCCGCCGCGGGCCCGGGCGGCTTGTCGGGGCCGTGCCTGCGGGCGCGGTCCGTGGAGGTGTTGCGCCTGCTCCGCGCGCGGGTGGGGGACAGGCTGGTGCTGGTGTCGGTGGGCGGGGTCAGCGGCGCGGAGGACGTGTGGGAGCGCATCCGGGCGGGGGCCACGCTGGTGCAGGCCTACACCGCCTTCGTCTACGAGGGTCCCGCGTGGCCCCGGCGCGTGCACCACGGTCTGCTCGCCCGGGTCCGGGCCAGCGGGCTGCGGTCGGTCACGGCAGCCATCGGGCTCGACGCCGGCCGGGCGGGGCGGTCGTGACCGCCGGCAGCTTCGGGGAACGGCTGCACCGGGCGCTCCGCGACCGCGGCCCGCTGTGCGTGGGCATCGATCCGCACGCGGCGCTGCTCGCGGCCTGGGGCCTCCCCGACGATGCCTCCGGACTCGAGCGCTTCAGCCGCACCGTGGTCGAGGCCCTCGGCGGGCAGGTGGCCGTCCTCAAACCCCAGTCGGCCTTCTTCGAGCGTCACGGTGCCCGGGGGGTCGCCGTTCTCGAGGACGTCGTCGCCGAGGCGCGTTCCGCGGGTGCCCTCGTCCTCACCGACGCCAAGCGCGGCGACATCGGCTCCACCATGCAGGCGTACGCCGACGCCTACGCCGACCCGCGATCGCCGCTGTTCTCCGACGCGGTGACCGTGTCCCCGTACCTGGGGTTCGGGTCGCTGACGCCGTTGCTGGACACGGCCGATCGCCACGGGACGGGCGTGTTCGTGCTTGCCCTCACGTCCAACCCGGAGGGGGTGGAGGTCCAGCACGCCCGTACGTCGTCGGGCCGGACGGTCGCCGGCACGGTCCTCGAGCACGTGCGGCGGCGAAACGCCGAAGCCTCGCCGGCACCGCTGGGCAGCGTCGGGTGCGTCGTCGGCGCCACCGTGGGACGCACGGGGGAGGACCTGGACGTCGGCGGACCCCTGCTGGCCCCGGGGCTGGGCGCACAGGGGGCAGGACCGGACGACCTGCGCGGGTTGTTCGGCCCCGCGCTGCGGCTGGTCCTGCCCGCGGTGTCGCGAGAGGTCCTGGCCTGCGGACCCGCCGTGTCCGCCCTCCGGGAGGCGGCGGCCAGGCTCCGCGATGACTGTGCCCGGGCGATGGCAGGCTGAGCAGGACCGGTGACTCTCCCGATCGCGTTGCCCACGTGGCGCACGAGTCGCTAGGTTCCGCACATCCGCGTCCGTCCCGACCAACGCCGAGGTGACCGTCCGTGGCGCTACCGCCCTTGACCCCCGAACAGCGCACGGCGGCCCTGGCCAAGGCCGCCGAGGCCCGCCGCGAGCGGGCCGCGGTCAAGAACCGGCTCAAGCACTCCGGCGCCTCGCTCGCCGACGTGCTGAAGGAGGGCCACAGCAACGACGTCGTGGGCAAGATGAAGGTCTCCGCGCTGCTCGAGGCCATGCCCGGCGTCGGCAAGGTGCGAGCCCGGCAGATCATGGAGCGGATCGGGATCGCCGAGACCCGCCGGGTCCGGGGCCTCGGAGCCAACCAGGTCGCAGCTCTCGAGCGGGAGTTCGGCGACGCGGATCAGGCCTGAGGGTGGGCCCGAGCGGACCGGGGCGGCTGGTCGTCCTCTCCGGTCCCTCCGGGGTGGGCAAGTCCACGGTGCTGCGGCGGCTACGAGCGTCGTACCCCGAGGTCTGGCTCTCGGTGTCCTCGACGACCCGCTTCCCCCGGCCGGGGGAGGAAGAAGGCGTCCATTACCACTTCCTCGACCGGGCCGAGTTCCTCCGCCGGGTCG
>DASTQL010000003.1:0-5070 GCA_035761805.1 Jiangellales bacterium | reverse complement strand
TGCGGCCCTCCAGGTCGCCGCGCAGGCTGGCAGCGGCGCGTCGGGCGTCCCGGACGGAGAGGGGCAGCGGCGACCAGCCGGCGAGCCTGCCGAGCTCGACCACGGGCGGGGCGACGAGCGACGTCGCCATGACCTCGGCGGGCAGACCCACGACCGCGCGCCCGTCACCGGTGAGGTGGACGACGCGGTCGGCGTACTGGACGACTCGCTCGAGCCGGTGCTCGGCGAGCAGGACCGTGGTGCCGAGATCGTGGACCAGCCGCTGCAGGGCGGCCAGCACCTCCTCGGCGGCTTGGGGGTCGAGGGCGGAGGTCGGCTCGTCGAGGACCAGGACCTTCGGGTGGGCGGCGAGGGCGGCGCCGATCGCGACCCGCTGCCGCTGCCCGCCGGAGAGGGTGGCGACCGGTCGGGCGCGGACGTCGGCGAGGCCCAGCAGGTCGAGGGTCTCCTCGACCCGGCGGCGCATGGTGTCGGGGGCGACGCCGAGCCACTCCATGCCGAAGGCGATCTCGTCCTCCACGGTCTCGGCGACGAAGCCGGCGAGCGGGTCCTGCCCCACGACGCCCACGACGTCGGCGAGGTCCCGCGGCTTGTGGCTGCGGGTGTCGCGGCCGTCGACGAGCACCCGGCCGGACAGCGTGCCGCCGGTGAAGTGCGGGACCAGGCCGTTGACCGCGCGCAGCAGGGTCGACTTGCCGGTCCCGGTGCGCCCGACGACCAGGCACATCTCGCCCTCGGGGACGCGCAGGTCGACCGAGGCGAGCACCGGCTGGGCCTGGCCTGCGTACCGGACGGAGACGCGCTCGAAGCGGATCACGCGGGGGCCTCCTGGGAGCGGCGGGCCGGCCGTCCGGGCGGGGGCGGGGCGACGACGGCGGGCGTCGCGGCCACCAGGGCCCCGGCGAGAGGGAGCAGCGGCAGGGTCGGCTGGACGAGCGGGACGACGAGGAGGTTCATGCCGGGCGTGCCGCGGGCGGCCGCGACGGCGTAGGCGGCGGCTGCCGCGAGCCCGGAGGCTGCCACGAGCCACTCGGGGAGGGCCCACGGGTCCGGGCGGTAACGGGTCCGGGTGGAGCCGCGACCGCCCAGCGCGAAGCCTGCGGCGGCCGCGAGCAGCCCGACCGCCAGGAGGGCGGGGCCGACCCGGGCGGGTGAGCCCCCGTCGAGGAGCCCGTAGACGCCCACGCACACACCGAGCAGGCCACCGGTCACGAGCAGCCCGCCGGCTCGGCGCCGGCCGCGAGTCTGCTCGGTACGGCGCCCGAAGCCTCGCGAGTCCATGGCGGCGGCCAGGTCGACCGAGCGCTCCAGCGAGCCCTCGAGCACCGGCATGGCGACGCGGGTGAGCGAGCGCAGACCACGCGCCGGGCGTCCGCGGAGCCGGTGGGCGGCGCGCACCCGCGCCGCGTCCTCGACCAGCCGCGGGGCGAAGGACATGGCCACGACGACGGCGACCCCCGCCTCGTACAGGGCGGCGGGGACCGAGCGGAGCAGGCGCCGTGGGTCGGCCAGCGCGTTGGCGGCGCCCACGCAGGCGAGGATCGTGGCCAGCCGCAGGCCGTCGTAGAGGGCGAGCACGAGCGCCTCGAGCGTGACCGGCCCGCCGACCCGGACCCCGGCGGCCCACTCGGGCAGGGGGATCTCCGGCAGCGTGACGAGGACCCTGCTGCCACCGACGCTCGCGCCGAAGACGGCCTGGAAGAGCACCCGGATCGCGATGACGACCAGGCCCAGCTTGAGGAAGGCGCCGTACGACCGGGCCCAGGGCGCCGGCGTGCGCCGGGCCGCGACGACGAGTCCGGCGACGGCGACGATCAGCAGGAGGAGCAGCGGGTTGCTGGTCCGGCTGGCCGCCGCCGCCAGCCCCAGCGCCCAGAGCCACCAGGCCCCCGCGTGCAGGTGCCGGGGCATGGTGAAGGCGGCGGGCAGCAGCCGTACGGGGCGGGTGCCGGGCGACCCCGTACGGCGCGGGTTCGGCGCCGTACGGGATCGGACCGCGGTGCGGGTCACGCCGCTTCGTCCCGCTCCCGGTTGCGGCGGGCGATGACGACGGCGGCGGTGCCGACGGCGGCGACGGCTGCGAGGCCGGCGACCAGCGCGACCGGGAAGCCGTCGTCCTCGGTCGTGGCGGCGGTCTCCGTCGTGTCGTCGGTCGGAGCCGCTGCCGCGTCGTCTGTCGGCTCCCCCGGAGACTCGACCGGGGTGGCGACGGGCTCCGCGGGGAGCACCAGCTCCACCTGCTCGTCCGGCTCGGTGGAGACAGGGCCGGCGACCGCGTCGCCGCAGCCCGTCGCCGGGTAGTCGTCGATCGCGCAGACCAGGCCGCCCTCGACGCGGGTGCTCGCGACCGCGGTGAGGACCTGGTCGCCGGTGGCGTCCGCGGGCACGACGGCGCACGCGCCGCTGGGGGCCGCCGGCTCGTTTCCGTCGGGGGAGTCCGCGGCTGTGCCTGGGTCGATGACGACGGCGACCCGCTTCTCTCCCTCGCCGCCGACGAGGTCGGCGCAGATGGCCTCGAAGTCACTGTCGGCCCGCGGGAGGCGGGTCGTGGACTCGTCGCTGACGGCGAAACGCCAGCCCTCGACGGCCCCGTCCTCGGGGACCGCGTCGGCCGGACCGGTCTGGGCGAAGGCCCACTGAGTGCCGTCCCATTGGTAGTAGCCCCAGAAGCGGTAGGCGTCCTGGGCGTGCGCGGCTGCCGGGGCTAGGAGGGCGATCAGCAGGGCGGCGACGGCGGCGAGGCCCGCGTGCCGCGGGGTGATGGGCCTGCGGGTGGCGCGTCCGGGCTTGTCGCCGGGGGTCGCGCGCGGGGTGGTGCTGCGCATGGGGTGTGGCCTTTCGGTGAGCGGGTTCCGTGACGAGGACGGACCGCTCCCGGGGCCTCGGGGCGCCGGCCTGGCGGCGGTGCGCACCGGTCTCCGGTCGTGACCCGGCTTCGTCCCGTAGACCTCGACGGAACATGGAGCCGCTCGCCCCAAGCAGGCATTCCGGCTCGCCGCGGGTCACGGGCGGTGCCCGTGCGCGGCCTACGGTTGCGGGTCAGCGTCGGCGTACGACCGACTTCCCCTGCTCGGTGCGTGAGACCTGCGCACTGTCCCACGCCCCCGCCGACCGCGTCAAAGGTGGCCCCCAATGATCACGGCAGCCGCGTAGATGGGTAGCCGCCGCGGTGAATGCACCTGGCTCGGTGCCCACTTGCCGCGGCACGTGTCGCCCGGGCGCCCGGCCCCCGTCGCTTCACCCCCTTCAGGGGAGGGGCGCCAGGTTCCCGCCTCCGCGTGCGCCCCTGCGGCGTCACCGGGACGGCAGCCGCCTAGCCTGACCCGTATGGCCTGGCACTGGCGCTACCTCGACGACAAGGGCGCGACCGTCGACGACGGCGGGCTGCCGCGCCCCGAGTTCCCGAACCAGGCCGACGCCGAGACCTGGGTCGGCGAGGCCTGGCCCGACCTGCTCGACGCCGGCGTTGAGGCGGTGACCCTGCTGGAGGACGACCGGGTCGTATACGGGCCGATGGGGCTTCGCCCGCCCGAGTAGGGGCCGCCGCACCCGTCATGACGTCTCCGGGTCTGTGCGTCCCTGACCCGGCGTCGTCGAAACTGGGCCAGGGACCCCGTCGCCGGGTGGGGGGACGAACGGTGCCCGGCCATGGCAGACCACCCGGCGAGGGGGAGCCGTGGCGCGCCCGTGGAGCGCGTAACGCGATCGCCGGCGCTCAGCTTCCGGGCCGCTTCCGCGGCGAGACCGTCTGGCGCGGGTCACGCTCGACGAGATCACCGAGAACCTCGTCGATCCGCTTGAGGAGAGCAGGCTCCAGCCGTACGCCGGCGGCCTTGACGTTCTCGCGGACCTGTTCGGGGCGGGACGCGCCGATGATCGCGGAGGCGACATTGGGGTTCTGGAGGACCCAGGCGACGGCCAGCTGCGGGCGTGACAGCCCCGCATCGGCGGCCACGACCTCCAGCGAGGCCACTCGCGTCAGCACGTCGTCGGTGAGCCAGCGGGAGACGAAGTCGGACCCCGTCGCGTCGGCCCCGCGCGACCCGGCGGGAGGCGCCGATCCGGGTCGGTACTTGCCCGTGAGCACCCCACCCAGGATCGGGGACCATACGACCTGCGAGAGTCCGAGCTCCTCGCAGGTCGGCACGACCTCGGCCTCGATGACCCGCCACAGCATGTTGTACTGCGGCTGGTTGGAGATGAACGGGATGCGCAGCGTCCGGGCCATCGCGTAGCCGCGGCGGATCTGCTCGGCATCCCATTCCGAGACGCCGACGTAGAGCGCCTTCCCCTGGCGGACGACGTCGGCGAAGGCCTCCATCGTCTCCTCGAGCGGCGTGGAGTGGTCGAACCGGTGCGCCTGGTAGACGTCGACGTAGTCAGTCCGCAGCCGCCGCAACGAGCCGTCGATCGACTCCATGATGTGCTTGCGTCCCAGGCCGGCGTCGTTCGGGCCGCCCGGACCGGTCGACCAGTAGACCTTCGTGAGGATCTCCAGCGACTCGCGGCGCTGTCCCGCCAGCGCCTTGCCCAGCACCGTCTCGGCGGCGGTGTTGGCGTAGGCGTCGGCCGTGTCGAAGGTCGTGATCCCCTCGTCGAGGGCCGCGTGGACACAGGCCAGCGCGGCGTCCTCCTCCACCTGGGACCCGTGCGTGAGCCAGTTCCCGTACGAGATCTCGCTGATCTTCAGGCCGGATCGGCCGAGGTGCCGGAACTCCATGCCGCGACGCTACCCAGGGGTCCGGAGCAGCACACTTCGAGTGATCGCCGCCACCGTCCGGGTCGCTGAAGCTGCTCATACCGCCGTTGCCGCGCCCGAACGACCACGTTCACCACCCTGGTGGGGCGCCGGGCTCAGGGTACTTTGGCACCCCACGAGCCTCGTGATGGGCGCATCACCAGGCTGATGGGGCCACCACCAGGCGCCGACGCCAATGCTGCTGACTTATCGGGGCTGTCCGTCCTCGCCAACCGCCGGCGCGGTGAGTGTATTGGTTGCCCATTGGCGCCCCCGGTCTATTTTCGTGAGTGTTCGGCGTGGCGGAACTGGCTGTGCTTCGTAGAGTTGGT
>DASTQL010000002.1:0-9816 GCA_035761805.1 Jiangellales bacterium | reverse complement strand
ACCCGGACCGGGTGGTGTGGCCGCTGCTCGACACCGTCGACGCCTGCGCGCCGGAGCCGTGGTGCCGCGCACTGGCCGGGCACGTCGGGGTCGACCCGGACGACCCCCGGCCGCACCGTCGAGGGCGCAGGCTCTCGGCCGCACGCCACCTGGCCGCGCTCTACGACTCCTACGCCGCCCACCGGCCGGAGATGGTCACCAGGTGGCTCGCCGGCCACGACGACGACGGTGCCGGCGCGGACCTGCCCGACGACCTGCGCTGGCAAGCCGAGCTGTGGCGCCGGCTCCGCGAGACCGTAGGCCTGCCGTCACGGGCCGAGCGCCTCGGCCCAGCGTGCGAGCTGCTGCGCGCCGACCCCGGCCTGGTAGACCTGCCCGACCGTCTGTCCCTCATGTTCCCCACCCGCATGACCACGGCCCAGCACCGGGTCGTGGCCGCCCTCGCCACACACCGCGACGTGCACCTGTGGCTGCCCCACCCGTCACCGGTCCTGTGGTCCCACGTCTCCCGGTACGAAGGCGGGCCGGGTCCCCGGCGACGCCGCACCGACCCGACGGTCGGGGTGCCACGCAACCCGCTGCTCGCCGGGCTCGGCCGTGACGCGCGGGAGCTGCAGGTCCAGCTCGCGGCGGTCGTCGGCGCGGACGAGCACCTTCCGCTCGGCCCCGCCGCCGACACGCTGCTGGGCCGCATCCAACGGGCCGTGCGCGACGACCTCCCGTTCGACGACGTCCCGGCGGAATGGAGCATCGACCACAGCCTCCAGGTGCACGCGTGCCACGGCCCCGAGCGCCAGGTCGAGGTGCTGCGTGAGGTGCTCGTGGGGCTCCTGGCCACCGACACCACCCTCGAACCGCGCGACGTCCTCGTCATGTGCCCGGACATCGAGGACTACGCGCCGCTGATCTCCGCCACGTTCGGCCTTGCCGACGACCGCGGCCCGGGCACCCATCCAGGTCACCGGCTCCGCGTCCGGCTGGCCGACCGGGCGCTGCGCCAGACCAACCCGCTGCTCTCGACCGTCTCTGCCCTGCTCGAGCTGGCCGATGCCCGTGTCACGGCCAGCCAGGTGCTGGACATCGCCGCGTCACCGCCCGTACGGCGGCGGTTCCGGCTCACCGACGACGACCTCGAGCGGCTGCAGCGGTGGGCTCGCGACGCCGGCGTCCGGTGGGGGCTGGACGCGCCTCACCGCGCCCGGTACGGGCTGGGGAGCATCCGCCAGAACACCTGGGGCACCAGCCTCGACCGTGTCCTGCTCGGGGCGGCCATGGCCGAGGACGCCGCCGACCCGCGCTGGGTCGGCCTGGCCCTGCCACTCGACGACGTCGACAGCAGCGAGATCGACCTCGCGGGACGGCTGGCCGAGCTCGTCGACCGCCTGGCGGCGACGCTGGACGAGCTGACCGGGGAGCGCCCGCTGGCCGCCTGGCTCGAGAGCCTCACCGTGGGGCTGGACCGGCTCACCGGCGTGGCGGAGGCGGACGCGTGGCAGCGCGCCCAGGCGCAGCGGGAGCTGGCCGCGGTCGCAGCGGCGGCCGGCGCCCGCGCCGAGAGCGTCCGCCTGTCGCTGGCCGACGTGCGGGCCCTGCTCGCCGACCGGCTGCGGGGCCGTCCGACCCGGGCCAACTTCCGTACCGGCGAGCTGACCATGTGCTCGATGGTGCCGATGCGGTCGGTGCCACACCGGGTCGTCTGCCTGCTCGGGCTGGACGACGGGCGCTTCCCGCGCACGGTCAGCGTCGACGGCGACGACGTGCTGGCGCGCGATCCCTGCGTGGGCGAACGCGACCGCCGCAGCGAGGACCGGCAGCTCTTCCTCGACGCTGTGCTCGCTGCCGGCGACCACCTGGTCGTCCTCTACACCGGCGCCGACCCGCGCACGAACGCCCGGCGGCCACCAGCCGTGCCGGTCGGCGAGCTGCTCGACGCCGCGGACGCGGTGGCCCGGCCGGACGGCGGGGGCCGGGCCCGGGACCACGTGGTCGTGCACCACCCGCTGCAGCCCTTCGACGCCCGCAACTTCGAGGCCGGGCGGCTCGGCACGTCCCGGCCCTTCAGCTTCGACCGGCAGGGCCTGGCCGGCGCCCTGCGAACCACCGGGGCGCGGGAGGGGTCGGCGCCGTTCCTCGACCTACCGTTGGCTGCCCGCGACGAGCCCGTCGACCTGCCGCTCGCCGACCTGGTGGCCTTCCTCGAGCACCCCGCCAAGGCCTTCCTGCGCCAGCGGCTCGGCATCACCCTCCCCCGCGACGAGGAGGAGCTCGACGACGACCTGGCGGTCGACCTCCCGAACCTGGCCCGCTGGTCGGTGGGGGACCGGCTCCTCCGCGCGCGCCTCGCGGGTTCCGACCCGGACACCTGCGTGAACGCCGAGTGGCGCCGCCAGACGCTGCCGCCCCGAGAGCTGGGACGGCGGGTCCTCGACGAGGTCATGGCCGACGTCGAGCCGCTGGTGGCCGCCGCCACCGACGTCCGTACGGCCGGTGGCCGTGTGGTCGACGTCGCGGCGGAGGTGGCGGGGCGCCGGGTCGTCGGCACCGTCAGCGGGGTCCACGGCAGCACGCTCGTCCGGGTGGAGTTCTCGCGGCTCGCCGCGAAGCACCGCCTGCGGGCCTGGGCACAGCTGCTGTCCCTGAGCGCGACATGGCCGGACACCTCGTGGACGGCCGTGACGATCGGCCGGGCCCCACGCGAAGGCGTCGCCCGGTCGTGCCTCGGCCCGGTGGAGCCCGACCAGGCCTGCCGGTACCTGGCCGGCCTGGTCGAGCTGAGGGCGCAGGGTCTGTGCACGCCGCTCCCGATGGCCGTGAAGGCAGCCGGGACCTACGCCCAGGCGCGGTTCGACGACATGAGCCCGGCCAACGCCCGGGCCAAGGCGGAGCGGGACTGGGACCCCGGCCGCTACGACGGCGAGCAGGCCGACCCGGCGCACCGGCTGGTCTGGGGGGACGGCGCTGGCTTCGACGTCCTGCTGGCCGAGGCGGGCTCAGGGGGCGAGCCGCACCGCTTCGGCGAGCTGGCCCGCCTCCTCTGGGACCCGCTGCTGGCCGCGGAGACCCTGGAGCCCTGACCGCGGAGGGCGGGAAGGCCGGTGGTCGCCCGGCGGCGACCACCGGCCGTACGAGGGCTGGGCTCAACCCTCGGCCAGGGCCTCCAGCCACTTGTCCCAGTAGAGCTTCCACTCCTGGACGTCGTCGTACTCCGGGAGCCGCTCGTGGCTGACGGTCACCTTGGTCCGGCCGTCCGCCTGCGCGTCCACGGTGAACAGCGCGGTTCCCGGGCCGATGGCCAGCCGCACGTCCTTGGTCGTCGCACGGGAGCGCAGCGCCGTCTGCTGGCCGGGGAAGAGGTCGGCACGGTCGGCCTCGTCCAGGAGCATGGCGCGCAGGTCGGCGGCGTCGACGCGGACGGTCCGGGACTTGCCTGCGGTGAAGGTGCCGTCGGGGCGCTGGTAGGGCAGTCGGCGACCGGTGATTCGCTCCCAGCCCACGGTCACCGTCTGTGCCCACCAGCCGGGGACCCCGTGGTGCTCCCGGACGTGGGCCGCTACGGCGGTGTGCCCGTTCGCGTGGCCGGGCCAGGCGTCGATGACGTCGCACCAGTCGTCCCAGCCACGGCCGGTTGCCTCACGCACGGCCTCGTCGCTCATCTCCGGCTCGGCCACCCAGCGGCGCCGACGCCCGTGCCCGGCCTGTTCGAGGAGGACGCGGCGGGCCGCGCCGTAGCGCTCCCCCGTCTTCTCCATGCGGGCGCGCACGCGGCGCTTGAAGGATTCATGTCGGGTCATGTCACTCGCCTCCGGTGTCCCGGTGCACGCCCCGGCAACCCGCGCTTGCCGACGCATGCGAGGACACGTCGGGCGGAACGACCCTGCCGAGCACTCGGGGTCCCCTTTGCCTCCACGGAGTCGGCCGCGCGGGGGCCGAGCGAAGGTCTGGCGTGGCAAGTCGCCGTGATCAGCGTAGCACCGGGCTCACCCGGGACACCCTGGCCCGACCGGGTCGGGACACCGATCCCTGAGCGCTGGGGCGGGTCCCGCGGAGAGCCACGACGACCACCCGCCACCGGCCCCGTGGACCCCTCACGTCAGTGCGGTGCTGCGCTCCTTCCGCCGTGATCGGGCGGGTGCCAGGATTGCCCATTCGTCGGGGACGCACGGGTGCCAGCCGGTCGTCCCGTCGGTCAAGACGACGGCGCTGTCGGCGCTGGGCCGGCTGGGTGCGCCCGGAGAGCGGCGGCATCAGTTCGGCGGAGCCCGGTCCGGGTCGGAGAGATGGCACACGCTGCCGTACCGGGCCGGTCCTGCCGGGCTGGCCGTCAGGCCACGGGCTCGAAGCCCGCCGTGAAGTGCCGCAGCGCCGGGGGCTCGTCGACGATCCGGTACCCGGTCAGCTCGCCGGCCCGCCCGGCCACGTGCTCGCAGACCTCGATGACGTAGTCCATGTGGCTCTGGGTGTACGTGCGCCGCGGGATGGCCAGGCGGACCAGGTCGAGCGCAGCGGGTTCCTCCGCCCCGTCTGGCCGCCGCCCGAACATCACGGTGCCGATCTCGCACGACCGCACTCCCCCGGCCTCGTACAGGGCAACGGCCAGGGACTGCCCCGGGTACTGCAGCGGTGGCACGTGCGGCAGGAGCGCCCGCGCGTCGAGGTAGACAGCATGCCCGCCGACCGGGGTCAGCACCGGGACGCCCGCCCGCTGCAGCGCCTCCCCGACATAGGCGGTGGACCTGATCCGGTAGCGCAGGTAGTCGTGCTGGACGACCTCGCGCAGCCCCTGGGCCAGCGCCTCCAGGTCGCGCCCGGCCAGCCCCCCGTACGTGGGGAACCCCTCGGTCAGGATGAGCAGGTTGCGGCACTGCTGCGCCAGGGCGTCGTCGTGCATCGCGAGCCAACCCCCGATGTTGCCCATCGGGTCCTTCTTGGCGCTCATGGTCATCCCGTCGGCGAGCGCGGCCATGTCGCGGACGATGTCGCTGACGTTGCGGCCGGCCTGCCCCGGCTCGCGTTCCCTGATGAACCAGGCGTTCTCGGCGAAGCGGCAGGCGTCGAGGAAGAGTGGTTTGCCGTGGGAGTCGCAGACCTCGCGTACGGCCCGGAGGTTGGCCAGGGCGACGGGCTGGCCACCGCCGCTGTTGTTGGTCACGGTCATGAACACCACGGGTACGTGGTGGCCGCGCGCGCGGAGCAGGGCGTCCAGCGCGCTCACGTCCATGTTCCCCTTGAAGGGGTGGTCGCCGCGCGGCTCGCGGCCCTCGGCGATCACCAGGTCCACGGCCTCCGCGCCGGTGTACTCGACGTTGGCGCGCGTCGTGTCGAAGTGGGTGTTGTTGGGCACGACCTTGCCCGGGCCGCCGAGGACCGTGAAGAGGATCTTCTCAGCCGCCCGCCCCTGGTGAGTCGGGATGACGTGCTCGTACGGGAAGAGCTCGCGCACCGCGTCGCGGAAGATGTAGTAGGACGGCGAGCCGGCGTAGGACTCGTCGCCGTGCTGGATGGCCGCCCACTGGTCGCGGCTCATCGCCCCCGTACCAGAGTCGGTGAGCAGGTCGATGAGCACGTCGTCGGCGTGCAGCCGGAAGAGGTTGTAGCCCGCCTCGCGCACCGCTGCCCCTCGGTGCGCCGCCGTGGTCATGCGCAGCGGCTCGACGGAGTGGATGCGGAAGGGCTCGATCACGGTACGGAAGGTGGGCTCGGTCATCCCGACATGATCGGCCTCCGCGCCCGTGGGGCCGAGGGTCGAAGGGCCCGGCGCCGGTCGTGCCCTGTGGACGGCGCAGTCGCGGGTCGGTGCCGTCCGCCAGGGTTGGAGCCCATGACGGCGAGGAGGCACCATGACGGCTGTGGCAGCGTTGCCGTACGGCCGGGCCCTGACGCGTGACGACCTCGACGCGCTGCCCGACGACGGGCACCGCTATGAGCTGCTCGACGGGTCCCTGCTCGTGACCCCGGCGCCGAGCACCCGGCACCAGTCCGTTGCTGCGCAGCTGTTCCTCCTGCTCCATGCTGCGGTGCCCGCCGACCACGTGGTCCTCTTCGCCCCGCTCGACGTCGTGCTCGCCGACGACACCGTGCTCCAGCCAGACCTGCTGGTCGCGCCCCGGGTCGCCTTCACCGACCGGGACCTGCCAGGCGCCCCGACCCTCGCGGTGGAGGTCCTGTCCCCCAGCACGCGACGCATCGACCTGCTGGTCAAGCATGACCGCCACCGCAGCGCCGGGTGCGAGGCGTACTGGGTGGTCGACTCAGAAGAGCCTGCCGTCGTCGCCTGGCGGCTGGAGGACGGCGACTACGTGGAGGCCGGCCGCGCCTCCGGCACCGACGCGCTCGAGCTGTCCCGGCCGTTCCCGGTGCGGGTCGTCCCCGCCGGCCTGCTGGGCTGACTCCCGGCCCGGTCCCGCCGGTTGCGCCGCCGGCGCCACCTGATCAGGTAGTGGCGGCCGGACATCTGCACGCCGGTGAGCAGCAGGACGACGATCGTCACCACGGCGAGGGCGGCCGTGACCGGCGAGTCCTGCGCGACGAAGAGCAGCGGAACAGCGATCGTGAAGCCCAGGGACGACCACCGGTGCACCGTGCGGACGCCGCGGTAGTACGCGGGACCGGCAGGGGCGTCCCGGGTGACCACCCAGGCGGTGACCGTCGTCGCAAGCGTGAGCACGATGGCGAGCAACACCATCGGCACGGTGACCGAGGCGCTGGTCAGGTGCAGCGGCGCCCCGAAGACCTCCTCGCCCGCGTGCAGTCCGCCTCCGAGCAGGACGGCCACGAACTCGCCGAGATGCCCCACGGCTGCCAGCGCGGCCACCGCTACGGCTGCGGCCCCCAGCCGCCTCAGCGCCCGTGACTCCGTCGACGCGCGCAGCACGTGGACGCCGTACCCACCGACCGCCAGGAAGGCCACGTACGTCGGGTGGAAGAGGACGTGCGGCAGCCACCCGTCCGGACCACCGTTGATCACCGTCAGGACGAACGGCAGGACGAACCCCACCCACATCAGCACCAGTGCTCGACGCATCTGTCGCCCCCTCCGGCCCCGTCGCCGTCGACCGGCGACCGGCCCGACGCTAGGGGCGGACCCGGGTGCCCGGCATCGGTGCCAGCACCTATCGCGACTCCCCACGGCTGTCGCGACTCATCGTGCAGCGCCGGGACGCCCTGGCTCCGCAGCGGCCGGTCCGACTGCCGAGTCGCTCGCCGCTGCGGTCGCATCGAGCCAGGCCAGCGCGGCCTGCACCCTTCGGTTGACGTCAGGTGCCGGCGGCAGGCCGAGCTTGGCGAAGATGGAGCTCACGTGGGCGTCCACGGTGCGTTCCGAGACAACGAGGTCCTCGGCGAGGGCAGCGTTGCTCAACCCGCGCGCCAACCGCTCGAGGACCTCGAGCTCGCGCGGCGACAGCACGGACAGGCGGCCGGTGCTGCGGCTCATCAGGTGGGTCACCACGAGCGGGTCGATGGCAGTGCCACCGGCGACCACCCGGCGCAGTGCCGCCAGGAAGTCCTCCAGGTCGAGCACGCGGTCCTTGAGCAGGTACCCGAAGGCCGCAGGCCGATCCGCTGTCAGCCGTGCGGCCAACCCCGGGTCGACCACGTGCGAGAGCACCAGGACCGCCAGGTCGGGAAACCGTTCCCGCAGCAGCAGAACGGCCCGCGCACCCTCATCGACGAAGGTCGGCGGCATCCGGACGTCGACGACGGCGACGTCCGGCCGGGTGGCGACCACCGCGCCGACGAGGGCCCGCGCGTCGCCCACCTCGGCGACCACCTCGATGCCCGCGCGCGCGAGGACCCGGGCGATCCCCTCGCGCAGCAGGACCATGTCCTCCGCGATCACCGCCCGCACGGCAGGGCCACCTCCAGCACCGTGCCGTGCGGTCTCCGGTCGCTGACGACGAGCGTCCCGCCGGCGGCGCCGACGCGTTCGGTCAGCCCGCGGAGGCCGGTGCCGGCGCGGACGTCGGCACCCCCTGCGCCGTCGTCGACCACGGTGATGCCGAGCACGCCGTCCTCGAGCGTCACGGCGACCTCGACCGAGCACGGCGCAGCGTGCTTGACCGCGTTGGTGACGGCCTCGCTGACGACCAGGTAGGCGACCGTCTCGGTCGTCGGGTCGAGCCGGCCTTCGGGCACGCTGACCGAGACGGGCACGGGCAGCTTCCGCACGAGGTCGTCGAGGGCTGGACCGAGGCCGTGGCGGGCCAGGGTCTCGGGCGCCGAGCCGGTCGCCAGGCGTCGCATCTCCTCGATGGCGGTGCGCAAGGAGCTGACGGCGTCGGTGAGGACGAGGTGCGCGTCGCCGTCCTGGGTCGCGGCGTCCGCAGCCTGCAGGTCGAGTGCGACGGCGAGCAGACGGCCCTGCACGCCGTCATGCAGGTCTCGCTCGAGCCTGCGCCGCTCGTCCTCGGCCGCCCGGTCGGCCCGGGCCCGCTCGGCGGCGAGCCGGTCGGTCTGGTGGCGCACGGCGGCCTCGAGCACGGCCCGCTCGACGAGCGGGCGCACCTCCGCCACGATCCCGGCCGCGTCCGCGGGCGTCGTCCGGTGGAGCACATACGCGTGAGGGTCGCCGCCTGCGTCAGTTACGGCGGTCACGTGCTTGGGGTCCTGCTCCCCGGGCGGCCCGACCTCGACCCCGTCCACGGTCACCCAGGACCGGCCGTCCGGCAAGCGCACCGCCACCTCGAGCGCGGGGTCGTCGAGGGTGGCCCGGAGGACCTCGCGCACTGATCCCCTGGAGCGTTCCCCTGCCGCCGCCTGCACCTCCCGTACGAGGTCGGTGGCGAGGGCCAGGCGCGGGTCGGCGAGCCGGAGCAACCGCCGAACGACGCCGCGGCGGAGCGGGGCGAGCAGGGCGATCACGCCGACGGTGGCCACGACGACGAGAGGGACGGAGCCGTCGGCGAGGGTGACGGCCACCAGGGTGCTGACCGCCACCGCCGCCAGGGTGGACAGCACGCCGACCGCGACGGTCAACGACACCTCGAAGGCCTTGGTGTGCAGCCGGAGCCCCTCCTCGCGGCCGCTGACCGCCACCGCGAGCCCGGCCGCGGTCAGGGGGAACGCGAAGGAGAAGAAGGCGAAGAGGACGTCGACGGCGAGCCGCTCCGGCAGCCCCGCGACGGCGAGCACAGGCAGGATCAGGACGCAGCACACGATGACGCTCACCGGCAGCAGCGACACCACGGCGGCGACCGACATCCGGCGGCGGGGCATGCCGGACGTCCGGCCCACCGCCCGCCACAGGGCGACCGGCCCAACCAGGACCGACAGCAGCCACGCGATCCACAAGACTGCCGCGACCCAGCTGCCCGCGACGGCCGCCAGCCAGGTGTCTCCGATCGGGGGCTGGACCTGGTCGAGCGGTGGATCGGGGTCGAGCGAAGCGGCACCCAGCAGCAGGTTGGCCACCAGCAACGCGAGGAGCGCTGCTGTCATCGGTCGACGCCGGTCCCCCCAGCCCGCGAAGCGGTCGCGCGCGGCGAGCAGGCTCACCTGGAGCAGGACGAAGGCGATCGTGAAGCCGCCCATCGCGGGTAGCGCCAGCCAGTCCAGCACCGGGGACGCGAGCCCCTCGGCCGCGACCGCCCAGGTCACCACGGCCACCGCGACCAGGTAGAGCAGGAGAGCGCCGGCCGTCGCCAGCACCCATCGCCCGACGACGACGTCCCCCCGGGTGGTGATCCACCAGCCGAGCACGGTCGTCCCGAGGACGGCGACCGGGAACCCCACGGCGATCGCCGGTGACGTCCCCCAGTAGGAGACACCGGCCGCGCGGGCGGCGACGAGCAGGGCCACGGCACCGGCGACCACCGCGAC
>DASTQL010000001.1:0-7956 GCA_035761805.1 Jiangellales bacterium | reverse complement strand
CACGAGATCGACCACACCGACGGGCTGATCTTCCTGGACCGCGTCGCGGGTGCGCACGCGGTGTTCGCCCGGCGCACCTACCTCTGACCGCCGCGGCCGCCGGCCGACCGGGTCTGGAGGAGGGAAGCCCTCCTCCAGACCCGGCGGAGTCCGCGCCCACCCGGATACGCTCGACCCCCGAGGCCCCCGTAGCCCAACCGGCAGAGGCAGGAGCCTTAAAAGCTCTGGGTTGTGGGTTCGAGTCCCACCGGGGGCACCGGCAGACCACCCGAGGTCGGGTCAGCGGCAGCTGGATGCCGTCCTCCTGTCGCGGCCCGCGGCGGCGCATGCAGGTGGACCGGGCGAGCGCCGGGACCGGGCCGCCGGCGGGACGTTGGTCGTTGCCGGTGACGTTCTTGACGGGCGGCTGACAGAAGATCACCCTCGAACCCGGGGAGCGGGCCGGTGGAGTTGGGTTGGGGTGCGCCGATGGGGCTTGAGTTCGACGTCGTGGTCGTCGGCGCCGGGCAGGCGGGGCTGTCAGTGAGCCACGAGCTCGCTGAGGCCGGGGTGGAGCACGTCGTCCTCGAGCGGGATGGCGTCGGCGCGTCGTGGGCGGATCGGTGGGACAGCTTCTGCCTGGTGACGCCCAACCACACGATCCGGCTGCCCGGCGGCGGCTATGCGGGTGGTGATCCGCACGGCTTCCTGGCCGGTGCGGAGGTCAACTCCTACCTGCAGGGTTACGCGGCTGCCTTCGACGCCCCGGTACGCACTGGGGTGGATGTGCAGTCCCTGCGGCAGCCAGCGGGTGGGCGACTGGAGCTGGGGACCGGCGAGGACACGATCACGGCTCGAGCGGTGGTCGTGGCCACCGGGGCCTACCAGCGGGCGCTGCGACCTGCCCCGCTGGCCGCACTCCCGCCCTGGCTGACGGTGCTGGACGCCGAGGACTATCGCAACCCGGGGGCGCTGCCGGATGGTGCGGCTTTGGTGGTCGGGAGCGGTCAATCTGGTTGCCAGATCGCCGAGGAGCTGTGCTTGGCCGGTCGCCACGTGGTCCTGGCCTGTGGGCGCGCCCCGTGGGTCCCGCGCCGGCTGGATGGGCGCGACATCATCGACTGGTTGCTGGAAACGCCTTTCCTCGACACGTCCGTGGCCGATCTGCCCGACCCGAAGGCGAGGCTTGCGGCGAACTTCCAGAGCACGGGGGTCGCCGGCGGGCACGACCTCAGCTACCGGACGCTGAGCGGGCTCGGGGTCGACCTGGTCGGACGGCTGATCGGCGTAGACGACGCCACGGCCGCCATCGCCGACGACCTCGCCGAGTCGGTAGCCTTCGGCGATGCCCGCTACGCCGACGTGCGCGCCGTCATCCGTGCGACGTGCAGAGCCCGCGGCGTAGCGGCTCCGGAGATGCCCGACCCGCCGCCGTTCACCGTGGCTGGGAGGGACCGCCTGTCATTGCGAGGCTTCGGCTCGGTCATCGTCGCGGCCGGCTACCGGCCCGCCTACCGAGACTGGATCCAGCACCCGGAGGCGTTCGATGACCTCGGGTTCCCGCTGCACCGCGACGGGGCCAGCACGACGGTGGCGGGGCTGTACTTCGTCGGCGTCCACTTCCTGAGGAAGCGGAAGTCCTCACTACTCGTCGGTGTGGGTGAAGACGCCGGCCTGGTGGCCGAGCAGATCGCCGGCTAGCGCCTGACCCAGCAGGAGACCGAGCAGCGTCAGGGGCACCATGGATCTCCGCCCGTTCACCGCAGACCTTGCGGCAACCGTCTCCTCGTGGCCGCGCTCGGCGGCCGAGATCACCATGTGGTGCGGTCACTCCGGGGGGGCGGTGTCGGTCGAGACCGTCAACGGGTGGGCAGCACAGGACGGCGTGCGCCCGTACGGCCTCCACGACGGGCGACGCCTCGTCGCTTACGGCGAGCTGTGGGTCGACGACGAGGAGGCGGAGGTGGAGCTGGCCCGCCTGATCGTCGATCCCCGCCTGCGTGGCCGGGGGATCGGCCGGACCCTGGTGGCCCGCCTCGTCGGGCTGGCGCGCGCCGAGCACGACGACGTCTTCGTGCGCGTGCACCCTGACAACGAGGCAGCGCTCCGCTGCTACACAGCAGTCGGCTTCACCCGGGTCAGCGCCGAGCAGGAGGCGAGCTGGAACGCGTCCCAGCCGTTTCGGTACGTGTGGCTCCTCTACTCCGAGACTTCCTGACCCGGTCCGATCGAAGCGGGACCACGCGACGTCGCCGGCTCAACCGGACCGACACCACCACCGCCTCGACTCCTCCGCGTGCCGACGATGCCCTGACACCCGAGACTGGGTCGATGTCGTCGACCAGCTACCCCGGTGCCGACCGGGTCGCCCGGACCTTCCGCCGCATCGTGGCCGGAGACCCCGCCGGGCAGCCTGCGTGGGTCCGGGCGATGGCCGACGGCGACGACGCCGGCTTCTTCGGCCCCGGGTCGGCGCCCTGGGTCGTCCACGGTCACCTCGCGACGCTGGTCGGCGGGATCCGGGCACTTCTCCTCCAGGCGCTGCACCCCGCGGCGCTCGCCGGCGTCGAGCAGCACTCGCGTTACCGCGGCGACGCCCTCGGCCGACTCGCCGGCACGACGCGCTGGCTCACCTCGGTCACCTTCGGCGCCACGGCGACCGCCCAGCGGGAGTCGGCCCGCGTCCGCGCCATGCACGACCGGGTCCGCGGGACCTGGGCGCCGCCAACCGACCCGACCAGCCCCCGCCCGTACACCGCCGACGACCCGGATCTGCTCCGCTGGGTGCACGTCGCCTTCACCGACTCCTTCCTGACCGCCCACGTCAGCTGGGGTGGTGTGATCCCCGGGGGCCCGGACGCCTACGTACGGGAGTGGGCGCGCGCCGCGGAACTGCTCGGCCTCGCCGACCCGCCACGCAGCCGGGCCGAGCTGGAGGAGCAGCTCTCCTCGTACGACGGGGTCCTGACCGGCAGCCCGGCCGCGCGCCGGATCGCGCGCTTCGTGCTCCGCCCCCCGCTGCCGGCGCCGGCCCTACCTGCGTACGGGGTGCTCGCCGCGGGAGCCGTGTCGACCCTCGAGCCACGGCACCGCACCGCGCTGGGCCTGCCGCCCGTGCCACGAGCACCCGCCCGGATCGCCGTCGCCGGCCTGCTGGCGGGCATGCGGCTCGCCCTCGGCGACCGGTCCCCCAGCGAGCAGGCCGCGCGCGGCCGGATCGAGCGCGCCGCGAGCCGCCCCGGCCCGGACGGCGTCAGATCCAGCGGCGCCGCCGGAACACCACGTACAACGTCACGCTCGTCATGACCATCAGCCCCAGGGCGAAGGGGTAGCCCAACCCCCAGTGCAGCTCGGGCATCAGGTCGAAGTTCATCCCGTAGACCGTGCCGATGAGGGTGGGGGCGAAGAGGATGGCCGCCCAGGCCGAGATCTTCTTGACCTCCTCGTTCTGCTGGTTGCTGGCCTCGCTGAGGACCCTCATCTCCTCGTTCTGCCGCTGGGCCACCAGGGTCGCGTTGACGGTGAGGATGTCGCGCAGCGCGGCCCGGAAGCCGTCGATGCGCTCGTTGACCTCGGTGAGGTGGTCGGCCACGTCGCGCAGGTAGCGCTGGAGCTCGACGTCCACCCCATACTTGGCGGAGCCGGCGCTCAGCGCGTTGAGAACCGTACGCAGCGGGCGCGTGGCACGCTGGAACTCGACGACCTCGCGCGACAGTTCGTAGATGCGCCGGGAGACCTGCGGGTCCCCGAGGAAGACCTCGGTCTCGATCTCGTCGATGTCCTCGTCCAGGCCGGCGACGACCGGTGCGTACCCGTCGACGACCGCGTCGAGGATCGCGTAGAGGACGGCCTCCGGCCCCAGGGCGAGCAGGTCGGGGTCGTCCTGCAGGCGTCGACGCACGTGCCGCAGGTCGGGCGCCTCGCTGTGCCGGACGGTGATCACGAAGTCCGGTCCCATGAAGACGTGAAGCTCGCCGAAGGCCAGCTCCTCCGGCTCGTCCAGGTAGTTGGCGGCACGGAGCACCACGAAGAGCGTGTCGCCGTAGCGCTCGAGCTTGGGCCGCTGGTGCGCCTGGATCGCGTCCTCGACCGCGAGCTCGTGGAGGCCGAACTCCTCGGCGAGCGAGGTCAGCTCGTCCTCGTCGGGTCGGTAGAGGCCGATCCAGGCCATGCCGCCCGGGTGCTCGCGCAGGCTGTGGAAGGTCTCGCCCAGCGAGCGCGGGGAGACGACCCGGTGGCCCTCCTCGTAGATCGCGCTGTCCACCAACGCGTTGCCGGTCGCGGGCGTCACCGACCGCTGCTGGGGTGCCTCGACCGGCGCGTGCGGAGGTCGCCGGGGCCGGCGGGTGAGCAACCGGATCGGAGGCAGGCGGCGCTCGGGCATGGTGGACTCCAGACCGTACGGGTGGGGCGGAGGCCACCTCCGGCGGTGGCCCTACCGGGGACGAGGACTGGGAGGCTCGCTGCTCATCGGCGGCGTCACCTCCCGCGGTCGCGTACCCTGGCGCCGGCCGGCACCCTGATCAGCCAGAATAGGGTGCTCCGCCTGCGATTGCCGCCGAGACGGGCAGGTGGCGACTGGCCGGCCCACAGCGACGGGAACGCTGCGTCAGCGTTTGCGGTTAGATATGTGACGAGCCGAGCCGCACCGTGCGGCCGTGGAGGGAAGAGATGCAGAGCAACAACCCCGTGTTCAGCCGCAGCGACGCGTTCAGCGGGCGCGGCGTGGCCTCGGCTCCCGCCGGCATGACCGCGGCAGAGCTCCAGGACCTCTACAACCAGCCATCGGCGACGCCGCCGGTCCAGCGGGCCGGGACCATGACCTACGACTCGGTCCTCGTGCGTACGGCCATGGTCTTCGCATTGGTGCTTCTCGGTGCGGCGGTCGGGTGGTTCGTCGCGCCGGGCCTGGCCTGGCCCGCCGCGATCGTCGGTCTGGTGCTGGGACTGGTCAACGCGTTCAAGAAGGAGCCGAGCCCGGCGCTGATCCTCACCTACGGCGCGGTGCAGGGTGTCTTCCTGGGCGGGATCAGCCTGTGGTTCAACGAGCGGTGGCCGGGCGTCGTACAGACCGCCGTCATCGCGACGCTGTGCGTCTTCGCGGTGGCCCTGCTGGCCTACACCCAGCGGTGGATCCGGGTCACGCCCAAGTTCCGCCGGGGCGTCCTCATCGCCCTCGGGGGCTATCTCGTCTTCGCCCTCGTGAGCTTCGGGGCGGCGTTGTTCGGGGTGGGCGACGGCTGGGGCTTCCGCACGGGCACGTTCGGCATCCTCGTGGGCCTGTTCGCCGTGGGCCTCGCCGCCCTGTCGCTCGTCCTGGACTTCGACTTCATCGAGAACGGCGTCCGGATGGGGCTCGAGGAGAAGTACGCCTGGACCGCAGCGTTCGGCCTCACCGTCACGCTGATCTGGCTCTACATCGAGCTGCTGCGCCTGCTGGCCATCCTGCGCGGCGAGTGACCGCTCCCGGGTCGGCGGTCGCCGTGCCCGGGGAAAGACACCGAGGGCCCCGTTCCCGCGTGCGCGGGGGCGGGGCCCTTCGACGTGCGGCTACTGGAACGAGCGGTGCGCTCGGTGCAGGTCGTGCTCGTGCACGATGGCCGTGGCGTGGCCGTGGGCGAGGCCGTGCTCGTCGCGTAGCCACCGCACCCTGTCGTCGAATCGGGAGAAGGCCGGCCCGTCCTCCAGGGCCCTGAACCACTCGGGAAGCTCGCGTCCGGTCGCCTGCGGGACGCGAGCGACCAGGTTGCGATGCGTCTCCTCGGAGTGGTTCAGGCTCATGGCTGCCTCCAGCGGTGGGGGATGGTCGTGGGTCGAGCCTGCCTCACCGGGCGGGCCGCAGCAAGCCCTTCGGCCCCTTGACGGCGGTGGCGGCGGGTGCATCGGTAGCGTTCCCTGCGTGGTGACCGACGGCCTCGGAGTGCTGTCCGCCGAGGTCACGCGGGTCTCGGAACAGCTGCGGAGACTGGGTCACGCCCGGCTGGCACGTCCGCTCGACCTGGCTCTTCGGCCCACCCCGGATCCGTCCCTGCCAACAGCCCCGGGAAACGTGACGGGTGTCGAACTGGAGGCTTCGTACCCGAGTGTCGCGGACGCCGCCCACGCGCTGGCCCAGCGGCTCGCGGACCTGGCCGCCGACGCGGAGAGGCGAACGCGTCTACCCGTCCCGCGCCTCGGCGACCATGCCGTGGGCGACCAGGTGGCCGTGACGGGGAACGATCTCGTCGCCTTGGCCCGGGCCGGGCGACTGGACGCCGACCGACTGGACCTGGCCGTGGAGATGTTGCGCCATCTCCGGCTCGCCCTCCCGTAGCGTCAGGTGCAGGCTCAGCTCATCCGCTCCAGGATGATCGCCATCCCCTGACCACCGCCCACGCACATCGTCTCGAGGCCGATGCTGAGGTCGTCGTGCTGGAGGCCGTTGAGCAGGGTGGTCATGATCCGGGCGCCGGTGCTCCCGAAGGGGTGGCCGAGGGCGATCGCGCCGCCGTGGATGTTCAGCTTCTCCGGACCGATCCCCAGGTCGCGGGCGGAGGGGATCACCTGGGCCGCGAAGGCCTCGTTGATCTCGACCAGGTCGACGTCGCCCATGCTCATGCCGGCCCGGGCCAGGGCCCGCTGCGAGGCCTCGACCGGACCCAGGCCCATGATCTCCGGGCTGAGCCCGGAGGCGCCGGTCGACACGATCCGGGCCAGCGGTGTCAGGCCCAGCTCGCTGGCCCGGGTGTCGCTCATGATGATCACTGCGGCGGCACCGTCGTTCAACGGGCAGCAGTTGCCGGCCGTGACCGTGCCGTCGGGCCGGAAGACCGGGTCGAGCGCGGCCACCTTCTCGTACGTGGTGCCCGGCCGGGGACCGTCGTCGGTGTCGACGACCCGGCCGTCCTCCAGCGTCACGGGGGCGATCTCCCGGGCGTAGAAGCCGTCCTTGATCGCCTGTTCGGTGCGGTTCTGCGAGAGCACGCCGAACTCGTCCTGCTCCCGCCGGGTGATGCCGCGCAGGGTGGCGACGTTCTCGGCCGTCTGGCCCATCGAGATGTAGACGTCGGGGAGCAGCCCGTCCTCGCGCGGGTCGTGCCAGGGGGCGTTGCTCTCGGCCGTGGCGACCGTGCGGGCCTCGGCGTCGGCGAAGGCCGGGTTGTGGGTGTCGGCCGGGTCCACGCCGGCGGAACCCCAGCCACGGTAGCGGGAGACGCACTCGACGCCCGCCGAGACGAAGGCGTCCCCCTCGCCGGCGACGATGGCGTGGAAGGCCATCCGCGCGGTCTGCACCGAGCTGGCGCAGAAGCGGTTGACCGTGGCGGCGGACACACCGTCGAGCCCGAGCTGGACGGCGACCCGCCGGGCCATGTTGCCGCCGTGCTCGTCCCTGGGCTCGGCACAGCCCAGGTAGAGGTCGTCCAGCGTCGCCGGGTCGAGCTGCGGCACCTTGTCCAGGGCCGCGCGGATCACCCCGACGGCCAGGTCGTCCGGCCGGACCGAGGCCAGCGATCCCTTGAAGGCGCGGCCGATCGGGGTACGGGCTGTCGCGACGATGACGGCCTCGGGCATGGCGGTGGCTCCTCGCGGGTTACCGGCTGGTAGCAGCCCCCACGCTACCTCCGTCCGCCGCCGCCTCGCGTACGACGTCGGGCAGGGGGCGTCGCCGGCGGTGCCGGAGCTGGGCCCACCGACCCCTCGGGCCACGGTCCCGACCCCCGACCCGGGCGGCGGCCACCTCGGTGCCGGCCTCGGCAGCCGCCTCGACGGCCGCGATCGCCACCGGCAGCACGCTGTCGCCACGCGAGGCCTCGGGCTGCTCCTCCTCGGGCGCCCACAGCCCGAGCGCGCTGGCCATGGACGGGAGCATCGCGGCGGCCGCGGCCGTGTAGCCGGCCGCCGACGGGTGGAAGCGGTCGGCGCTGAACATGTCCGTCGGGTACGCGGCGAACTCCGGGCCGAGCATCGAGCCCAGCGACACGGTGCGCCCGCCGGCCT